>JBFHXD010000167.1:0-4858 GCA_041599135.1 Methylomirabilales bacterium (SeqCode) | reverse complement strand
GATCGATCGAGACTTCGACCTTTCCTTCCGCGGCCGGCTGGCCGACTCGTGGGAAATCTTTGAAGAGGCCTACCTGGTCGTGGATGAGACCCAAGAGCTACCCGACGCCACCCCGGTGACTGGCGAATCACTTCTCCGGTACCTCGAAAGGGCACGGGCAGCGGACGATTCGGCCCTTCGACTCGTGCAGAAAATCGAGCTGCTGCCCGGCCGATCGAAGATCGAACAGATCGAAGTGGCAGTACCGGGACCGGAGTCGAGCAAGCCGAAAAAGCGGACGGTGAAGGTGACGGTACATCAGCCTCCCCGACTCAAGTTCACCCTCAGCGAGGTAGATCAGGACTTTTTTGTGAAGCTCAACCGCTTGCTGGGTGGCTACGGGAACCGGATCGATCCTTCCCGCTTTGTCGAGGCGGCTGAGCCAGTCATCCACCGGGAGCGTGCCGCCGCACTGGTCCCGTCAACCGAGCACAACCCCATCGTGCTGTTTCGGCTTCGCAAAGGGGTGCTCTTCCACGACGGGCACGAGTTCGACTCGGGTGACGTGAAGTTTACCTACCAGGTGATTATGACGCCAGAAAATCTCTCGCCTCGGGTTCCGGACTTTGAACCGATCAAGGCAGTGAAGCCGCTCGGCCGGTACGCCGTCAAGATCATCTATACACGGCTCTTTGAGCCGGGGTTCGGGAGCTGGGGCATGGGGATCCTGCCCGAGCACCTCCTCAACCGGGAGCGTCTCAAGGCAGAGGCAATCCGCGCGGGCCGCGATCCCGATAGCTTTTCCGTCCGCGATTCCGCGTTCAACCGAGCGCCGATCGGTACTGGCCCCTTTCGGTTCGCCGAGTGGAAGACCGACCAGTTTATTCGCCTGCAACGGTTTGAGGATTACTGGGAGGGGGCGCCGAACCTGCATCAATATTTGTACCGGATCATCCCCGACCTGCTCACGGCCGAGCTCACCTTCTATGCCGGGACCAGCGACGCCTACGGCGCGCAGCCGCATCAGGTCGACCGCTTGAAACACGACCCCCGCTTTCAGAACTTCTCGCGGCTCGGATTAGGGTACACGTACATTGGCTACAACATGCGGCGACCGATCTTCCAGGATGTCCGCGTGCGAAAGGCACTCGGCATGGCGATCAACGTCGAGGAGATCATTGAGTACGTTCTGTACGGTCAGGCGGAACGGACGACCGGGCCCTACCCGAAACAGACCGATTTTTATAACCGAACGGTGAAGCCGCTCCCATACGACCCTAAGGGGGCACTCCGTCTTCTGGCCGAGGCCGGGTGGACCCGGAACGCCGAAGGATGGCTCGAAAAGGATGGAAAGCCCTTGGCCTTCACCCTCATCACCAACTTGGGAAATGAGGTCCGAAAGGCCGTGATGGTGGTTGCCCAGAATGCGTGGCGCCGCCTGGGAATCAAGGTGGAGACCCTCATCATGGAGTGGGCGGTTTTTATCAACGAGCGGGTGGATAAGGGGGACTTTGATGCCCTGATTCTCGGTTGGTCCATGGGGCTGGATGCAGATCTCTACCAGATCTTTCACTCGAGCCAGATGGGGCACTTCCAGCTCAATTTCGTCGGGTATTCCAATCCGGAGGCGGACGCGTTGATGATCCGCATCCGCCAGGAGTATAACCGCGCGCGGCAGGTCGAAATGGCGAGACGTCTGCACAAGCTAATCGCCCAGGACCAGCCCTACACGTTCCTTTTCGTCGGCAAGGGCCTCACCCTTCTGGACCGGAAGCTCGTTCGCGTCATCCAGGATTCCAACGGCACATCGCGGTACCTGCCGATCGTTCCCGATAAGCTCGGCCGAATCAACTTTCACTTCAACCAGTGGGTGAAGACCTCCCAGCCCGTGCTTACGGCCAACTGAGGAGAAATGCTTTCTGTTCTACTCCGCATTGGGTGGAAGAAACTTTGGACCCTCTTCTTTGTTTCGGTGATCTCGTTCGCTGTCATCCATCTGGCCCCGGGGCAACCGAGCCAGATCGACCCGCTCAATCCCCGGTTTACGCCGGAGCAGCTCGAGCGCTACCGCAAGGCGTTCGACCTCGACAAGCCACTGTACGAGCAGTACTGGCTTTTCTATCGGAAGCTGCTTTTTACACGCGAGCTGCGCTCGTTTAAAGATAGCCAGCCGGTGTTACCAAAGATCTTCGAGCGGTTCTGGAACAGCCTCCCCCTATTCCTGGTCGGAACGATCCTCATCTGGTGCTACGCTTTTCCCCTGGGGATCGCCAGCGCGATCCGTCGCAACTCCCTTTTCGACAAGGTCACGACCGTCGTCGTCTTCGCGCTGATTTCTGTCCCAGGCTTTTATCTTGCCTATCTCATGATCAATTTTGTTGTCCAAACGTTCCATGTGGATGTGATCGGGCTCAGGACTTTTGGACGAGAGGGGGTTGCACCCGTCTTGAGTCTCATGGATCGGACGTGGCACCTGGTCCTGCCGTCGGTGCTCGGGGCGACGGCGGGGATAGCTGTCCTGTCGCGGTATGTGCGCTCACAGATGCTCGAGGTCATCAACTCGGACTTTGTGCGAACCGCCAGGGCCAAGGGATTGCCCGAGGATGCTGTCCTGTACAAGCATGCGCTGCGTAACGCCCTCCTCCCCTTCGTGACGATGCTTGGCCTGCTCGTTCCGGGACTGATCGGCGGCAGTGTGATTATTGAGACGATCTTTGCCTGGCCAGGGATCGGGCGATTAGGCTACGAGGCGATCCTCAGCCGCGACTACCCGATCGTGATTAGCCTGAATTTCATTGCGGCGGTCTTGACCCTGCTGGGGACGTTGCTCTCAGACCTGCTCTACATGGTGGCGGATCCTCGGATTCGGCTGGAGGCCGAGTAACGATGGCGACGTTGACAGAGTCACGACCCTCCGAGGTGACGATCTCCCCCTCACGCCTTGCGTGGCGGTCCTTCTTACGGAACCGGACTGCCGTGGCAGGTATGCTGGCCTGCATCGTCTTTTTCGTGGTGGCCGTCATGGGCGTGCTTCTGACGAAGGGGGAAGAGCCGGTCCTTGACTCACGCCAAGTGAGGCTTGCCGACAAGTTGAGGCCTCCACTGTCGCTGCCCAACCGCCAAGCAGTTTCCGCAGAGAACCTTCCGCGCCTAGGCATCTACTTGCTCGGCACGGATGATCTTGGACGCGACGTCTTTGCCCGCATGCTTGAAGGGGCCTTCGTATCGCTTTCGGTCGGGTTCGTGGCGGTCGGGATCGCCGTCGCTATTGGGATCGCCCTAGGGGGCATCGCCGGATACTACGGTCGCGTGCGGATCGGAATCGGGGCTCTCCGGCTGATGACCGTCGATACCTTGGTTGCCGGCCTCATTGATGTGATGCTCTCCTTCCCGGCGTTCTTCTTGATTCTCACAGTCGTGGCCGTCCTGAAGCCGTCGATCTTGAATATTATGATCGTGATTGGTCTCACGAGCTGGACCGGCACGGCGCGTTTTGTTCGCGCCGAGATCCTGGCGCTGCGCGAGCAGGACTTTGTCCAGGCGGCACATGCGCTCGGGGTCTCCGGTCCTCGGATCATCCTTCGCCATCTCATCCCGAATGCCATCGCCCCGGTCCTGGTCTCGGCTACTTTGGGGATCGCCTATGCGATCCTGACCGAGTCCGGCCTGTCCTTTCTCGGGTTTGGTGTCCCACCGCCGGAGCCCACCTGGGGGAATATTCTCTCGGACGGGAAGAACTTTCTCTTCGATGCCTCGTGGCTAACCATCATTCCCGGCACGGCGATCCTGATTGTCGTGCTCGCCTTCAACCTCTTCGGGGAGGGTCTGAGGGAGGCCTTCAATCCCAAACTTCGCCAGCTCTGAGCTGTTGAGGTTAGCCGAGTCCGTTGAGCCGGTTCCCCTGAAGCCTCTGTCCGAAAAAGCATCCTATGCGAGCTGGTCCGTCCGGAGAAAAGTACAACCAGCCTGCCGCATCTCCTCAATCGCCTTGGCGCAGTCTCCAGGGTTCACTTCAACACCACGAATCGCATCCGCAAGGACGATGACTTCGAAGCCAGCTTGGCGGGCATCAATGGCGCTTGCCTTAACGCAATAGTCGGTGGCGAGTCCCCCGATCAGAACCCGTTTTATCCCTCGCTCCTGCAGAAGGGAGGCCAGGGAGGTTCCCTGGAATCCGGAATAGGCTTCCTGATCCGGTGAGGTGGCTTTGGACACAATCACGTGCAGTCGAGATTGGTCCAGGTGAGGATGAAAATCTGCTCCCCACGTGTCAGCCACACAATGAACCGGCCAGGATCCACCTTGGTCTGTGAAGGAGCAGTGATTCGCGGGATGCCAGTCCCTGGTGGCGACGATCAGACAATCGGTCCGGCGCAGCAGTTCGTTAAGCGGCCGAATCACCCGATCCCCGTCCGGTACGGGCAGCGCACCTCCTGGGCAAAAATCGTTTTGCACATCCACTACGATAACTGCGTCGTGATCGGTATCGAGGCGAAGCATCTGATCTCACCTCCCTGACATATCTGCTCGTGCTCTCCCGGGGGTCAAGTCCCGTCGGAGCCGCCGGATAAACATAATACAGGACGATTACCACAGCACCTCGTGGAATTTTCCGCCGACGAAGGATGGTTTCCCTCGCCGGCCCCACCTAACACGCAACTCCTAATACCTAACACCTTGCCAGGCTGACTGGTAACCGCTGATAGCTGGACTGAGGTAGCCATTGACAGAGGCGAGATGACACCGTAGAGTTTTTCTGCGATGGGGATGACATTTCAGGTAAGCGAGCTGTTCACTTCGATCCAGGGAGAAGGAGAGGTGATTGGGATCCCGTCCCACTTCATCCGATTCTATCGGTGCGACCTGACATGCATCTGGT
>JBFHXD010000166.1:0-4858 GCA_041599135.1 Methylomirabilales bacterium (SeqCode) | reverse complement strand
GCCCGGCGGACGCGAAGATCGTTGAGGATGGGATCGTGAAGGTTGAAGCCCATATAGGTGTAGTTGCTGGAGGGGATTTTGGCCATCTGAATTCCCGGGAGCGCCTCCACCATCGGCATGACCTCCGGGGGAAGCGAACCGGGAAGGAGATCAATGGTCCCCTTCTTCAGTTCGAGGAAACGGATGGTCGCATCCGGAATAACCCGAAGGCTGAGCCGCCCGATGTGCGGCGGCCCGCCGAAATGCGCCGGAAACGCGTCGACCTCGACACGCTCGTTCTGCACCCATCGACGGAATCGAAAAGGCCCCGTCCCTACCGGCTGCTGCCCAAAGCCGTCTCGGCGGGCTACCGCTGCGGGGACAATGCCCATCGTCAGGTGGTACAGGATGGGCGCGAAGCGGCGCTTCAGGTGAAAGGCGACCCGAAACCGATCCAGGACCTCGATCTTTTCGATCTCCTCGAGGACGGCAGCATGAACCGAGCCAACGCTCTTGAGGGATTCGAAGGTAAACCGGACATCCTCGGCCGTGAGCTCACGGCCGTGGTGAAACTGGACTCCCCGTCGCAGGTGAAAGATATAGATGTGGTCGTCGGGCTGTTCCCATCGTTCGGCCAGATCCGGCACGATGCGGAAGTTTGCATCCGCACGCACGAGACCATTGAACAGCAACTCGATCACATGCTGCGAAACGGCATCGGTAGCCACTCGGGGATCGAGACTGACAGGATTGGTCTCGATGGCGATCGTCACCGCCTCGGAAGACCGGCTCTCTCCCTTGGCACAGCTCCCGACCGCGAGGATCAGGATGGCCATGCCCAAGGCGACCAGGCCGCGCCTCATCGGCCGATCATCCTCCACCCTTCTCTACCTTGATCACCATACCCATCACGAAATGCAGCATGACTCGGTCGCCTACTTTGGGATCGGCATAGATCACCTCAGGTCCCAAGCGGGCCTTTCCCAGCTCCCTTCCTTCAAGCTCATAGAGGATGTCGTAGTATTTCTGCCCGTGAATCTCGAAGGTGCTTACCCCCCCGAGGATTGCTTTTTGCGGCCCTTGGATCATGACGGCGCGTCCACCACGCTTTTTTTTCGTAGCATACCGCAATTGGCAGAGAGAGTCCACGCTCTCGCTGTGTGAACCGATGACCGTAACCCGACGACCGATAAAGACCTTTTGATCTTGTGCGGTTAACGGTCATCGGACATCGGTCATCGAAAAGCGGTCGTCGGTCGGCGAGATTCGGTTATCGGTCGTCGGACAACGAATAGGTATCAGGGGGAGGTGAGGAAACGCTTCAGTTGCAGGACATCGACAAAGAGTATCACCACCCGAGAGAGAAAGGGCTTGTTAATGCGCGGTTGGTATTCCTCGTAGTAGAAAACGACTGGCCCATCACGGGCCAATGGGGCTGTCCGCGGGTCCTTCAAGAGTGTGGAATCGAGCTTGATCAACACCACGCGGTTGTCCGCGGTGAACGTGCGTCTGCCCTGCGCCTCGTGGACGCTAATCTCGAATTGATTCTGCTCCGGAACGAAAACCAGACGCTCGAGCACTCCCCGCCCCTCACGCACCTCCTGCGCCGTGCCGGCCGTGGCCAACAAGGGGATGAGGATGAGGGGCCAGAGCGCCCTCCGCTGCTTCATTTGCCAAGCCAACGCTCGACTTTACTCAGCAGCCGGGCCGATTCGCGTCCCACAGTCTCTCCGCGCTTCCGCCAGGCCTCCGTTTGGGAGACCGAGGATGCAACGTCGTTACAGACGGGACAGCGAAATCGCAAATTGATCAGATCATAACGAAGATCATGTTGACACTGCAGGCATCTCGCTGGAATAGCACTCATGGCTTATCCTCCCCGAAGTCCGCGATCGAGGCTGCGGTACTGGATGGCTTCAGCAATGTGGTCTGGGTGGATGGTCTCCTCAGCGGCGAGGTCGGCAATCGTGCGGGCGACTTTCAATATTCTATCATACGCGCGGGCACTGAACCCCAACAGTTCCATGGCGGTCTCTAACAGGCGCTGTCCGTCCTCTCCGACCTGACAGTGGCGGCGGATCTGCCTCGGGCTCATGGCGGCGTTGCAAAAGATTTTACTCTTCTTGAAGCGATCAGCCTGGACAGCTCGGGCCCTTCTGACCCGCTCCCGGATCACAGGCGTGGGTTCTCCCCCTGCCTCGGCCGCCATGTCTCGATACCGCAGGGGAGGAACCTCGATGTGGATATCAATACGGTCCAAGAGGGGACCCGAGATCCGGTTGAGATACCGCTGGATCTCGCCAGGGGTGCACCCACATTCCCGCTGAGGATCGGTCAAGTATCCGCATGGACATGGATTCATGGCTGCCGCCAGCATGAAGGACGCCGGATACGTGAGCGACGTGATGGCCCTGGCGATAGTCACCTGGCCGTCCTCGAGAGGTTGGCGAAGCACCTCGAGGACGTTCCGCTTGAATTCCAAGATTTCATCGAGGAAGAGGATGCCGTGATGGGCGAGGCTGACCTCGCCCGGACGAGGGATGTTCCCACCACCGATCAGGCCGGCATCCGAGATGGTGTGGTGCGGGGACCGAAAGGGTCGGATGGCGATGAGGGGGGTACGAGGCGGTAGGAGACCAGACACGCTATGGATCTTGGTGGTCTCGATAGCTTCTTCCAAACCGAGGGGGGGAAGGACGGTCGGGAGGCGCTTGGCAAGCATGGTTTTTCCTGATCCCGGCGGACCAATGAGCAGAATGTTGTGCCCGCCCGCCGCGGCCACTTCCAGCGCTCGCTTGGCATGCTCCTGCCCCTTCACGTCACTAAAGTCGATCGTATAGTGGCAAGATTCGGCGAACGCCGCATCGAGATCGATGGTGGTGGGCTCGATGGTCAGTTCGCCGTTGAGCATCCCGACCGTCTGGGAGAGACTCTGAACTCCGTACACATTGATCCGCTTTACAACCGCTGCCTCGGCGACATTGTCAACCGGGAGGATGATTCCTTCGAGACCCGCCTTGGCGCCGGCCACTGCCATCGGCAGGGCCCCCCGAATGGGACGGACCATCCCATCAAGGGCGAGTTCGCCGAGGACCAGAACCTGCGAGAGGCGGTCCGGCTTGACCAAACTCTGCGCTGCCAACACGCCAATGGCCATCGGGAGGTCAAAGGCGGCGCCTTCTTTCTTGATGTCCGCCGGCGCGAGATTGACCGTGATTCGTCGGGGAGGAAAATCAAACCCGGAGTTCTTGATGGCCGCCTTGACTCGATCCCGGCTCTCCTTGACGGCCATGTCAGGCAAGCCCACCGTAGAAAAGGCGGGAAGCCCCAGGGCAATATCAACCTCCACCTCGACGGTATAGGCATCTACCCCAAGGACAGCACCGCTGAGGACTTTCGATAACATGATTTGCTCACAGAGGAGGGGTCCATCTACACCACTGCAGGGATGATAGTCTTACCCGATTTGGGGGTCTCTCGCAAGGGAAAAGGATAGGCCGATGATCATCTCGGAGAGCAAGGGAAGTCAACTGACCGGAATGATTTCGTACGCCAGACTCATCTGCGTGGAGGCGTGAGACTTAGATCCCCCTGATTCCCGATTCCTCTAAGAGCTTTAGGGCCTCGGCGGCAGGGGCATAGTCGGGGTCGATCGCCAGGGCTTTTTGGAATTCCCGCCTGGCTTTTTCGTACATTTTCTTGTTCAGATATATTCTGCCCATGTTGTAGTGGGGAAACTGATAACAACAGTATCGCTTGGCATGCATCGCCTTTTCGAGATACGGGATGGCCTCGTCTTCTTTTCCTTGGGCCATCAGATAGACCCCCATGTCGTTATAAGGATTGCCATAGTCGGGATCGAGGCGAATCGCCTTTTTGGCGTGCTCGATGGCCCGCCTGTGGTTATTGAGGTGGCTGTAAGTCCACCCCAAGTAGGTGTAGGCCTCTGCCGTGGGTCGGATCTTCAGAGACCTTTCCAAGAGGCGGATTGCCTCCTCATACCGACCCAATAGGGTCATCATATATCCCGCATTGTAGAGCTCCTCCGCCCTCTGGCCATCCTTCGTGGATTCTTCCTGCTGTGCATAAGCTCCCGATCCGACCAGAAGGAGGAGCGTGACCAGGCACATACTGATATTTCTGGTCTTCTTTATTGTCCTGGCCTGATAGATGTCTCTGAGGACTTTAACCAACATGATTTACTCTCAGAGAAGGGTCCAAGTTATTCAACTGCAGGATTATAGTGTTACCTGATTCGGGCGTCCCTCGCAAGAAGAAAGCCCATTCGAGAGTGAATTAATCTTTCTTAACTTTCCTTTTGAATCCGTAGCTAAATATACCAAGATTGATTTTAAATGAATGTTCATCAACGGTTTCTTTTCTCTTGGATTCTTTAATAAATTTACCTATCTGGTTGATCGCAAAGATCAAGGTATTTTGAATATAGGGGGCGTAACGTCACTGAGATTTTCTTGAGCCAGACTGCGACTTACAATCTCGCCGCTGGCAAGCCCTGATCCAAATTGATACGTATGGGGCTCCCCCTCCTTGTCTATCGTCACTTCAGACGGTCCTTCAACAACTACCGGGGCTGCAGTGTCGATTTCCAATGCACAAGAGACAGGTACGAGTGGGATTTCTCGGCCATCGGTGGTTCTCTCCTTTCCTTCGGTATCCTGGCGTCTGCGTCATAGGTTCCGCCTACACCAAATAAAACGCCTCCCGGACCGTACTCCATCCGAGAAGGCGTCTGGATTAGGTGTTGCGCCGTCGTTCCTTGGAGGTAGGTCCGGGGACTATGGTCACCCCGGTGGTCATGCCTCTGATGAAAAAGGCTGAAATATCTTTCGGAATAGAGCCAACCACCGGAAAGCGGGGT
>JBFHXD010000165.1:0-4898 GCA_041599135.1 Methylomirabilales bacterium (SeqCode) | reverse complement strand
TCTTAATCCGATCACCGACGACCGATGACCGACGACCTCAAAACCGGTAGGCGACGACATATGGCCCGACTAAGAAGGTCCTCGGTTAACGGTGGTCGGTCATCGAAGCGTGAACAGGCGGCGAGGGGAGGAAGGTCTGGAATTTTCCGCCGACGAGGGCCGCTATCCCGAGCCCCATAGACTCGAGTGTTCCCCTCACCTCCGCGTCATATTTTACGGGGGATTACGACCTCACACCTTTTTTATTAGAGGGGTTGACCTCTGCAAGGACAGGGCTATACTAAATATCCTGGATAGCTATGATTGAGGTCAAGGAACTCACCAAAGTCTACGGGCATACGGCCGCGGTCGATAACCTCACCTTCACCGTGGAGCAGGGGGAGGTCATGGGCTTTCTCGGTCCAAACGGCGCCGGGAAGACCACGACGATGCGTGTGCTCTCCTGCTTCATGGCTCCCACGTCGGGGAGCGCGAAGGTGGCTGGCTACGATATCCTCGCGAACTCCATGGAGGTCCGCCGGCGCATCGGCTACCTTCCAGAGCACGTTCCCCTCTACACAGACCTCACCGTCACCCAGTATCTGAACTTTGTCGCCGAGGCCAAAGCAGTCCCCCGTCTCGAGCGACGCCAGAAGGTCGGGGATGTCATCGAGCGCTGCCTGATTCACGAAGTCCAAGGGCGCATTATCAACACCCTGTCGAAAGGGTATCGGCAACGGGTGGGGCTTGCCCAGGCCCTCCTCGGCGATCCGCCCGTCCTCATCCTGGACGAACCGACGATTGGCCTCGACCCCAAGCAGATCATCGAAATCCGCAACCTCATCCGCGAGATGCAAGGGGAGCGGACCGTTATCCTGTCAACGCACATCTTGCCCGAGGTCAGCGTGGTCTGCCAGCGCGTGATCATCATCAACGAGGGCCGGATCGCCGCGGTGGACACACCCGAGAACCTGATGCACCGTCTCCAACAATCGACCCAGGTCCTGTTGCAAGTCGAGGGGCCACCGGATCAGGTCACGGGCAGACTTCAGGAGGTGCCGGGCATCCTCCGGGTCGAGATCAAGGACGGGGTCGGGCGGCTCGGGCGGTACGTGGTCGAGACGGAAAAGGACCGGGATCTGCGGCGGGATCTGGCCCACGCCGTGTGTAGCAACGGCTGGGGACTGCTGGAGCTTCGACCGGTGGACATGACCCTGGAAGACATATTCATTCGCCTGGTGACTGAAGAGACAAATTCGATGACCGTTGACCGATCACCGACTACCGAAAACCGTTCACCGTTGACCGACGACCGATGACCATTAACCTATGAAGGTCTTAAATCGGTCGTCGGACGTCGGTCGTCGGACATCGAGCTAGAGGGAATGATGGGGACCCTAACTGTTTTCAAGAAGGAGATGCGCTCGTACTTTTCTTCACCTGTAGCGTTCGCCGTTTTTTTTATCTTTCTCATTATCTCAGGGTATTTCTTTTATTCCATTCTGGCCTATTTCAGCCTCATTAGCGTGCAAGCTTCGATGAATCCAGCATTCGCGAGAGGCCTCAACGTCACTGACGGAATCATTCGGCCCCTCCTCACCGATATGAGTGTCATTCTCCTCTTTATGATGCCGTTGCTGACCATGCGTCTGTTCGCCGAAGAGCGGAAGCAAGGCACGTTAGAACTGTTGTTCACCTATCCCCTCCGGGACGGTGAGGTCCTCTTAGGAAAGTTTTTCGCGGCGACGCTTCTCGTCGCAATTCTCCTCTTGACGACAACTATCTATCCGATACTTTTGGGAGTCTTGAGCGAGCCTGAGCTGAATACCGTCCTCACGGGATACGTCGGCTTACTCCTTTTAGCAATGACCTTCATCTCGCTTGGGCTCCTCTTCTCCTCACTGACCGAGAATCAGATCGTGGCGGCGTCGCTCGCCTTTGGGGCCCTCCTCCTCTTCTGGATCATTGGTTGGGCCTCCCAGCTGGCAGGCGGAGACTGGGGCCTCTTATTCAGACACCTCTCGATCTTTGATCACTTCTCGAGCTTTGCCAAAGGGGTCGTCGAGACCAAGGATGTCGTCTACTACGTAGGACTGACGAGCTTCTTCCTTTTCGCGACCCTCAAATCCCTCGAGGTAAGACGCTGGAAGGGGTGACGGATGGGTAGATTCTTTCACTCGCTCTCTGCCCTAGTGAGTGGCCGGAGGATCAGATACGGGCTGAACACCGCGATGACGCTGTTGCTGTTTCTCGCCATTGTCGTGGTCGTCGAGGCACTCGCCATTCGACACAACACGCGGGTGGATCTGACGGAAGGGAGGCGGCACACGCTGTCTGCCCAGTCTATCAAGCTCTTGAAATCGCTGGAGCAAGACGTCAATGTCGTCGCGTTCTTCCGGACGGATGAGCCGGGCAAGCCAGCCGCCCAGGACCTCTTGGACCAGTACGCCCACTTCTCTGACAGATTCCGCGTCGAGTTTGTGGATCCGGACCGGCGCCCCGGTATGGCCCGGCGATACGCGATTACCGCGTACGGAACCATCGTCTTCGAGAGTGGAGGAAAAGAAGAAAAAGTCCAGATCGTGGAAGAGCAGGAACTCACGAACGCTCTCGTCAAGCTCCTCCGGCAAGAGAAGCGGGTTCTGTATTTTCTCACCGGCCACGGTGAGGCAGATTTGGACAGCGCCGAGCGACAAGGTCTCTCGCAGTTAAAGCAGGAGCTGACCCAGCTCGATTATGAAATCAAATCGCTCCTGCTCCTCCGCGAGAAGGAAGTCCCCAAGGATGCAACGGTGCTCATTATCGTGGGGCCGCAGAAGGACCTCCTGCCGGCCGAGCTTGAGGCGCTCGAGGCCTATGTCAAGGGGGGCGGTAAGCTCCTCGTATTAGTTGACCCCTATACGGCACCCGGCCTCGGCGATCTCCTCGCCAAATACGGCCTGCGCTTGGGGCAGAACGTAATCGTGGACCGACTGAGTCGGGCTTTTGGGGGGGATTACCTGCTCCCGGTGATAACCCAGTATGAACCGCACCCGATCACCGCAGATTTCACCATCGCCTCCTTCTTCCCGTTCGCGCAGACCGTGGACGCGGTTGAGACCAAGGGGGTGTCCCTCCAGGTGCTAGGCCGGACGAGCGCGGGGAGCTGGGGGGAAACCAATAAGGCAGCCCTTGACCAAGGCGAGGCTGCCTTTGACGAAGGGGAGGACAAACCGGGCCCGGTGCCCGTCGGGGCGGTCGCCACCATCGAGGTCGCATCTGAGGGCGAAAGTGCAACGTCCGAGGCACCCACCAAAGGGGACGGCGAACCGTCTACGACGAAGGAAAAGAAGGGAAGCATTGTGGTCTACGGGACCTCTGGCTTCATTAAGAACTCGTATCTGAGTCTCTCCGGAAATCGGGATCTGTTCCTTAATTCGGTGAGCTGGCTCGCCGAAGAGGAGGAGCTGATCGCGATTCGCCCGCGGGAGGCCAAATTCACCCCGCTGGTCCTAACCGCACGTCAGGCCCAAATCGCCTTCTGGGGAACGGTCGTCGTCCCCCCCCTGGCGATCATCGGCATCGGTGTCGCCGTCGCGGTGCGCCGGAGACGCGCTTCATGAGGTTCCGCACCACCCTGATCCTCTTCGGCGTCCTCACCCTGTTGAGCCTCACTTACTATCTCCTGGAACTCAGAGAAGCGGAGAAAGCGGTAGCAACGAAGCTGGTCTCCTTCCAGGAGGAAGAGGTCTCCGCGTTCAATATCCGGTTTGGTGAAAACGTCATTACCCTGCAGAGGGATGAGGAAGGATGGCGGATGAGCGAGCCGGTTGAGGATCGGGTCGATGAAAAGGAAATTACCGCCCTCCTGGGAAACGTGATCCGAGCGCAAACGGAGCGGACCCTGGACGCACGTGGCAATGATCTCGCCGAATTTGGCCTCCAGGACCCGATTCTTTTCACCGTTCACCTCACAAAGCAGGAGACCCCTGTCGTGCTGGAGGTTGGCAGCAACACACCAGCGGGCTTCTTAACGTACGTGCGGCGAAAGGGAGAGAAAAAAATCCTCCTCGCCCCAAGCACCGTCAAGGCCTCGTTGGAGCAAGACGCGTCGGCTTTCCGAAGCAAGGCTCCCCTCTCTTTTGCGAAAGAAGCGGTCGAGGCTATACGCCTCCGCGCCGATGCCCTGCGTGTTCGCCTTGAACGACAAGAGAAGGAGAAGTGGCGGATCACAGAACCGATCCAGGTCGCGGCAGATTTTGCGAAGGTCTCGAACCTGCTCCGATGGATTACGCAAGACCAGATCGAGGCCTTTCACAATAAGCCAGCCTCGCTCAAGGCGGTGGGTCTGGATCCGCCGCACGGAGAGATCCGCCTCATGCTTGAGGGGGGAACCGAGGCAACCCTGTTCCTGGGAACAAAGACGAAGGGGTCGGGAGCACCGAAAGAGGGGGGAATCTATGCCCGGCGAAGTGCAAAGGAAGACCTCCTCGTGTTGAAGGAGGCGTTTTTGGAGGAGCTTCCAGAAGAGGTAGCAGACCTCAGGGAGCGAAAGCTCCTGGCATTCGACCGAGAGCAGGTGGATCGGATCGAACTCCAGACGCCCAAAGGGCGGACGCTCCTCACGAAGGCCGAGGACACGTGGAGGATAAAGGAACCTGAGGACGTGCCGGCGGATCAGCGGATGATTAATGATCTGTTGTGGGATCTGATCGCCGCCCGGATCAAGGAGTTTGTGGACGACAACCCAAAGAGCCTGAAACGCTATGGGCTAGACGCCGCGCCGATCACGGTTCGGCTGCTGGATCAGGAGGAGAAGCTTCTCTCCACGCTAAACCTGGCGAGAGCGAGCAAAGACAAAGGAACCTACATTCAGGCCGGCGACAGTCAGTCAGTCTATCTGGTCGACGCACAGCTCTACAAACAGGTCGACAAGGGGC
>JBFHXD010000164.1:0-4961 GCA_041599135.1 Methylomirabilales bacterium (SeqCode) | reverse complement strand
TCAGAGCGGGTGATAGGAATGACCTTGGCTGTGAGTTATCGAGTGTTGGGTGTTGGTGGTCGGCAGGGTCGGCGAGGAGAGGCCAATCCTGAGGAAGGCGGAAATTGGTTTGCGTGCGGCCGGGGTCCCGCCGCCGAAGCGTAGCGCAGGTGGGGGTGGCCGTCCTGCTGCCGTATGATCTGCTCGGCGCGGAACACAGAACTCTTCGTCCGTCAACCGTGTGGAATTTTCCGCCGACGAAGGATGCGTCTCCTCGCCGCACCCCCAGTACGTAAGCTCTAATAACAACGGATCTTCATGAAAATCGGAATCGCCGGACTGCCGCTGACGGGAAAGACGATAGTTTTTCGTCTCCTCGCGGCGGAGCACGTCCATCCATCCAAGGGGACCGAGCCAGGGCTGGGGACAGCCAAGGTGGTCGAGCAACGCTTGGACCGCCTGGCCGAGATCTTTCATCCCAAAAAAGTCACTGCCCCCACCGCAGAGTGCCTCGATTTTCCCGGTTTAACTCCAGGGGGAAAGCGCGGCGATATCGAGGCTTCCCTTATCGCCTCCCTCCGACAGGTGGACTTAATTATCCATGTGGTTCGGGACTTCGAGGATGTACGGGTGCCCCATGAAGAGGGGGGTGTCGACCCATTACGAGACATTGGCCTCTTCGACACCGTCCTGCTCATGGCCGACCTCGATGTCGTAGAAAAGCGGATTCAAAAGATCACCGATGAGGCGCGCAAGGGTCGAAAGGCAGAGGGACAGGACGAGCTGCCTGCTCTAGAGCGTTGTCGGGAGTGGCTCAGGAAAGAGAGGAACCTTCGGGAGATGGCGCTTTCGGCCGAGGAGGAGAAGACTCTACGAGGCTACGCATTCCTCACCCTCAAACCGTTATTCCTGCTCCTCAACATTGGCGAGGAAAAGCTTGGAAAAGCGGACCCTGTCTGGGAAAAGATCCAAGAGACAGCGGCAAAACCCCGGACCGGTTGCGGTCGTCTCCCGGCGAAGACCGAGTGGGAATTGAGTCAACTGACCGCGGAAGAGGCCAAGGAGTTTTCCCAAGCCCTGGGGCTTGAGACACTCGCGTCCCCCTCGATTCTCCGCCGATGCCTCGACCTTTTGGAGCTGATCACCTTTTTCACTGTGGTGGGGGACGAGCTGAGGGCCTGGGTCATCCCTCGTGGTGCCACCGCACTCGAGGCGGCCGGGACGATCCACACGGACATGGCGAAAGGGTTCATCAAGGCTGAGGTCATTCCCTTCCAAGATCTCGTTGACGCAGGTTCCATGGCCGAGGCTCGAAAGAAGGGATTGTTACGCCTGGAAGGAAAGGGGCATCAGATTCAGGACGGCGATATTCTGACGGTGCGGTTCAGTAGATAATCTCTTGGCGGGAAAATTCCACCGGTGTGGTTTCAGTTAAAAGTTGGCGTTCCTTAGGACCAATGATTCCACCTGAGATGATCATCTTCACCGCCTCATCCACTGAAATATCGAGGAGGATCACTTCCTTCTCTGGCACCAACATAAAGAATCCGGACGTCGGGTTTGGCGAGGTGGGAAGGAAAACGGTGATGGCGGGTTCGGACCGGCCTGGGATATCCCATCGGCGACGGCTGGTCATAAAACAGAGACTGTAAATTCCCTTTCGGGGGTATTCGATCAGGGCCACTTTCTGGAACGCAGAATCCTTCGCCATCACGAGATCGATGATCTGGCGGATCGACCCGTAAATCGACCGGACCAGGGGAATGCGTCGAAAGAGAGTTTCAGCCTTCTGAAAAATCCGCTGGCTAAAGAGGGTTCCGGTCATCCCCACCACACAGATCAGGCCGGCAGTCACCAGCACGCTCAACAACGTGACCAGGGGATCGATCATCTCTGTACCGACGACCTTACGGAGCATCACCCGCAGGAATGGAGAGAGGAATCCACCGACGAGACCGAAGAGGATCCAGACAATATAGAGGGTGAGAACCGAAGGCAGGACGATGATCAATCCGGTGACAAAGTAGCGCCGGAGGGAGACGAGCGTTTCGTGTCGTTGCGAACCTGGTGGATTCACCGTATCCTTTCAAAAAAATAATCACCCCAAGTGACCGCCGTGCACTGCCTGATCTTCCCGGTCTATCTCCTGAGGTCCGAAGGGGATCGCCCCCTGGTCCTTACCGGAGCGCTTTGACCCACGAGAACGATCCTGCTTGTCTAGCGACCTCTTGGGGCTACTCCTTTGTAGCAAAATATGAGGTTACTGTCAAGGCATTCGGCCCGATTCACCTGCCAAAAATGCCCCCTAAACTCTAAGCCCTAGGCTCTCAGCTCTCAACTCTCTGCTGTACATACTGAACCCTCAGCCCTAAGCTCTTGACTCTCAGCACTCGACTCTCAACTCTCCACCCTAAACTATCCACACTCATTGTTGGCTCGAAAATTGCAATTTCTCCTAACAACTTTTGTCGTCAATCAATAACGTCCGTTGTGCAACAAAGTCGAAAGAAAGGAGGTAGAGAAAACAAGTGCCCATTCTCACGAAGTGCTCAAGATGCCGCCGCAGCTATACCGTCATCGGCCAGCGCGCCCGCACAACGATGATGTGGATCTGTCCTCGGTGCAAGCGCAGCCGGAACCTGACTCGCCAGGAGAGCGAAGAATACCTGGAGAGCGAGGGTTCCCCTGTCGGACGTAGCCTGCTTTCCTCGAAGAGATAAGGGTCCTTGCAACACCGGTAAGCGGTAAAAACAAAAGCAGCACCCAAAAGTTAAGTCATCCTAATCACCGGTGTCTTCTCTCCAGCGCCCGCTGGACAGTTTTGGTTCCCCTGCGCTACCATATCCCCATGAATGCGTCGTAACTTTCGATGTCAAGATTGCCTCTGCAAGCTTGTAATCCAGGGCACTTTTCCCGTTTTAATTCAGATGATGACAGTGCCGCCAGATGTGAAGTATCAAGAGCTGTTTCTGTGAACCTCCGGCGGGAGGCGAGAGAGGCCAGACGGGGATTGTGGAAGAACCAAAGTAGATGACGGCTTCATAGATGATCCGGACCGAGTGGTAGATTTGAACTTTTAGGTCTTTGAAGGGAGAATCGATGAGGAAAGACATCGGCGGAGTTGCGCAGGTGAAAGAAGATAGACGCCGCTATCCTCGATGGGCGGTAGGGGGCCGTCTCACGGGGCAGATTGTTGACTACATCCCTAAGGTGTCGGTCATCGATATCAGCCTGGGCGGGGTCCTGATCGAACACACAAGTCCCGTCGAGGCCGGGGTAATCTCGTTCTTGAATATGCTGCTCCCCGGACACGAGGTTACCCTGAAGTCCCGGGTGGTCCGATCGGGGGTCTATCGCTCTGAGGTTCGCTCCACCGGCGAGCGAGAGCATATCTATCGGACGGGGCTGGAATTTCTGGACCTCACAGAGGCATCCCTTCGGCTGATCAACGGGTACATCGAGTTCCTGAGAGCGTAAGATAAGCGAGAAGGATTTACATTAGGGGTCAAGTCGCTGGTTGACGGAACTGACCTTATCCTGATAGGTTTGCCGCATGTCGCGCCCACTGCGGATTCAATTTCCCGGGGCCATCTACCATGTGATAAACCGGGGCCTGCCGGGTCAGCCCATCTTCAGTACCGATGCGGATCGTGCCACCTTCTTGGAGAGCCTCGGTGAGGTCCATTCTCGATGGGGCCTGCAGATCTTCGCGTACTGCCTACTGAAAAGTCATTACCACCTCTGTGTGCAGACCCCGCAGGTGCCGCTGGCGCGCATCATGCGCCATGTCGACGGAGTGTACACGCAGCGGTACAACCGCCGGCACGGGCGCGAAGGACCGCTGTTTCGCGGACGGTACCGGGCGATTGTGGTGGAGGCAGACCGCTACCTTCTGGCGGTTGTCCGATACATCCATCAAAACCCCGTCGCCGCGGGCCTGGTGGGTCACGCAGGACACTATCGGTGGAGTAGCCTCCGCTATTACATGACCGAAAAGGGAAGGCCCGCTTGGTTGGATACTCAGACTATCCAGGCCTACTTCAGCGGGCGCCGAAAGGCGTTCTTAGCGTTTATGCGAGGAAAACCCGGGAAGGAGCTTGTGACGTTTTACGACTCGGCGCGGGGAGGTCCGATTTTGGGGACAGAGAAGTTTAAGGCGTGGATCAGATCGCGGAAGGACCTTCGGCAGGTTGATCGAGAAATTCCTGAGCGGCGGCATTTGGCGGTGGACCTCGACGCCTGTCTCCAGGCCGTAGCTGGCGTCTTTGGTGTGAAGGAGAGCCTGCTCGTGAGCTCGCGGCGAGGCGTAACTAACCTTCCCCGGCAGGTCGCCATGTATGTATGTCGGGAGGTAGGCGGCTATAGCCATCGCGAGATTGCGCAGCGCCTAGGGGCGGGCAGCTACTCGACGGTCAGCTCGGCGTGTGCGATGCTGAAGAGGCAGCTGGCTGACGACAGAACGCTCCAAAAGCAGACGCAAAAGGTCCGCGAGAAGTTGGTGGGGAAGTACGGACAACAAGCGACTTGACCCCTATTTCTGTAGACCAGCCGACTGAAAGCTTTCGGGACGACGCGGACTCTCTGTGCCTCAAATTACCTGGAATGAAAAGGTCTCAATCACCGGTAACCCTTGCTTGATCATGCAAGCCTTGCACTAGTCCTAGGACCCATCCGCGGCCTAACCGCACCATTTTCCTACTGGTCCAATCACGACAACTCCTCACAAAAAAAGGCTTACTTGGTTGGACCTCGCGCTTCGATTCATGCTGGAGGCCCAATTCGACAACGGCGCGTGGCCACAATGGTATCCGCTGCGCGGCGGTTATCACGATTACTACACCTATAACGACAACTCGATCAACGACTGCATCCTGGTCATGCTCGAGGCACATCGCCTTTATCGTGAGCCCTCCTATCTCGAATCAGCGCGGCGCGGCGGCGACTTCATCATCGCGTCACAGTTGCCCGCTCCGCAAGCCGGC
>JBFHXD010000163.1:0-4976 GCA_041599135.1 Methylomirabilales bacterium (SeqCode) | reverse complement strand
GCAGGGCCACGTTGTGGGTGGGGAACTGATCCGCATATGGACTTCTCGAGCCCCGGCCGACCGAAGCATGTACACGATCTTCCGGCTGGTCGTCCCCCGGACGATCGAGTCGTCCACGACCACGACTCGCTTTCCCTCCAGGACCTCCCGAACGGCGTTGAGCTTGACCTTCACCCCAAAGTGCCGGATGGAACCCTTAGGCTCAATGAAAGTCCGGCCCACGTAGTGGTTTCGGACCATGCCCCGCTCGTAGGGAAGACCCACCTCTTGAGCGTAGCCCAAGGCCGCATAGATGCCGGAGTCTGGAACCGCGATCACAATGTCGGCTCCGGCCGGGGCCTCTTTAGCCAACCGACGTCCCAGTTCTTTCCGGACTCGAGAGACGTGCTGGCCGTAGATCAGGCTGTCGGGGCGGGAAAAATAGACATATTCAAATACACACATGGTGGGAACCACGACGGGCAGAGGAAAGAAAGAGTGCAACCCACTCGCGTCGATGAGGAGAAACTCTCCGGGTTCCACATCCCGAACGAAGGTCGCCCCGATCAGATCAAAGGCACAGGATTCCGACGCAAGCACGTACCCGTCTTTGAGCTGACCTAGAGAGAGAGGACGAAAGCCTCGCGGATCGCGGATCCCGAGAAGCTGCGTTTCATTCATCAGGACCAAGGTGTAGGCCCCCTCAAGTTGGGCTACCGCCTCGGCGGCCGCATCGACCAAGCTCGCGGCTTGCGACCGCGCGACGAGATGGAGGATCACCTCGGTGTCGGAGGTGGAGCCAAAGACCGATCCCTGCGCCTCAAGCTCCCCTCGGATCCCCGTGGCGTTCACCAAATTGCCATTGTGGGCCAGGGACATGGAGCCTCGATGCGTGTCCGCGAAAAAGGGCTGCGCATTCTTGAGCTGGCTCGCGCCGGTGGTGGAATACCGCACATGACCAATGGCGATGTGGCCCAGGAGCTTCCGAAGGCGGGACTCGGTAAACACATCGGCCACAAGCCCCATCGCCTTCTCCAGGTGGATCCCTTTGCCGTCGGCACAGGCGATCCCCGCAGACTCTTGACCCCGATGCTGCAAGGCGTACAGACCCAGGTACGTCAGATTGGCTGCCTCCGGATGCCCATAGATCCCGAAGACACCGCACTCGTCCCGGAACTTGTCAGCCTGTTTGCTCATATCTTGACTATACCCAACGCGCCGTTCCCTGACAAGAGACAATACCCTTTCTCCTCCTCAGAGGGTCCGCTTGATCCCCTGCAGGGCTTGTCGGGTCCGATGCTGGTTTTCCACGAGGGCAAAACGCACATACTCGTCTCCCAGGCTGCCGAACCCGATCCCCGGAGACACCGCCACCCTGGCCTTTTCCAGGAGAAACTTGCAGAACTCCAAGGACCCCATCGCTTGATAGGCCTCGGGGATCTTGACCCAGACAAACATCGTCCCCAAAGGCTTCTCACATGGCCAGCCGATCCGGTTCAACCCGTCCACCAGCACGTCCCGGCGGGCCTTGTACATTTCGACAATCTCCTGAACACAATCCTGCGGGCCATTCAGCGCAATGATCGAGGCAATCTGCACCGGCTGAAAGTGGCCATAATCCAGATAGCTCTTGATTTGGGTCAACGCGCCGATCATCTGACGGTTTCCAACGGCGAACCCGACACGCCAGCCAGGCATGTTGTAACTCTTGGAGAGGCTGAAGAATTCAATGCCGACGTCCCGCGCCCCTGGAGCCTGCAAAAAGCTGGGGGGCTTGTATCCATCGAACGTCAGGTCGGCATAGGCGAAATCGTGGATGACCATCAGGCGATGCGCCTTGGCAAACTCCACCACCTGGTGAAAGAACGGCAGATCGACGACTTGCGTGGTGGGGTTATGGGGAAAACTCAGAATGAGGAGCTTTGGTGGAGGCCAGCAGGCCTTGTACCCTTCCTGGAGCTTTTCAAAAAAGTCGATCCCTGGCCCCAAGGGGACGTTTCGGACATCGGCACCCGCGATGATGACGGAATACGTATGGATCGGATATGTGGGACTTGGAACGAGCGTCACATCCCCACGCTCCAAGATCGCCAAAACAAGGTGAGAAATGCCCTCCTTCGCCCCAATCGTGACAATAGCCTCGGTCTCCGGATCAATCGTCACTTCGTACCGGCGGCGGTACCAGTCAGCGATGGCTCCTCGGAGCCTTGTGATTCCCCGCGAGGCAGAGTACCGATGATTCCTCGGGTTCCGGGCCGCCTCGCAGAGCTTATCCACGATATGCTTGGGTGTCGGCTGATCCGGGTTTCCCATGCCGAAATCGATAATGTCCTCCCCTCGCGCCCGAGCCTTGGCCTTCAGCTCGTTGACAATGCTGAAGACATAGGGGGGCAACCGTTTCATTCGTCCAAATTCATTCATGTCCCCCCTCCTTCAGCAATCAGCAGTCAGCTGTCAGTAGTCAGCTTTAAGAACGTCAAGCCCGGCTTTGGGCTGACCGCTGATGGCTGATTGCTGACAGCTGTTTCTCACATGCGATCGGGCGCTGCCACTCCCAAGAGCCGCAGTCCGTTGGCGAGCACCGTGCGAATTGCCGACACAAGCGCGAGGCGTGCTCGGCTCAGTGATCGATCCGGAGTGATGATCCTAACCTTATTATAAAAACTATGCAACTCCCCTGCCAAATTCTGTAGATAGGCCGGAATCCGGTGCGGCTCGTAGGTGAGGGCCGCCTCCTCCACGACCTCTGGATAGAGCGCGACCTGTTTCAAGAGCGTCACCTCTTCGGGCAGCTCAAGCAACGCCACGGGGGCATCATGGTACGGGCCGGGTAGGCCCGCTTTTTCCGCTTCCCGCAGGACACTGGAGAGGCGTGCGTGGGCGTACTGGACATAGTAGACGGGGTTTTCGAGCGATTGAGCCTTGGCGACCTCCAAATCAAAGTCCAGTGGACTGTCCGAGCGGCGCGTGAGGAAGATAAAGCGAGCGGCATCCTTCCCCACCTCCTGGATCACCTCGGCCAAGGTCACGAACTTGCCACTCCGCTTCGACATCGCAACCGGTGCCCCGCCTCGAAGCACCGATACCATCTGAACCAAGACCACATGGAACTTCTCAAATGGATATCCCAAGGCGTGCAATGCGGCCTTGACCCGTGGAATGTAGCCGTGGTGATCCGCCCCCCACACATCGATGAGGCGATCGAATCCCCGCTCGAACTTCCCTCGATGGTAAAAGCAATCGGAAAGGAAGTAGGTGGGCTCGCCATTTGCCCGGATGAGGACCCGGTCCTTGTCGTCTCCGAAAGGCGTCGTCGCCAGCCAGACCGCTCCATCTTTCTCATACACATGCTGGCCACACAGGTTCTGGACCGCCTGGAACAGCCGAGATCGGTCTGATGGACCCCACTGGCGGAGCATCTCCTTTTCACTGAACCAGGAATCAAAGGCAATCCCGAACCGCTCTAGATCTCCTTGCAGTTCCTCAAGCATGAGGCGGGTCGCACACTCGCCAATGACCGGCAGCGACTCTTGCTCCGGTAGATCTAGAAACTTCTCCCCGTACTCCTCTCGGACCTTCGCCGCCAGATCCTTCACATATTCGCCGTGGTACCCCTCGTCTGGAAGGGCAACGTCCACCCCATAGCTCTGCCGGTACCGGGCGAGGACGGAGCGGGCCAGCAACTCGACCTGGGTTCCGGCGTCATTGATGTAAAACTCTCGCTCGACCGAAAAGCCGGTGGCGGTCAACAGATTGGCCAGGGTATCCCCCACGGCCGCACCGCGGCCGTGCCCCACATGAAGCGGACCGGTGGGGTTCGCACTCACGAACTCGACTTGCGCCCTTTTGCCCGTGCCGGCCCTGCTCTGGCCATACTGCTCGCCTGCCTGGAGGATTCCGGGAACACCCTGCTGCCAGAAGCCTTTAGTGAGGAAGAAGTTTAGGTAGCCGGCGCCACCGATCTCGGTCCGGTCCACAATGTGGGGATCGGGATCGAGACCGCGAAGGAGAATTTCGGCAATATCCCGTGGTTTGCGTCGGAGGGAGCGGGCCAGCCCAAATGCGACTGGCGTTGCCAGATCTCCAAAGCTGGGGTCAGCCGGGTATTCCCAGACCACCTCAGGTCCCTCAACCGGCACCACCTCGCCTCTGTCTATTGCTTGCCGTAGGGACTTCCCTAGATCCTCGGTGACCTCCGCCTTGAGCTTGGCGAGTTGAGTCATTTTCGCCCCACTGAATACCCGCGAAATGTAACTGAAATTCCCCACCGGGTCAATAAAAAGTATGGAAAAGTAAGGTGAATGGCGACCCGGGCGGATTGGGCTTGACAGCAGAGATGGCTAATGCCTACATAAGTGGTGCCGCGTGGCGACGCTTGTGGTTTTCGCGTGGGCGATCGGTAGGTAAGGCGAGCACTGAGCTCTCAACACTCAGCTCTTCGCAGGTAGCAGAAATGAAACCGGGGTGAACATAGCCCCCGGCCACCCTCAGGCACAATCGACGGCGCACCAAACACCCAGACGCCTTCTCGGGCGGAGCACGGCCCGGAAGGCGTTTCGCTTTTATTGAGGTCGTCCGTGGATTCCATGGTCGATAAGATTACTCAACTCGGACCAGCTTGGTTGCTGGTGTTGCTGCTGGTTGGATTGGTGCTTGCCGTGCTGCTAACGGTGCGTGGCCGGCGTGGCCGACACAAGCATGGGCACGAATCTAAGGTCATCCCGCAGACCGCTTTGCAGCAAGACGCCCATGGCGACGCCGAAACGACATTTCTCGCCCAACTTAAGAAAGCAAAGGAGGAATTCGGGCCTGAAGACCCTGAGGTCGTCACACCCATGCGCAATCTGGCGACGCTCTACCGCAAGCAGGGCAAGTTTACCGCCGCCGAACCACTCTTGCACAGATCACTGGCAATTATGGAGAAGTCAGATCCGAAGAATATCGAAATCTCGGCGATCCTTGAACAGTTAGGTGGACTTTACGAAGCCCAAGGCAGG
>JBFHXD010000162.1:0-4978 GCA_041599135.1 Methylomirabilales bacterium (SeqCode) | reverse complement strand
CCACCAACTTCCCGTCGACCTCCCGGATGTCCGGGAAGTCCATATCGTGGATCCGCACCTGGACATTGGCACTCTTCTGGATCTTTTGCAGGATATCCAATCCTCGCCGTCCCCGATTCCGCTTGATAGGGTCCGAAGAGTCCGCAATGTGCTGGAGCTCACGCAGCACGAATTGAGGGATGATAAGCGTCCCCTCGATGAAGCCCGTCTCACAGATGTCGGCGATCCGGCCGTCGATGATGACCGACGTGTCCAGAATCTTGTTTCGTTCAAAACCGGGCTGCTCTTTCACCGCACGGAACAGGTCGAGGATGCGCAGTCCCCGACCCTTCTCCACCGCCACCGCGGCGGCAACGTACCCTGCGGCAACCATGAAGAGCAACTCGATGGAGATCCTAACCGGCTGGGCCAACGGGTCCAAGAGGATCGCGAGCGTGTTGAGGAGCACCCGGGCGAGAAAGAGACCGATGAGTAGACCAATAATACCGCTGATGAGGACCTTGCCCTGGACTCGCCTCAGGACCCACTCTACCACGAGCGCGCCCGCGGCCACCCCGCCGCCGAGACCCGAGAGCATGTACGGGTTCTCGGCATGGAAAGCCAATCCTGCCGCGTAGCCGACAAGACCGCAGAGAACTACGAAGAGTCCTCGAACAACCTGCGCTGACATCACTAATCACCTCCCGCGTAGCTCCCACCCCCCTCACCCGACCTCACGCCGTCGCGATGGTTTTCTCGACCATCCCGTCCGCCTCTCGAGGGTCGATCCCCGCGGCGTGGGCGATCTCGCTGACGATGAGCTGGCGAACGTTCTCAAGCATCTTCTTCTCGCCGAAGGAAAGATGCCGCTCCTTCTGGAGGACGACCAGCTTTCGGAGGACTAGTGCCATCTCATAGAGGGATCCGGACTTGATCCGCTCCCAGTTATCCTTGAAGCGTCGATTCCAATTGGAGCAGATCTCGACATCCTTCCGTCGGAGAATTTCCATAACCTGGGGGATCTCGGAAGGACCGATCACCTCTCGGAGGCCGACTCGCTTCGCATTGTGGGTCGGGATCATGATGGTGGTACCGTTGCACAAAATTCGTAAGATATAAAAAGACTGCTTACAGCCGGAGACCTCCTTTTCGTCGATGGACTCGATCAGGGCCACACCGTGGGTGGGATACACGACCTTCTTCCCGACACAGAACATCTCCCGCATCGCGATCTCCTGTGCATTTACGATAGCAAAAAACGTCTAGTCCGTCAAAATTTTCTTCACCCTTCAGGGGAAAAGAACGGTCATCATGGCGTCCACCGTCCCTAAGCCAATGACCTCTATACCCGTCCCCTCGCCCTGTCCGCCGTCATTGGTTTCGGGGAGGAGGCACCGGGTAAAGCCGAGCTGTCGGGCCTCGTGGAGTCTCCTTGTTGCGTGCCGAACAGCCCTGATCTCTCCCGTGAGGCCCACTTCACCGAAACAGGCCATGTGAGCATCCAAGGGTACATTCCGAAAGCTACTCACCACGGCAGCCACGATGCCCAGGTCCGCAGCCGGCTCGGTGATCCGCACGCCTCCCGCAACATTCACAAAGACATCACAGGTGGAAAGGGGCATCCCCAAACGCTTCTCCAGGACCGCCAACAGAATCGCCACCCGGTGAAGATCCGCGCCGGTCACCACCCGCCTGGGAAAGCCGGCATGTGTTGGGGCGACGAGGGCTTGGATGTCCACCAGGAGCGGGCGGGTCCCCTCTAAGGCCACGACGACCACCGAGCCGATCATCTCCTGGGACCGCTCGGCCAGAAAGACCCGGGAAGGATTGCCAACCTCCGCGAGCCCGGCCTCGGTCATCTCGAAGATTCCGATTTCGTTGGTGGAGCCGAAGCGGTTCTTGGTGACTCGAAGGATGCGATAGGCGTGTTGTCGCTCGCCTTCGAAATAAATCACGGTATCCACGATATGCTCCAACGCCTTGGGGCCAGCGAAGGATCCCTCCTTGGTTACGTGACCGATCAGGCACGTACTGATCCCCTGCTCTTTACTCAGGGTGAGGAGACGGGTTGTGATCTCGCGCACCTGACTGATGCTGCCCGCAGGTGACTCGAGCGCCGCGGCGCAGGTCGTTTGAACGGAATCCACCACCAAGAAGTCCGGTCTGATCCGTTCCCCGTGGTCAATGATCGCCGCGAGGCCTGTCTCGGCGGCGAGATAAAGCTGGGGGCACATGGCGCCGATCCGCTCCGCCCGCACCCGGATCTGCTCGGCCGACTCTTCTCCCGAGACGTAGAGGGCTTTGCGGCCCTGGCCCGCGATGCGGGCCGCGACCTGAAGCAGGAGGGTGGACTTGCCGATCCCTGGGTCGCCGCCGACGAGCACCACCGAGCCCGGGACCACCCCGCCCCCCAAGGTGCGGTCCACCTCCGCAAATCCGGTCGGGAACCGGGTAAGCGCGGGACCCTGCACCTCCGTGATAGGCAGAGGAGTGCTCGCCGGACGAACTGTTCCCATCCGCGGTCCATCTGCCGCCGGACGCTCCTCCACGAGGCTTCCCCAGCTGCCACACTCCGGGCACCGGCCCAGCCATCGGGGCGCCTGGTATCCGCACTGCTGACATTCGAAATACGTCTTTATTTTGGCCATAAGCCCCTAAAGGGTTCCTACAGTGTAATCGGCCGCAAACCGCCAATGGGCAGGGGAGGGCTAGCTATTCAGCTTAGGCGAGGTCAAAAGGAGGTGTTCGTAACAACTCCGCGTCTTCAAAACGCATATACTCACGCCTAAAGGTTAGCTTAACCGTGTCGGTGGGACCATTCCGCTGTTTAGCCACGATGATTTCTGCTTCATAATTTTCTTTTTCATCAGGACTCTGGAGTGCTTTGTAGTAGCCCGGACGGTAAATAAACGCCACCAGATCGGCATCCTGTTCAATGGCCCCTGACTCACGGAGATCAGCAAGTTGCGGGCGCTTACTTTCTCGCGCCTCAACAGCTCGGGAGAGCTGAGACAGCGCGACAATAGGAATTTCTAGCTCCTTTGCTAACGACTTGAGCGACCGGCAAATATCTGTCATCTCCTGTTGGCGACTTTCGTATCGACTGCCTCCTTTCAGCAGCTGCAAATAATCAACAACGATTAAGCCGATCACTTGCTCAGCTTTTATCCGTCGTGCCTTCGCTCGTAACTCTAGGACATTCATGCTCGCTGTATCATCTATGTAGATCGGAGCCTCGGAAAGCCGGCCTGCGGCTGTGGTCAACTTCGGCCAATCTTTATCTCCCAGGCGACCGGTTCGTAGGCGATATGCCTCCACCCTTGCTTCTGCGCATAACATTCGCTGCACCACGTGATTCATAGACATTTCGAGGCTAAAAATGGCCGTCGGAATTCTCTCCTCCATGGCTGCGTGCATCGCGGTACTCAGCGCAAAACTGGTTTTGCCCATGGAGGGCCTCCCGGCAATGATGATCAAATCGGAATGTTGCAAACCTCCCGTGAGATCATCGAGATCGCCAAAGCCTGTTGGAACCCCCGAGACATGGCCCTTGCGACTGTACAATCGCTCAATATCCTCAAAGGCGGACTTGAGTATGGATTTCATCGGGCGGAATGAAGGGCGAATTCGATCTTTAGAAACTTCAAATATTTTCTTTTCGGCTAAGTCCAGAAGTGTTTCCGTGGGCTCGGTATCCTCATAGCAGGCAGAGACAATGGAGCTGCACGCATTGATGAGCTCACGAAGGAGTGCTTTTGCCCGAATGATAGATGCATGGTAAATGATGTTGGCGGCAGTTGGTACCGCCTCAGCCAAAGATGCTAAGTATTGATTCCCACCAATCTCCTCAAGCTGATTTCGCCGTGTAAGCTCATTTGCAAGCGTGATGAGGTCAACCGGCTCGTTCCGCTCGAAGAGTTCCTGACAGGCCGTGAAGATCTTTTGGTGGGCTCCTCGGTAAAAGTAGTTTCCGCGGAGAATCTCGAGGGCCTTCAAGAGGGCTTCGTGTTCGAGCAGGATGGCTCCCAAAACCGCAACTTCCGCTTCTGGGGCCTGAGGTGGGATCTTCTCGGCGACGGTGGACGCGACACGCATCTCGGTCCCTCCCGCTACTCCCTCACGACCTCAACCTGGATCTCTGCTACGATGTCCCGGTACAGGGGAATAGGCACGGCGTAGGTCCCTAAGGCCTTGATCGGTCCCTCTAGAGCAATCTTCTTCCGCTCGAGATCAATACCCTTGGCTGCTAATGCGTCGGCAACATCACTCTTCGTTACGGATCCGAAAAGTCGATCTTGTTCCCCAGCTGGTCGGACGATGGTCACGGTCAGGTCCCGGAGGCGCTCGGCGGTGGACTGCGCCTCCTGCTTCAGCCGGTCTTCCCGCTGTCGCGCGTGGGCCTTGAGTTGTTCCAACGATCGGAGGTTTGGGGAAGTCGCCTCAACCGCCAGCTTTCGCGGGATCAGAAAGTTTCGGGCATAGCCTCTGGCCACCTCCACCTGATCCCCAGCGTGGCCCAGATGTGGGACCTCCTGAATCAGGATGACTTTCATGAGATCTCCACTAGTCCTTCGATGCATAAGTTCGGTGACGAACTTATTTAGACTTCGTCTGAGCGGTTCGGCCGAGCTCACCGTCGAGGCCTCAGTCGAAGGCCTCAGGACTTAGTGCTGAGTGAGCATTATCTCTGATGTAATTCACAAGAATACGTAACCGTATTTGCGAATCGAAGCACTAGCTGATATCGGCCACAAACGGGAGCAAGGCGATGTTCCGAGCCCGCTTGATGGCCACGGTGAGCTCGCGCTGATGTGGGGCACAGGTACCGGAAATCCGGCGGGGAATGATCTTCCCCCGATCCGTTACAAAGCTTCGGAGGCGTCGGACATCTTTGTAGTCCACCTGCTCTACCTTGTCCACGCAGAACTTGCAGACCTTCTGCCGACGATAGGTCCTTCGTCGTTTGATTACCGCCATTGGTCACTCCTCCGTACGGCCT
>JBFHXD010000161.1:0-4989 GCA_041599135.1 Methylomirabilales bacterium (SeqCode) | reverse complement strand
CTGAACCGGCTCAGGTCGAGCCCGAGCATCAGGCCAGGCCGGTCCAGGGTGGTGCCGCAACGCGCAGTGATCAGCAGGTGAGGACGCCGAGTCTCGTGCTCGTCGGGGGGCCCCCGTCCGGGCTACCCATTCAGGTCGAGCCACAGGATCAGGCCGGCCCGCTCCACGGTGCTGTGCCCACTCGGACCTCTCGGCAAGTCAGGACACCCGGTATTGTGCTTGTCGGCTACTGAGATCGGCGAGCTGATTGAGGAGTTTTGACCGTGACGTATCGACTATCCAAGATGGCGCGCACCGGGACGATAACCCTGTTGTGTCTTCTGGTGAGCCAAGCAGCCTTGGCCGCGGACTTTTTGTTCTTCGTGCCCGTCCAGATCCGGAATCCCGATCCGTCTTGGGAACGCGCCAGCGTAACATGCGTGGTGACGGGGACAGAACGCACGAGTCGTGTGGCTGCCGGGACGATATACCTTGATCTTTCTGATCAGCAAAACCTGAACGCGAACCATTACGTCCCGGCGAACCTGCTCCCGGGAGCCTCCATAGTCGATGCGAAAGAGTGGTCGTGTCATATTCGGATTAAGCCAAAAGGCAGCCCCGGGTATCCCCCCATGTCGAGAACCGAGCATAATGCGAGCCGGTCTCGGACGGTCGTGACTGGCCGCTTCCGATAGGTGAAGCACCCCACGCCAAAGCGGAAGTCCTCTATCAGTTCCCAGCCTAAAACCCGTTCACCAGAAACTTTTCGAGGTACTCGCTTTTCGCAGAGTGCTCTGCACCGCCTGAGGTAGTTGACAAGAAGCGGTTCGAGGGTGTACCCTTTGCTTCCTTCTCCCGTCGGATGACCCCCCTTTGCGGATGGCCAAATGCACATGAGCAGGGAGAGAGAACTGCGCCAATCGCCCCGGTTCAAGCTTCGGATGCCGGTCCTGTGCGAAAGTCCGGCAGTTCGCGATTACCGGAGCCTCGGCCTGACCGAGAATGTGAGCCAGAGCGGGCTCATGGTGGAGGCCGCAGACCTGCTGCCCCAGGGCACGTCGACAGATCTCCGCCTGCTTGCGGGAGGAGTGATTACCCGGGCAGATGCGGTGGTGATTTGGATGGCTGGGAACGCCTCAGGCCGGATGGGCTTGCGATTCACCAGGATGACGGACGCCAACTCCGCCGCTTGGGAGCGGCTGTTAACCACGCAAGCGGCCCAGGGCGTGCGGACCTCTCTGCGCATCCCCCTCGATCTCGAGGTCACGTGTGTGATCCCTGAGGGCACTCGCCTGCGGGGTCGGGCCGAGAATCTCAGCGATGGGGGCATGATGGTTGTTCTTCCTCAGGCAGTTTCCCTGCAGACGCGTGTCAGACTGGAAATTCCTTTATGGCTCGTTCTTCCGCCGATGGAGGCACAGGTGGTGTGGATGCGGGGCAGGGCTGACGTGCCCGACGTCGCCCACGGCCTGCGGTTCCTCACGGAGGAACGGGGGAAGGAACTGTTCCTCATTGGCACCCTCCTCCGGCGATTCCTCCAATAACCTGCCCTTCTTGCGTCGCCACCCTGGCTGGGGGGAGGCTCTCTCTGGACAGGAGCGGCACAGCTTGCGATCTCTGGAATGACCCTCCGGGCTGCCATTCTCTTAGCGGTGGTGCAGGGCCTCACCGAGTTCCTGCCCATCAGCTCCACCGCCCATCTGATTCTCGTGCCCTGGCTCTTTGGCTCGCAAGACCCTGGGCTGACGTATGATGTGGTCTTGCACGCGGGGACGCTCCTGGCCGTCCTCACCTACTTCGCCCGCACATGGTGGTCGTTGCTCAGGGCGGGGTTACGCCCTGCCCTGGACGTCCTCCGGCCGCGCCCGATTCCTGACGCACCAGCGGCATCTGCTGAAGAACAGCTGCACGTCGGCCTTTTAAAAGTGTTGGTGGTGGCGACGCTACCGGCAGCCCTCGCAGGCTATTTTCTGGAACGCTATGCCGAAACCGTCTTCCGGAATCCCGTGCTGATAGCAAGCATGTTAGCCGGTGTTGCTTTACTGATGTGGGTGGCCGACCGGCGGCCGACGTTGACGCGTACCGATGAGATGCTCAGCCTTAAAGACGCGCTCATTATCGGCATAGCACAAGCGCTGGCGATCGTCCCGGGGACTTCACGGTCGGGGATTACGATCGCCGTCGGGCTCTACCGTGACCTGACGCGGGACTCCGCGGCGCGGTTTTCATTTCTACTGGCGACGCCGATCATTGCCGGCGCCACGCTCAAGGAGGGCTTTGACCTCTGGAGGCTGGGTTTGCCGCCGGGACTGTCTGTGATGGACTTTGCCGTCGGTTTTGTGGTATCGGCGATCGTAGGGTACGCCGCCATCGCGTTCCTGCTGCGCTATCTACAGGTTCGGACACTGAAAGTGTTCGTGGTGTACCGGCTCCTCTTGGCGGCTCTCATCGTGCTGGTCCAGCTGCTCGGCTCGGCCGCATGAACCCCCTTAGGACATCACGATCCCCAGAGGCAGTCCGTGTCGATCCCCTCTCCCGTCCTCGTCGGCTGGCAACACGTAACCCCCCGAGATATCGTAAATCATCCACAAGCTATGCACAGATGTGAGCATGTGTGTAATCTGTGTGGATAGTTGTGGAAAACTGTGGATACGTGACGGTCCTAACGGCGGGGGACGGAGGTTCTTTTTTTCGAAGGCTTACTTCGCTGGAGGAGATCGAGGAGCTTTTGGAGTCCCCGGCGGTGCTCTCTGGCCCACCGACGGGTTTCTGGATCCTCGTCCTGTTGCGCGAGGTCCAGGGCACGTAAGAGGTAGAGTGCCCGACGCGTTAGGTCAGGGGCCTTCTCACTGAGTTCGAGGTAGTGGGTCAGGTTTCGGTCTGCCCTGACCCGGGAGGCAATCGTGAGCGCGACGGAGCGGAAGGCGGCGGCGATCTTGGCTTCCTCGCGCTGTGTGAAGGGTCCTTTGCGACTGAGATTATAGTAATGCTTCCATTCAGAAGAGAAAGATCGCCGCGATTGCTTTCGGGGTGGCATATCGTTGTACTTTCTCGTCGGAAAAGAAGAACAGCAAAAGAGGAGTGCGACACGTTCTTTATCATGAAAACCAGGTCAGCGTCAAGCAGGACGTTGACTGCTCTTCAGGAAACTCAGGGATGGAACCACATGACAAATACTCTCTGGCATAATCGTTGCAGCGCATTCGAACAACTGGTGCAGCGCGGAAGACGCTTTGCGTTTGCGATTTCCTCTTCTCGGTGTTCCGCTGAGGTTTTTGGATTGGTTGTGCGTCGATGGCCGACATTTGCCTGCCTGACCTTCCTGTGTTTTTTCATTCATCTGGGCCCCCATGTCACGGACTTTGCAGAGAAGGCCGGAACTGGGCGACTTGCCTCAAAGGTAGGAGTGCTATATGAAGACGTGCACAACACTCATCTTCAATATCCCGCAGCAGAATCTCGGAAAAGGCACGCAGGTTGTTGTCGTAACGCTTCCTGGTCAGTTACGCGTGTGCTACGCGACAGTCGAGGAGGTATGGGTCAAAGCGGTGGCATGCCTATTTTTACCTGGAGTACGAGACCGTGCCGTCATGTGTAGAGAGAGATTTTGAGTAGCAAGGCGACGGGATCTGGCAAATCTTTAGGGTTCCGGGCGGGAAGCATCGCCCGCGGGGTCATCGGCGTCGGCCTCACCTCGTGCGTGCTTGGTGTGCCCGGCATGCTGGATGCGTGGGCCGACGAAATTCACGGGCCGTTAGCCCTTCGCAATCAATCGCCGATTCAGCTCCTCTTTTTCCAGTTCGTGCCAGAGCGCGCGGTCCCGCTGAACCACAAGCAGGTCCTCCTGCGCCTGGACATCGCCGAGACCAATACGTTGACAGAAGATAGCGGGCGTGCCGGGCTGAACGGCCGTCTCGATCTGGAGATGACCTATGCGAATTTTCAGGCACGGGTGGGGCTCGCCCCGGACTGGGAGGTGGGCATGGACGTGCCGGTCATCTTCATGCACGGAGAGTTCATGGATGGGTTTATCGACTGGTTTGAACGGCTCGTCGATCTCGAGCGAGACATCCGCGCAGAGGAGCGCAAGCAGAACATGCGGAATGAATTGACGTATGATGTTTCCCGCAACGGCGAGAGGATCCTCAAGGGTGGCGAGGACCGCATTGGGTTGGGAGATGTGGCGTTGCAGCTCAAGTGGGCTCCGCCGGCGCTCCACGAGAGGCCTTCCACGCCAGCGGTGGCCCTGCGTTTTGCATTCAAGCTCCCGTCTGGCGATGCACAGGCAGGCTTCGGGAGCGGTGGCCCGGATATTGGATTCGGCCTGGCTTTGGAGAAGACCCTCAAGCGTTGGAGTCTGTATAGCAATCTCAATGTAACCGTACCTATCGACGACGATTTCGGTGACTTGGATGTCCGCCCGATCTTTTCTGGCATGCTCGGGTTCGAGTACCGCTTTAACCCTTCGCTTGCCCTCATAGGACAGCTCAGTGCCAGCAGCCCACCGTTCCGCAATACGGACTTGGACTTTTTCGACGGGTGGACGGACTGGCCAGCCCTGGGTCTGAGCTGGACCCCGAGCCCGGCCTGGCGCCTCCAGATGGGTATCATGGAGAATCTCATTACCTCGGCTGATGCCGGGGCCGACTTCGGCTTTTTCCTCTCGGCCGCGTATCGCTTCTCGCTTTCACCCGCGGAATCACCCGCTGGGGACCACTAAGCCGATCTTTGGAGTATTGGACGGGCGACAAAAAAACAAACCGCCAAAGGAGGACCCTTTGGCGGTCTGTGGTGGGCCCGTGACCCGTCGAGGCGATTTTATATCGGGGGGGTGGTAGGAGGGAGGAGTTTCCCTTTTTTCACCATCCGCACGGCTTGCGCAAAGCGTTCGTGAAAAGTGGTTTCACTTGCTCCGGATTTGAAGCCTGCGCGTCGCTTCGTGAGAACGGTGACCTTGGTGTGCCTTCGGTCAACACCGTCTACCCAAGCGATTGTGAGGGCGGTCCACGG
>JBFHXD010000160.1:0-5000 GCA_041599135.1 Methylomirabilales bacterium (SeqCode) | reverse complement strand
CGGACCGCGTTGCAAAACGCCCGAACCTGGGGAATCAAGCTGCCGGCCAGTCTCTTACCGATCGAGGTTCCGTGCCTCCGGTACGTCTCTGAGGCCAACATGGTGGCTGCCTTCCGCCTGGGGGCAGCGGGAGTAGCGTTACTGGGCTGTGAGGAGTGTCCTCACGGAGAACGGCAACTTCTGTTGGAGAAGCTGGACTTCACGAAAGTCGTCCTCGAGGCTTTCGGACTTGGCGGAGATCGCATCCGCCTCTTCACCACGGAGGAGGTCGCCCACGACGCTCTTTCCGCGCTGGGACGCTTTGCCGTAAAGGCCTCCCCCTTCCCCCTCAAGTGGGACGGGCAATTTCCCGGCAAGTTGGAGAACCGCGAGATCATCGCCGATGCGATTGCGAACTTCCTCCACGGCACGGGGAGGGACCCGGGTCGTGTCAAGGAGAATACTTCCTTTCCCTTCGCCTGGGCCGATGTGAGGGCTGAGGGATGCACGATGTGCCGGTCCTGTGTCAACATCTGTCCGGTCCAAGCCTTTAAGCTGGATGACGAAAAGCACACGCTGGAGTTTCGATACATGAACTGCGTCGCCTGTGGCATGTGTGAGAACGCATGTCCGGAAAACGTCATCACCCTCCATCGGGATCTGATCCTCGACAAGGCGGCCTTTGACTACCAGGTGATGGTCCAGGATGAGATGGTTGGTTGTATCCAGTGCGGAAAACAATACATCAACAAGCGGGCGCTTGCTGCCATTCAGGCCAAGGTGGGGATGATGGAGGCCTTTCTCGAGGGCCGGGCGGATCTCTTACTCATGTGCCCGGATTGCCGAGGGGTCAAGGCGATGATGGAAATGCAGAAGGGGTGGGAGCCGTGATCGGCGATCGAGAGCTATCCCAGTTCCGCCGGGAGTACTACGAACTCTTCTCTGTCATTTTCCTGCGAGAGCCGACGGCGGAGCTTCTGACAGCACTCGGGCAGAACCTGGAGGCCCGCGTCGAGGCGGCGTCCGCCCTGCATCCCGTGCTCGGAGATGGGTGGCGAGAGATGGGCCAATTCCTCAAGAAAGAGCACGAGAACCCCAAGGATCTTGCGGTGAAAGTCGCCGAGGAGTTCACACCCCTCTTTGTGGGCCCCCTTATCCCAAGGATCACCCCGTGTGAATCTTTTTATCTCACCAACAAGCTTTTCGGTGCCCCCCTCGTCCAGATCCGGAACTTCATGCGGCGGGTCGGGCTTGAGAAGCGAGAGGAGTGGCCGGAGCCAGAAGATCATATCGCCTTTACGTGCGATCTCATGCGCCAGCTCATCACGCGGCAGGAAGCATCAGCCAATCCGGACGAGGAGACCCAGTGGCTGAATCTGCAGGGGGACTTCGTAAAAGTCCATCTCAGCCGATGGGTGCCTGGGTTCGGTGAAGACTTAGAGAAAATGGGAGGAGACTTCTACCGGGGAATAGGCAAGATGGTCCGGGGGTTTGTAGAGTTTGAGAAAGAGCTCCTGGCCGATTGGGGCTCGGAGAGACCTGCCCATCTTATCCAGGTGAAGGAGTCGACCTTTACGGGCCCCCTGTTTACGCCCGAGACGGCTGAGGACCCGGAGGAGGAGACCCCCTAGCCCCCTTTTGGGTGGGACCCCCCCAAAATAAAAAAATACTTGACAGGGTGGATGGGGTATCGAGTACTCTCTGGGTAACGTAAGAACCTCACCTTAACGTAACATCCTGCCACTAAAGGACGGGACGAGTTCTCTCACCAAACTAGAGTAGGACAAGGGGGTCGTAGTATATGGCCGCCCAAAATTCAAACAAGGTTTTAATAAAACACCTGAAAGGGATAAGTATCTCCAAAAGGGGGTGATGTGTTTGAACGGAGGAACTGTACGTAAACTGGACCGAGTGAACCGCACCGCGGTTATCGAAATGTCGGATGGAAGGGAGGTGTCGCTAAAGTTCCCGGAGGACCTCACGATTGAAGTTGCCGAGGAAGAGACCATGGGAACTCGGGGCGGAACTTTTGAGGACCTCCACGAAGGATACCTGGTGGAGTTTGCACACGCGGATCTGGAAGACGGTACCTGCATGTGTCACTCCCTAACCTGCATTAGTTGAGGCAAAGGAAGGGAGGATATGCATATGAGGCAAAAGAATTCTGATAGCGGCCGCAGGAAGTTCCTGAAAGGACTTCTTACGGGCGCGGGTGTCACAGCAGCCTTGGCGGTTACTGGGAAGAAAAAAGCCGTGGCAGCGCCCAAGAAGACCTCAAATCGGGAACCCATCCTGTACCGCCGGACCAAGGACGTCGAAAGGTATTACAAGACCCTTTACACGTAGGAGTAACATGGAGGTATGGGGATGACGCTACGGAGAGTAAGAGCGAGCGAGGCCAAAGCTTCGCCCTCATGGCTCGACAAGCTAAACCCCGTCATTGACCGGCGAAGCTTCCTGAAAGCTGCCGGAATAGGTGTCGGAGCCGGGATGGTGAGTTCTGCCTTGCCCGGTCCGCTGACGCAGGAAGCCGCCGCAGCAAGTGAGGCCCCAAAGCTGAACCAGCATAAGACGATCTGCGGCAACTGTGCCGTGGGGTGCGGCTTTGTTGGTGAGGAACAGAACGGGGTCTGGGTCAGCATCGAGCCATGGTTTGAACATCCCATCAATCTCGGGAGCCTCTGCTCCAAGGGGGCGGCGGGGCGCGAGCATGTGATCAGTGAAAAGCGTCTCCGGTACCCGATGAAGCTAGCGGGCGGAAAGTGGCAGCGGATCAGCTGGGACCAGGCGATGTCCGAGATCAGTGCGAAACTCCTGGAGATCCGGAAGAAGTACGGCCCGGACGCGCTGATGATTCTCGGCTCGGCCCACCACGGCAACGAGACCGCGTACGCCCTCCGCAAGTTCGCCGGCCTCTGGGGCTCCAATAACATCGATCACCAAGCACGCATCTGTCATTCGACCACCGTTGCGGGTCTCGCCAACACCTGGGGCTACGGCGTCATGACGAACTCGATGAACGACATCCGCAACAGCCGCAGCATCCTGATCATCGGCGAGAACCCCTGCGAGTCCCATCCAATTTCGATGCAGCATATCCTGACCGCCAAAGAGGTGAACAAGGCGCAGGTTGTCGTGTGTGACCCTCGGTTCACCAAGTCGGCGGCCTTTGCCAATCAGTACTACCGCCACCGCTCGGGCACGGACGTGGCGCTCATCTACGGGATGTGCAACATCATCCTGGAAAATGGCTGGGAAGACCGGAAGATGATCAACGAGCGGACGTACGGATTCGAGGAGTGGTCTCAAGTGGTCAAACAGTACGATCCGGATACGGTCGCCGATATCACTGGAGTTTCCAAACAGGACCTCTACCGACTCGCCAAGACGATGGCGGACAACCGGCCAGGAACGGTGATCTGGGCGATGGGCGGCACTCAGCACACCAACGGAACCTGTGTCACCCGTTCGTACTGCACGATGCAGCTCATCCTGGGCAACATGGGGAGACCGGGTGGGGGCGCTAATGTGTTCCGGGGCCACGACAACGTCCAGGGCGCCACCGACCTAGGCGTCCTGTCAAACACCCTACCCGGATACTACGGCCTGAGTGACAAAGCCTGGACGCACTGGGCCAACGTGTGGGACGTCGACTTGAATTGGGTCAAGGCCCAGTTTAAGGATGACAAAATCAGGCAGAAGGTAGGCTTCACCGTGGCCCGGTGGTACGAAGGTGTCCTCATGGATGCCAAGGAGCTGGGCAACGGCGGGGTCAATGTCCACGCCGCGCTCTACTGGGGTCATAGCTCGAACTGCCAGTCACAAATGGACCGGGTGAAGCGGGCCCTGGAGAAGGTCGACCTCTTGGTCGATATAGACCCCTTCGTGACCAACACGGCCGTCCTCCCCGATCGCAAGGATGGAGTGTACCTCTTGCCGGCGGCGACCCAGTACGAGCAGTGGACAACCGTAACCAACACGAACGACGATATCCAGTACCGGAACCGGGTTGTCTCGCCGGTCTGGGAATCCCGGACCGACCTGGCGATCATGCTGGACCTGGCCGAGCGGCTTGGATTCAAGGACAAGCTGATTCACAACAAGAAAGGCGACTGGAGAGGCCTGCCGAAGAGCGCCAAGGACCTGAAGGAGCTTTCCGAGGAGACCGTGAACGACATCCAGCGGGAGTGGAACCTCGGTATGCGGACAGTCGGCATGGTCGGCCAGACGCCAGAACGGCTAAAGCGGCAGCAGGATTGGGGTCACGCGTTTGACGTCAATACCAAGCGGGCCGAGGGTGGCCCGGTGGACGGTGAGTATTGGGGTCTGCCCTGGCCCTGCTGGACCGACAAACATCCCGGGACGCCCATCAAGTGGCGGATCGAGGTCCCGGTGGCCGAGGGTGGTCTCCCCTTCCGAGCTCGTTGGGGGCCCAAGGCACCGGACGGGCGGACCCTGCTGGCAGCTCCAGGATCGGCGCCTCCGGGCAGCTCCATCGACGGAGGCTATGCTGAACTGGACAATTGGAAGACCGACCTGACCGGCAAGGTGTTCGAAGACGCCATTGCGAAGGGTTTGGCGCCGTTTGGCAACGGGCGGGCCCGTTTCAACTGCTGGAACATTCCGGACCCGATTCCGGTGCACCGCGAGCCGATCCATAGCCCGCGGCCCGACCTGATCGCCAAGTACCCGAGTTATGACGACGTCAAGGACCACTTCCGCGTGCCGACCCTCTGGAAGGGCCTGCAGAAGCCGGACTGGGTAAAGAAGTACCCGATCATCCTCACGACCGGCCGGCAGGTCGAGTTCGAAGGAGGCGGCGCGTCCGAGCGAGCCTGCTGGTGGCTGGTCGAGCTGAACTCGATGTACTGCGAGATCCACCCCAAGCTGGCAAACGATCACGGGATTAAAAACGGGGACTGGATGATCATCGAGTCGCCCGAGGACCTGGAAGAAAAGCCCAGTATGGTCAAGGTGCAGGCCAAGGTGACCCGCCGGGTGGGGCCCGACACCGTCTTCCT
>JBFHXD010000159.1:0-5082 GCA_041599135.1 Methylomirabilales bacterium (SeqCode) | reverse complement strand
ATGCCTCAGGACATCCAAACAATGTGGGAGGCCCTGGAGACAGCCACGCATCGCCCTGATTTCGGGAAACAACGCTCCGAGCAGAGCAAGATCGTCCATGACGCCGAGCCAGTGCCCCGCCTCCGTGCAGTCCAGCGTCCCGAAGAGTTCCTCGCGGAGCCGCTCCTGGGCGACGTTCGGCAAAAAAGATGCCCGTTCGCGGATCGCTTGGACGGTGGACTCGTCGATGGCGAAGTTCAGCTGCGCAGCCAACCGCACAGCCCGTAGCAGGCGCAAGGGGTCCTCGGTCAATCGCTCGGGATCAGTCACCCGAATGCGGCCCCCCGTTAGGTCTTGCAGACCACCAGCGGGATCGATAAGGCAGGGGGGGTCCTCCCCCAAAGAGAAGGCACATGCGTTCACGGTAAAATCTCGCCGCTGCAAGTCATCCATGATACTGCGTCCTTCGAGGGGAGAAATGTCCACCTGCACCCGCTCTTCTCTCCAGAGAAAGACGACCCGTTGGACCCTTGTCCCGAGGCTGATTACTGTCCCCGCAAGTCTTTTCTGGACGACCGCGCCCAGGGAAGACGCATCGGCGCACACGAGGTCGATGTCGAGAGCCCCGGAACGCTCCAAGAGGGCGTCTCGCACGAACCCCCCGACGACATAGACGGGTAGATGGCCCTGCTCATCTGCCGCTCGGGCCACCTGTCTGAGCAGGGGATGATCCTGGAGCCTTGCCAAGGCACGTGAAACGCGCTGATTCATCACTCCACCCTAAAAGAGCAAGACGAGTAATGTCAACGAGATGTCCTCAGGGGAAGAAAATTTCTTGACGACAGACGTGTCACAGGTTTAGACTTTATAGTATCTAAGGCCGTGGAGAGCAGATGGAGGTGGGCAGGGTGTGGGTCGATAAGAAGATGAAGATCGAAGACGTCGTGCAGACCTATCCGGAGACGATCAACGTTTTCACCCGGTACGGGGTAGCCTGCGTGGGCTGCTCGGGGGCTACGTTCGATAATATTGAGGTCGGCGCGAAAATTCACGGCATCGATGTCGAACAGCTTCTCGCAGACCTGAACGCTACCATCGCCTCACGAAACTGAATCGATCTGGTGTCCAGCTCGGCCTTGCGGGGGCGAGGGGATGCGTTTCACCTCTGGAGGAACCACCGTGTTCGAAACGCTTCGAAGAGACATCCAGGCTGCCCGGGATCGTGATCCTGCAGTGCGCAGCACGCTTGAGATCGTCTTTTGCTATCCCGGAGTTCACGCCCTGTGGCTTCACCGGCTCGCCCATTGGTTCTGGACACGGGGGTTCCTGTTCATTGGTCGGTTCATCTCCCACGTGAACCGTTTCCTGACCGGCATCGAGATTCATCCGGCTGCCCGTCTGGGCCCGGGTCTCTTCATTGATCACGGAATGGGAGTCGTCATTGGCGAGACAACCGAGATCGGCGAAAATGTGACCATCTATCAGGGCGTCACCTTGGGAGGCACCAGCTTGGAACGCAAGAAACGGCACCCCACGATTGGCAACAACGTGGTGATCGGGGCTGGAGCCAAGATCTTAGGGCCGTTCATGGTTGGAGATAATAGCAAGATCGGCTCTGCCTCGGTGGTCGTCAAGGAGGTCCCCCCCAACTCAGTCGTCATCGGGGTCCCAGGGCGGGTGATCTACCGGGACGGAAAGAAGGTCAGCGACATGGACTTCGACTGGACCAACCTCCCCGATCCGGTGGCCCAGGCGATGCAGTGCTTGCTCGATCGGATGCACGAGCTGGAGAAAGAACTCGAAGAGCTGAAAGAATACGTCCCGCAGCATTCTCCGGCTGATCTCCCCTCATCGTTCGGCCGCGAAGGCTGATCCCTCCCCATCCTCACCCAAAACCAAGCCTCGATGAAGTTCCGAAACAGGGACAAGGAGATATCCCTGTCTCTGAAGACCATCGATGATCACTGACAACTCTCGATGAACGTAATCGCTTCTCCGTTGCGTCCCTAAATGGAGGAGGATGATTCCCCCGTTCGCCTGGGCCGCACTTCCCTTGCCGAAATTCAGAATACGCTCCCGCACCTGCCCCGCGCGATAGTAAATCGGTGAACGCGGATCCGCCACCCAGTCTCGCGTGTCGAGATCCTCGCCGGCCGCAAGGTCCCGAGTCCATCCCACATGAAGATAGCCGATCTCTGCCGCCCACTGCCGGATTTCTTGATTGTGTTCTCCGTATGGAGCCCGCCAGTACGGACTTATCGACCTCCCGGCGACTTGCCGAAAGACACGGGCCGCCTGACGGAGTTCGTTTTGGATAAACTCCTTCGTCACCCCCGGAAGTGTGTCATGTCGGTTGTTCGTGGCAAAGGTCGTCAGGTGGGGATGGCTGTACGTATGGTTGCCAATTTCGTGTCCGTCCTGGATCATCCGGCGGACGAGGTCAGGATAACGCCGGATGTATTGCCCTGTAATAAACATCGTCGCCTGGACCCCGTCGGCCTTGAGGGTATCCAGGATCTCTGCGGTAACATTGGCGTAGGCCCCGCCGTCAAAGGACAGAGAGAGCTTTCGTTCCCATGTGGGGCCCCGAGAGAGATTCACCTCTGGTGGAAACGGTAAAGGCTTCGCGATCTCGGGAGGGATCAGACCAGGCTCTTCCTCAGGCGGCGGTATTGCCGGCTTTGCGATCTCGGGGCGGACCATCTCCGTTGGCTTTTCAGGGAGCCTTGGTGCCGGCAGTTCAGGTGCCGCTATCGGTCGCTTCTCAACCGATACCCGTGCCGAAATTCGAAAGACGCCGAGATGACTGGACCAATACAGCAAGAAGACGAGGGGTGCGATAAACAGCAGGGCCCACCGGATAACAAGCGCCGGTCGAAAGACGGAACCCGGCAGAGCCGAATCCCGAGTGCGAAGGAGTATCCGCTGCGCGTCGAGCTCCTGCTGCCGCTGCCTGACAAGTCGGCTCAATCGGGCCGGGACAGGCGCACCCCGTATGACGCACTTCTGGACCCACCACTCCGACTCGACCGCTCGTTGCATCAGATGGATAACACTACACCCGGTTTCGCAGAAGTGGCGAGGGCCGATCCGAATGGCACAGGCGGGACAGATCCGGCTCCCACACCGGAAGCAGCGACGGCGTGTCCGCCGATCGGGATGGCTTGGGCAGCAGCTCCTCTTCACGGTCTCCTATCGAACCTCTTTCCGGACATTGAGTATCTCGCTCGGGTCCATCTTGAAAAACACTAGTCCCGAGGCAAGCTTGGGATAAAAAAATGTCGTTTTGGGCGGCAGTCGCTCTCCAGCACTCACGATTTGGGTAATGCGACTCACGGGGGTCAGGTTGACGAAGAAGGCGGCGGCTGCGCGGCCCTGTCGTACCTCTTCAAGAGCCAATTGGTCATCGTGGGTGTATCTGATCACCCCTGTATCCTCAATCTTGAGAAGTTTCCGAAAGATCAGGTGCTCTAGCACTACCACATCGAGGGGTTGCACGCCCGACGACCGACCCGGCTCGGCCAGTCCCTCAACAACTCCAGAGTCCTTCAAGGTCAGGATAGTAAAGGTGTCCCCCCCGGTGTACAGACCGAAAACGTGCGCTTGACGGCCCCGATCCTCCATTTCCTCGAGATATTTCTGAATGCCCTCCCCCTCCCTGATGACCCTCGCATCGCAGTGAAAATGCGGCTTGATAAATCTAAGTATCTCCGTCCAACCACGGCCTCGGGTGGCTTGGATGAGCCGATGCGTCGGCAGGACCGTCAGTCCCTCATCCTCGATGCTCACGAGTGTCATCATCACAAAATTGTAAGCTTTGTCCGGGCCTCCTCGGACATCGATATGCTCCATCTCCTTTTGAAAAGCGAGCGCCGTCTCATATCGGTGGTGACCATCGGCGATAAAAAGCGGTCGTTCATGGAAGGCTATCACGAGATCGCGAACAGCCTCCACATCCTGAAGGACCCACAGGCGGTGTCGAACGCCTGGGGTATCCCCAAAATCGCACAGCGGAGCTGTCCGGGTCACCTCGAGTAGCCGGCTGCGGATCGGCTCGGGCGATCCTGGGTAAAAGCAGAAGATTTGTTCCAGATTCACCGGAAGCGCCTGCATCAGCCGTAGACGGTCCGCCTTCGGGCCCGGGAAGGTCTGTTCGTGAGGAAAGATGATCCTGGCGTTATAGTCTTCGAGGCCCACAGCCCCGATGAGCCCGGTCCGGACCCGCCGCTCTCCCCGCTTCCATTGATACGCCTGCTCGTAGACATAGAAGACAGGGTGCGGCTCCCGCACAAGCACGCCGGTCTCTTTCCATTCCCGAAAATACCGGTGCGCGCGAACGTACCGATTCTCCGTCTCGCCATCGCCCGCGCGATCCTCCCCTAGAATGAGATGGACCACGTTATACGGATGTTGTTGGTGAAGCGCACGTCGAAAATCGTCGGAGATCACGTCGTACGGAGGAGAGATGACCGCTGCCGGATTTCCGATCTTCTCGAGATTGTAACGGTAGCCTTGAAAGGGAACAATGCGAGCCACGCGACGCTCTCCTCAGGATCGGTCTATTCGGCGACGGGTCCCTGCCCCGCACGTGCGGCGCGGGCGACACCGATGATTCTTGTCCTCATCCGGTCGGGCTTTTTATCGTCTCGTCATGCAAAATTCCCGCCAGCCCTGCCAGCGTTGACGCGGGGAGAAATCGAGCCTCACCGAGCGCCTCATTCATCCTCAGGGTCGTTGATCGATCGAGATAGGCCGACGGGAGTCGGACCAACTTCCCCTCCTTTTGCCACTCCACAAAGGCCCGTACGATCCCCGGGCCTTGGGGGAGGATCGCCCGAAGTTCCTCAAGGAGGGAAAGGGGAAGGGTCGGTGACGAAAGCACGGGGCCAAGATCGAAACCGACCCCGGCTGGCTCCTCAGCCTCCTCGGTCCACTCCGCGGGTACGTCAAAGACCAAGATGACAACCTCCCAGCCCTTCCGCAGCTGACGGGACACGATCTGTTGTGTGTACGCTTTTCCCCGCTCATCACCGATGGCAAGGGGGGCCCTGCTCGTGCCGGAGGAGAGACCGTACTTAACGATCAGGGGCACCTGCCGCAGAT
>JBFHXD010000158.1:0-5107 GCA_041599135.1 Methylomirabilales bacterium (SeqCode) | reverse complement strand
TCCAGTCCTACACCCTAGGGGGCCAGATCCTGATCTCCGAACCGACACGAAAAGAAGTGGGGGCAATCCTCAAAATTGGAAAGCAGATGGAGATCAAAGCCAAGGGATTTGAAAAGCCCGTCCCCCTCTGCGAGGTCCGAGAGATTGGCGGGAAATACAAACTCTTGCTGCCAGAGATAAAAGATGCCCTCGTTTCCCTACCTCAAGAGATCCCGCTCCGCTATACCGTGGTCGAAGGGGATCATCTGAGTGGCGTCATGTTCGAGGGAAGTTTCGTCATGCTCTCAGCCAAGGGGGCCGAGGCACGCTTGGAACATCCCGTCGCCCCCTTGAGCAACCTCAAGATGTACCTCATTGACGGCAAGGGCGAAGAGATCCCCGGAGCGCTGTACGGGAAGGTCGCGGAAGTATTACCAGAGAGTAGCACAGGTTTTTCTGTCCGTTTCACCTCAATGTCACCACAAATCGAGACGTTTTTACGTAGCCTCTTGGACCAGTCTACTCCGGGAACCGCTCAATAGGCTTAGGATGCCTGTTCCCTTGTGGGAGGTGAAACGAGGAAGGGCCGAAAAGGGGTCTTAAGGCAAGAGGCTAGAGGAGAAGTCGCATCCCGTCGTACGCGACCTCTTCCTGGATATCCTGGATGCGGGCGAGGGCGTCCGTGTCAAGGTGGGTGAGGAGCAGGCGCTTGCAGTCGAGAGCGGACCGGTGCGCCTTGATCTCCTCGTAGCTCAGGTGGAACCGAAACTTCCGGTCATATTGGTAGGATTCGCAGATGAAGAGGTCGCACCCCTCAGAGAGTTGAGTAAGGGCATCCGTCCACTCGGTGTCACCAGAATAGCCCAGGAGCTTTCCGTCCACCCTTACCTTGTACCCGTAGGCAACCTCCCGGTGGTGGTGCACCACTTCCAGGGGGAGGACCTCTACGGGCCCGATCCGGGTCCAGCTTTTTGACGGAAGCTCCAGGTATTTCACAGAGAATCGCCGTTCTATCGTGCGCTGTCTCTCTATATACATCATTCTCCAGAGCCCTTCCACCCGGTCTTCAATGCCTGGAGGACCTGCAATGATGAGGGGTCGTTGTCGCTCACTCAGGAACTGATACTCCATTAAAAGAAACGGGATGCCTGCGGTGTGATCCCCGTGGAAGTGACTGAGGAAGATGGCGTCGATGACATCCGGGTCCAGGCCGAGCCGCTTGAGGCCTACAAGGGTTGTGGCTCCACAGTCGAGGAGGAAAGACCAGGAGGACAGATTTATCAGGAAGGCAGGTTGGTTTCGCCCGCCGCTGCCGAAGGCATCCCCCGCCCCGACGACGATGAGCTCCACCGATCCTTCGGCTCCCTTCTCTCTACTGACCGGCCCGACCCTTTCTTCAACTGTCATTTGTCCTCCTCTAGCCCCATACCGCTCAGCCACCTTCCACGTTCCCAGGCCTCCTCCTTCGAAGTGCGAGGCTTCCCACTCCCACCTCATCCACCACGCGAGACCTATGGCTAGGCCCCTTGCGGAATTTAGTTTTGCATCGTAACCACAGTTGTGCCAACGCTTACATTCCGGTTCCTTTGTCCTTACATCCCACTAGCAAGTGCTCAGCCCACATAAGACATAAATACGCCAGCCTTGCCCTTTCAGGAGAAGGCTGGCGACGGACACCTTTGAGGAACCTCGAAGTCTCGAAGAGCTAGTTGGCCATGAGTAGAGTGACAACCATCATGCCCGCGTAGGCCAACACGAAACTGAGGATAAGCATCGCATACCGGAGTATCATTTCCACCCCTCCCCATCAGTATTTCGGGTTCGATCTCTACTTTTGAGGTGCGATTTTACCCTTTCACTTATTCAAGGGCCGTACCAGGATGGGACACCGGAGCTAACTCATTGAAATCGTTGAAAACATCTGAGATAGGCGAGCACGGCGTTAAGGAAAACGACTGTAGAAGATGGGACACCTTGGGGGACTTGACAAGGTTTGGGAGGACGAAATCACTCAAATTTTCAGCAACTTACAATACTGTTACATCTTGAACACTACTGTTAGATCCTGAACAGTAACCCACCTCTTTCTTGACAAGATCCCGGGGGGTGGATAGATAGAAGGAGAGCAAAAAGGACAAGGAGTCTGCAGTGGAACGACAGGACGCATCGGGAGGTCCGCATCAGGCAATATCGGAGCGACACATCCGGGAGCTTCAGGCGCTCTACGAGCTCAGCCATTCTTTGAGCTCCATCCACGACCTCGACCGTTTGCTCAGATTCGCCATAGAGCGGGTGGAACCCCTGTTGGAGACGGAGGCCGCATCTGTGATCCTGTTGCACGAAGAGCGACAGGATCTTTATTTTCAGGCCGGCTACGATAGGCGACCAGGTGCGGAGCAGAGGCTCCGGGAGATCCGGTTCCCTGCCGATCGGGGCATCGCCGGCTGGGTCATTCGGGAAGGGATCTCCATCGTGGTACCAGACGTGGAACAAGATCCCCGGTTCTATCGGGGGGTGGACGATCAAACGGTGACGAAGACGAAGTCCCTCCTTTGCGTTCCGCTCAGGACCAAGGACCGTATCCTCGGGGTCCTCAACGCCGTCAACAAGCGCCATGGCCCCTTCTCAAAAGAGGATGTCTCCCTGTCGGAGGCCCTGGCGAATCAGCTCGCCATTGCCATCGAGAATGCCAGGCTGATTGAAGCGTTACAGGTAGCCGAGGAAAGGCTTCGCGAGGAGAACCTGTATCTCCGAGAGGAGATAGGACAGGTTGTGCGGTTCGAGACCCTGGTCGGCGAAAGCCCCAGCATGCAGGGAGTCTATGCGCTCGTCGAGCGTGTCCTGAATACGACGGCGACGGTCCTGATCACGGGGGAGAGCGGCACGGGAAAGGAGCTCATCGCCCGGGTCATCCACCACAAAGGGCCGCGTGCCCATGGCCCCTTCATCGCCGTCAATTGTTCGGCAATCCCGGAGACGCTGCTCGAGGCCGAGCTCTTCGGCTATGAGAAGGGGGCCTTTACCGGAGCGGCTAAGAGGAAGCCGGGCCGTTTCGAGCTGGCTGCCGGGGGGACGCTCTTTTTGGACGAGATCGTGGACATGAGCCCCGCCTTACAGGCCAAGCTCTTGCGGGTTCTGCAAGAGAAGCAGTTCGAGCGGGTGGGTGGGACGGAGACCATCGCGACGGACGCCCGAATCATCGCGGCGACCAACCGGGACCTCGAAGCACTCGTCAAGACAGGGGAATTTCGGGAGGACCTCTTCTACCGCCTCAACGTCTACCCGATTCCCCTTCCGCCATTACGGGAGCGGAAAGAAGATATCCTCCCCTTGGCGCTGCACTTTGTCCAAACGTGCAGCCGCGAGCTTAGAAAGGACGTCGTGAGGTTCTCGAAGGAGACCAGGGATCTGCTTACCAACTACCATTGGCCGGGCAACATCCGCGAGCTCGAGAATGTCGTGGAGCGAGCGGTGATCCTTTCTCGGGGAACCGTGGTAACCGCCCAGGAGCTGCCGCTCGCACTAAGGGAGGGGCCCAAGGGCCAACCCCTTGGTGGTGAGGTCTTCAAGCTTCCACCGGGCGGGGTCGCCTTGGCAGAGCTGGAGAAAGCAGTTATCCTGCAGGCACTCGAGCGGGCCAACTACAATAAGTCAAGGGCAAGCAAGCTTCTAGGCCTCAGCCGGGCACAGCTTCGCACGCGCATGAAGAACCATGGCCTAGAGGCCAAACTCGACTAGTCCGGACACACAAAACCACTTGGACGTGTGAGTTAGCATTTCCTTGATCAGTCGGTCTCAATTTTTCTTGGGGATAAGGGGCAGGGACCGGGCCAGTAACCTTATCCCTCATCGACGAAAGGCTAGGCCGCCTCTGCTACTGCCTTCTTGGCAGCCTTTTCTTGTTCTGTGCAACTGAGGCAGAAATACACCGGGAAGTTGAGTTCTCTATCCCAGTCATAGCCCATGAGGATGGCCCCGCACTCCAGACACATCGGTGGACTGGCCATCTTTCTCACCTCCTCCCGGCCCGGTCCCGTGCTCTAAATCCCTGGTCCTCGATCCCGTACCTGAGAATCTGTAGTCTCATCTCCTATAAAAAAGACCTTCGGCCCCAGGATGGAGATACTTACCTCTACCCTCGGGTGAGAGCGGGCGGCTTTACCGTCTCTGCCTGCCAGCGGGTGCGGTAGGGCCGCCGAATTTATCTATGGCCAAACAAAAACGCCCTGCGGGCTATGCTCCGCCCGCGAGGGCGTCTGAGTCTCTGATGCGCCGTCAATCGTGCCTGAGGTGGGCCGGGGCCTATGCTCACCCCGGTGCCATTTCATTCCCTGCTGGGAGCTCGCCGCTCCCTTGAGGGATTAGCAAAGCGACAACTCGAAGTGTCGCTTGTGGCTACCCTCTTTCTACCCCGAGAGGCCTCCCCCCTGTCAAGCTCAAACTGCAACCGCCTGAACTATTTGTTTCGCAGCTTCAGATTAGAAAGAAAAGAGTTGCGATGCGAGAACTACCGACGTCGCTGGTGCATGCGCTCTACATGCCACCCCATTCGTTCGTCCTCGGTCGCCTGTGGCGGGCCGCCGAGAGAATCTACATAATAGGCAAGGTCCCAAATCTCTGCATTCTCAAGGGTCAGGAAGTATGCGGGCATCGGCGTCCCATCAAGCCCGGTCAGGACACTTCGGAAGATGTCTCGCGGGGTCGGCCCACTCTTGAGCGGTCGCCGGGTAAAATCAGTCGGTTTCAGAGAAAGGTCCGGCGCCGAGGGGCCGTCCCCTCGTCCCCCCGACCCGTGGCATTCAGCACACTCTCCCTTCTCATACACACGCCGACCGCGGGCGATGGCCTCGGGCGTGCGGGGTGGCGGAGGAGGAATAGGAATCGGCTTCGGGGAAGGATACGTTGCGAACTTTGGCGAGAACGTCTTGACGTACGCAACCACAGCCCGGACCTCCTCCTCGCTCAAATGGTCTTGCGGCACCATTCCGGTGCCAGGAAGTCCCTGGATAGTGCTCCGGACCAGGTCTGCGTCAGTGGGAAGCTGTCCTGAGTCAGTGGAACGGAGCTTGTACTTCCCCTTTGTGAAATCCCGGGGTGGTGTTGTCACAAAGTGCCGGGCCGCCTCGCC
>JBFHXD010000157.1:0-5133 GCA_041599135.1 Methylomirabilales bacterium (SeqCode) | reverse complement strand
GCGCAATGGATCTCCTTCAGAAATCTGGACCAACAGCGGGGTGCCAAGAGGGAGAGATTCCGGAAGTAGGATTGCAAGTCCGCCGGCACCGATGGACTGGGTTTTGCCCCCGAGTGGTCTAAGATAGGGGTGCTTGGAAATCAGCGTGGCGCACCGAACGGGAAGGTAGCGGACAAAACGGAGGTTTCGCCGCACCAATGATTTTAGATGATCCGACATCCTTTGTCTCCAGCAGGTATCGACGTAGGTAGGGCAGCAAAGATCATGCCACCGGAGGTGGTGACACCCCTGACAAAAGATACCACTGGGCGGCTGAAACGTCCTTGACCCTTTCCGGGGTGGGACCTATACTTGGCCCAAAATCGGGATCTTGAGAGGAAGCGTGACTTATCCATCAGGACATAGCGATCCAGCAGTCTCCCTACTGGGGGGTGATCGGGCGGAGCGGCTTGCCCTTGCCTTGGACCGGTTTTTCGGCAACATCGACCCGGTAAGGCTTGTCACGGGGGAGCAGGACGGGATGGGGGAACAGCGGCAGCTCCTCCGGCTCCTCAGGGATTTCGTCGAGGCAGAGCGTGGGGCTATCTGGGAGCACCACCGGCAAGGCGCGCTCGGGATGGAGATCGTCAGGGAGCTGACGAGCCTGGGGGACGTGGTGATCGATCAGCTCTATCACCGGGCCGAGGAGGTCTGTCGCCAGGCGTTTCAAACCCCTCTGCCCTGTGCGTTGGTCGCTTTAGGGGGGTACGGCCGTCGCGAGCTCAACCCCGGCTCGGACATCGATCTCATGTTTCTCCACCGAGCGGCGATCAACCCATCGCTTCACGCCCTCGTCCATTTCCTCATCCCTCTCCTGTGGGATGTGGGCTTTACGATCGGCCATAGTGTCCGGTCCCTCCAGGACTGTTCCCGAATCGCCTCGGAGGACCTCAGTTCTCACACTTCAATGCTGGAGGCCTATCTGCTGGCCGGGGACAAAGCTCTGTACGATGAGATGGAGACGGTCTTGGAGCGAGGCCTCAGGCGGAGACGAGGACGCGCCTACATCCAGGCGAAGCTGCAAGAGCGAGCGGCGCGATATACGAAGTACGGAGACTCGGTGTATCTGCAAGAACCTCACGTGAAGGAGGGAGCCGGGGGTCTCCGGGATGTGCATACCGCGCTCTGGATTGCTCGAGTCCACCACCCGGTCAGGCGCCTCCAAGATCTGGGGGATTCGGGCCTCCTCAGCCGAGAGGAACTTCAGCGCTTGCGCCAGGCGGTAGATTTTCTCTTTCGAGTTCGCAATGAGTTACATTATCTCTGGGGCCGGAAGAACGATTACCTCTTCTTTCATTTGCAGGAACGGGCTGCGGCGGACCTGGGCTTTGGGAATGATGGGGCGGTGCGGGGGGTGGAGCGGTGTATGCAGTCTTACTATCTCCAAGCCCGGACCATTTTTGGCCTCTCGGAGCGGGTCGTCGAGCGATGTACCCGGGTACGGGCTTCAAAGGAGAGCCTCATGACCCGGCTGAGGGCGAGAGATCTGGGGGACGGCCTAACCGAGATTAATCGTGAGATCCAGATCCTCCCCAGGAACCGGCGACTCTTTGAGGATGACCCCATTCGCCTCTTGAAAATCTTTTGGTATGCCCTCGAGACCGGCTATCCGTTGAGCTCAGAGGCGAAGGAGCTTATCCGAGAGCATCTGCATCTCATCGATGACAAGTTCCGCCAGTCGAGCCGCGCCCTCAACTTCTTTTTGGCGATTCTTCGGGAACCCAAGGGTGTCGGAGCTATCCTCCGACTCATGCACGAGCTTGGGGTTCTGGGAGCGTACATTCCGGAGTTTGGCGAACTCACCTGTCTCGTGCAGTATGATCTCTACCACAAGTACACCGTTGACGTGCACACCTTACTGGCGTTCGAGTACCTGGAGTCCCTGGATCAGTCCCCCACGTATCACGCTGAGGAATTCCGGGCGATTGCAGCCGAGCTCAAGCGACCGGAGATCCTGAAGCTCGGGGTGCTCTTCCACGACATAGGGAAAGGCGAAGGCGCTGGGCATGTGTCGCGGGGGGCCGATATGACTGAGCGGATCTTGATCAGAATGGGCCTCCCCAACACCGACGTGGCCGAGGTTCGCTTTCTGGTAGAGCAGCACCTCGCGCTCGCACACATCTCGCAGCGCCGGGACTTGGATGACGAACCGATGCTCATCGAATTTGCGGGAAAGGTCCGGGATATTGAGCGGCTAAAGATGCTTTACCTCCTCACTTACCTGGATATTCGGGCCGTGGGACCGGAGGTCTGGACCGAGTGGAAGGGTTCTCTCCTCTGGGAGCTCTACATCCGCACCCATACGCTCCTCACCAGGGGGATTCCTGAGGGGGTGGACGAGCTGGCCAAGGCGGCCGAGATCAAGGACCGCCTTTCGCAAGAGCTCCAGGAGGAGTTCTCTCTTCCCGTCATTGAGGCCCACCTCGGGCATGTCCCTGTCCGGTATCTCCTGACCGTGCCCTCGGCAAGGGTTGCAGCTCATCTCCACATGATCGAGCGACTCGGGGGAGGTGTGGAGGTGGCCGTCCAATGGACGCCTTACCCTCTGATGGGACACAGTGAGGTGATTGTCTGCGCCTTCGGTCGGCCGGGGCGGTTTGCTCAGACCGTTGGTACCCTGACGGCCAACCGGATGAACATCCTCAGCGCCCAGATCTTCACGCGGCGGGACGGGCTGGTGCTTCGAACGTTCCATGTCGATGATGGCAAGGGCTCGGCCATTACTGATGAAAAGGTATGGCGGAATTTCGAGCAGGATCTTGGTCGGGTGCTTGACGGTCAGGAAGATGTCGGGCAGCTCATCCTGAAACGGCAACGGGACATCTTAAGTCGGCCATCCCCGACGGGGGAGACGGCACCCCTCACCCGGGTGGAGTTTGACAACTACGTATCCGAGACCCATACCGTGATCGATGTGCGAACCCACGATCGCCTGGGCCTTCTCTATATCATCTCGAGAGTTCTCCGCGAACTCGGACTCGACCTCAGCCTCGCGAAGATCACCACCGATGTGGAGCAGGTCGTGGACGTGTTCTACGTTACCGAGCGGGACGGCGGCAAGGTACGGGATGACCGACGGATGAAAGAGATCCGGCAACGACTGGAGGCCGCCATTGCTGAGGGCCTCCTGACTGAGTCCAAGACTGCCGGTTGACCGGCTCCCTCCACTTCATGGTCATTCAAGGAACCACCAAGGTATGTATCTTATTAGGTTACCCGGTGGCGCACAGCGCCTCCCCCCGAATGCAGAACGCCGCCTTTGCCGCCCTCGGGCTCGATTGGGTGTATGTGCCCTGGGCGGTACCCCCTGAAGCGTTGCCGAAGGTACTCGAGTCGTTATGCACTATCGGAAATTTCGGCGGGGCCAATGTCACTATTCCTCATAAGGAGGCGGCCTTTGCATTTGTGGATGAGCGTAGCCCCGAGGCGGACTATATCAAAGCGGTGAACACCATCGTACCGCGGGGAGGAAGCCTCGTCGGCCACAACACAGACGGGGAGGGGTTTGTCAGCTCCCTGCGGGACGAGGTCGGGGAAGAGCCGAGAGGAAAACGAGTCGGTCTGGTGGGGGCCGGGGGGGGAGCCAAAGCGGTGGCTTACGCCCTCGCCCAGGCCGGAGTAACAAAGCTGTGCCTCTATAACCGGAGCCAGAACCGGGCTCGACCCTTGGTGCAGCATCTGGGAACATTGTTTCAAAATGTTGAGGTTTTGGCATTGGGTTTGCAGCATATACAGCCGGATATACTCAGAGGTTTGGACATTTTCATCAATGCGACGCCAGTGGGGATGGAGCCTTCAGATCCACACTTATTTGACTACAACATGTTGCCAGAACACCTGTTAGTCTGTGATCTGATCTACCGGCCTCCCGAGACCCCTCTCTTGGCGGCGGCCCGATTCCGGGGGTGCCGGATTCTTAACGGATCCGGTATGCTCCTCTACCAAGGGGCGCGAGGGTTTGAACTCTGGACGGGACAGAAGGCCCCGGTATCGGTCATGCGACAGGCCCTAATCCAGGAGGAACAGGGGCTTGACAACTCCCGGAATTAGGCCAGTATAATGAGGCCCCTTTCAAGCACCTTTCTTGTGATACAGCGGAGGTTGCGATGGCCGTAGGGTCTAATCGCCTCGGCGAAATGCTGGTCAAGTCGAACCTGATCACCGAGGAGCAGCTCAAGAAGGCCCTGGCACAACAGTCGACGGGCGGAGGCCGTCTCGGGAGCAACCTGGTCAAGTTGGGTTACCTCAGCGAGGAGGACATCACAAGCTTCCTGAGCAAACAATACGGTGTTCCCTCCATTAACCTCGCCCACTTCGAGATCGACGCGAGCGTGATCAAATTGGTCCCGTCCGAGATCGCACAGAAACACATGGTCATCCCCATTAACCGCAAGGGCAACTCCCTCACTGTTGCCATGGCCGATCCCAGTAATATCTTTGCTATCGACGACATCAAGTTCCTGTCCGGCTTTAAAGTGGAGCCGGTGGTCGCAGCTGAGAGCTCGATCAAGAGTGCCATCAACAAGCATTACGACTCCGCCGGAATGGTCCAGGACATCATGAAGAACTTCGAGGACCCAGGAGTCGCCACGGTCGATGAGGGAGATGACCTCGCCGACTCCTCGGATCTCCAGAAGGCCACCGAAGATGCCCCGGTCGTCAAGCTGGTGAATTTGGTCCTGAGCGACGCAATCAAAAAGGGAGCCTCGGATATCCACGTCGAGCCGTATGAGAAATCTTTCCGAGTCCGCTTCCGGATCGACGGGGTCCTGTACGATGTCATGCAGCCCCCCATGAAGCTCAAGGCGGCCATCACCTCCCGGCTCAAGATCATGGCCCAACTCGATATCGCTGAACGGCGGCTGCCCCAGGACGGGCGCATCAAGATCAGGATGGGGACGAAGGAGATCGACTTCCGGGTGTCCACCTTACCAACCCTGTTCGGCGAGAAGGTGGTCCTCCGTCTCCTCGACAAGTCCAACTTGCAGTTGGACATGACCCACCTGGGATTCGACCCTCAGGCGCTCCAGATCTTCGAAAAGAATATTCTCGCGCCATACGGGATGGTCTTGGTCACCGGCCCCACCGGCAGCG
>JBFHXD010000156.1:0-5311 GCA_041599135.1 Methylomirabilales bacterium (SeqCode) | reverse complement strand
TCGACCTTCTTCAGGTGCACGGGGCAGGCGGGGTTCCCCATAACCCAGGGATCGATCAAGATATGTCGCCCCTTGGGACTCACGACCTTGAACGTGCTGTGACCGTACCACGTGATGGAGACATCTCTCTTGATTACCATGCCCAACCTCCTTCTTCACCCGCATAAGACGCCACACGATAGCGATCAATGGAAAAAGTAGGGCGAGTCTTTCATAAAGCGGCCTCTATGGCAATAGGCCCGATCCTCCTGCTCGTCTTCAGGGTGACGAGCCACGGAAATTTCGCGGGGTGAGCATCACGGAGTCTCCACGAACAGTGGGACGATCTGGCCGGTCTTGACCTGAACGAGCCCGCGCTCCCGAAGTCTCAGATCCGGGATTGCGGTGAAGGTAATGGCCTGGAGAGTGAGGAGGGGATCCTCGAGGGATGAACCCATGTCTCTGAGCACTTGTTTTATTCGCTCCAGCTTCTCGCCAATTTCGGGACCGGCTCTTCGCTAATGATCCCTCCGATCGGCATGGGGAGTTCTTCGACGACCCTTCCCTCGGTCACCACGACAAATCCGCCGCCGATCTCTACGAGCCGGTTCAGGGTGAAAGCGATGTCCGCATCGGACACTCCCAGGAGGATTCCGCAACGCAAGATGCCAATAGACTTCCCCAAGTCCGAGCACGAGAGGATGGTCCAGCAGATCCCCCACCTCTTCTGATGAAATAGCCGGCCGACCATCCCCTTGGTCAGAGCAGAGGAGGGAGATACAGGGAGCGGTGGTGTAGACCAGAATCGGGAGGTCCTCGAGACCGGCCAGGAACGCGCGAAAGGCCTCAGCCCCACCGACGTTTGCCGCGTGGACTAATTCTGCAATGACGGTGGTGAGTCCTCTCGGGATGGCCTCTCGCAAGAACTCATGCAGACTTTGGACGTTATCGAGATGGGTGTGACCATCAATCAGACCCGGGGTGAGGTACTCGCCCTTCGCTTCGACAACTTCTGTTTCGGGACCCGTAAGGTGGCTCAGGTCGGGACCCAGGGCAACAATCCGTTCCCCTCGAACCGCAACCCCCCACCCCTCGAGCAGGTCCCCACTGTAAACGTTGACCAGCGTGCCACCCCGAACGACCAGGTCTGCCGGGCCATCTGCTTCCTTTCCCTTGTGGAATGCCTTGCCCAGCCGCACCCCTCCCTCAGAAAAAAGACCCCAGGACCCGAATCGAATTTTTCGGGTCCCGGGGTCGGTCCGTCAGTTGAGCATCCCGATCAGACGGTGCAGTTCCCGGCGAGCGCCTTGGTGATTTGACTCAAGGTTTAACGCTTTCCGAATCTCGGCAATGGCCGCATCGATCTTCCCCATCTTGGCATACACACGGCCCAGGTTGATGTGAGGATAGTGTCGAGGTTCGTACCGCGTGGCCTCCATAGCCTTCGTCAGCCACGGAATGGCCTCGTCGTACTCCCCCTTTTCCATGAGATAGACCCCGATATCGTTATAGGGATTGCCGAAATCGGGGTCGATTTGAATGGCGATCTCGCACTCTCGAATGGCGGCATCGATCTTCCCCTGAAAGCTATACGCCCATCCCAGAAACGTGTGGGCCTCTGCGGTGGGACAAAAATCGATAGAGCGCTGGTAGTTTTCGACAGCCGCATCCAGATCACCATTCATTTGGTGTCGATAGCCTTCCTGGAAGAAGAACTCCGCCTGCTCGAGATGGGCACGATCTTCCATCTTTTATACCCTCCATGCCGGACCTCATGGAGGTCCTATGGGTCCACGTACCATAGAATCCAAGGGGTGTCAAGGTAGGGTGTATGAACTTACGGCTGTCGCGCGACCCGAATGCGCTCGAGCACCGGCGGGTGCGTGTACAGCAGAAGAACGGCCCAACGCGGCGGAGTGACGTCGGCCAGGTTCGATCGGGCTAAGTCCACCTCCACTTTGATGTAGGCGTCGGGATTTCTGGACAGCTCGAGCGCTGCGAGATCTGCCTGGCGCTCGAAACCGCGAGAGATGGCGTTCCGGAGCGGAAGCGTCACAAGACTCAGAGCAAAGAGGGTCAACATAAGCAGAGGGAGCCCGGCAGGGTCGGCCGGATATGTCAGGAGGCCCCGGGTAGTCCCCCATCGGAGTGCCAGCGCCGCAATACCGAAACCGAAGAAGAGGGCGAGGATGGAAAGCCCCACCCCCTTCCAGAGGTGGTGATAGATGCGGTGGCCGATCTCGTGAGCGAGGACGACCTCAACCTCTTCAGGAGAAGCTCGTTTGAGAAGTGTGTCATACAGGACAATCCGCTTGGTCCGCCCGAAGCCAGTCACATAAGCATTGGCCTTTACCGTCCTTCGACTGGCATCCGTCTCGAGGACCTGCTCTACGGGCATTCCTGCCCGCTCTGCCAGCCTCAAAACGCGAGCTTTCAAATCCGCATCCTTCAGTGGCGTAAAGGTGTGAAAGAGGGGATCGATGAGGACCGGGGCCAGAAATGTGAGGAAGATGATCAGGATCCCCAGGACCGCGGCCCCGGGGATGAACCAGCGGTGAGGGGAGCGACGAATCAGCAGGTAGAGGAGGTTTATGGTCGGCAAGAGGAGAATGATTTGAAGGAGGAGGCCCTTCCCCCAGTCCTTGAACCACCCATCGAGCCCCTGGGTTGACAGACCATAGGCGTGCTCTCGAATGTAGCTTCCGTAAAGATCAAGCGGCAGAAGGAGAAGACGGAAGAGCAACAAGAGGCAGGCCGCATAGAGCGTAAGGGTAAGCCACGGCCGATACCCCGCCCAGCTCGCGCTGAGGTCCCGCACCAATCGAGAGGCGGGGCTAAACGTGAGCAGGAGCAAGATGGCGAGCGTAATCGCGCTGCGGGCGGCGAAAAGAAGGTACCGCCCTCCCATGTAGCTCTTTCCCCGCGCGATCTCCTCCGGACTAAAGTAACGGAGGGCGATCTCCTTCACCGCAGCACCGGTGCTGCCGAGGCTTACCCCTGCAAAAACGAGGCTCAAACAGAGAAGCCCGATCGCGGCGGACACGGTACGCATTGTCGAGGCTCCCCGATAGGCTCCTAATGCCGTTCCAACTATGTGTGACAACGTCCTCGCTGTACTCGATTACGATCCTTGCCACAAGGCAGGTTGCTCACATTCGGCGTATCAAGTTGGAACGGCACTAATCCCCCGCGATCAACTTCTTGAAGGCCGCTTGGTCCAGGATGAGGACACCGAGACGCTTTGCATCGTCATACTTCGAGCCCGGGTCTTTACCGACAATGACGTAATCCGTCTTCTTGCTGACCGAGGAAGTGACGCGGCCGCCGAGCCGGGTGATGAGCGCTCTGGCTTCATCGCGGCTGTACCCCTCGAGCGTTCCGGTGAGCACCACGGTTTTTCCGGCCAGCGGCTTTTCCCCTACCGTGGCCGTCTCCTCGGTCATCTTGACCCCGACTGCATGCAGGCGCTCGATCACCCGCTGGTTCTCCTGCTGGGTGAGAAACTCGACTGCGCTCGCCGCAATGCGGGGACCGATCCCGTGGATATCCGCGAGCTGCTCCCCCCCCTTATTGGACAAAGCTACCACGATCAGCTTCTCCATACTTCCATATTGTTGCGCCAATAGCGAAGCGGCATGCTCACCGACATGCCTGATGCCCAGGGCGAACAACAGTCGAGCGAGCCCCCGCTTCTTACTTCCCTGTATGGCCTCGTACAGATTTGTCGCCGACTTTTTGGCTAGGCGTTCGAGACTTGCTAACGTCTCCACCTCGAGGTGGTACAGGTCGGCGAAATCCTTGACCAATCCGCGATCCACCAATTGATTGACGACCGCTTCGCCGAGATGTTCGATGTCCATGGCTCGACGGGACCCAAAATGGAGCAGCCGCTCCTTGAGCTGTGCCGGGCAGGCCGCATTGCTGCACCGCCAGACCACTTCCCCCTCGGGCCGGTAGGCGTGTCCTTCGCAGACCGGACAACGGTCCGGCATCCGGAAATGGGGACGCGATTGGTGGTCAGGCTCGGGGACAACCTCGACCACGTGGGGGATTACGTCCCCCGCCCGTTCGATCAGGACCAGGTCTCCTTCACGTACATCAAGGCGAGCGATCTCATCCGCATTGTGGAGCGTGGTCCGGCTGATGGTGGCCCCTGCAATCTCCACCGGATCCACCTCGGCCGACGGCGTGAGCGCTCCTGTTCGACCGACGTTTATCGCGATCCGCCGTATTCGCGTCTGGGCGAGCTGTGCCTTGAACTTGAAGGCGACGGCCCAGCGGGGGTGATGCGTGGTGAAACCCAGGGTTTTCCGCTGTTCCAGGCTGTTTACCTTGACCACGACGCCGTCTGTCTCGTAGCCCAGCTCGTTCCGTTTGCTTTCCATTTCGCGCTGGTACGCGATAGCGTCGCTGAGGTCGCGGCAAAGCTTTGCCTCACGACTCACCGGCAGGCCCGATTCGCGGAACGCCTTAAGGATCTCCCAATGCGTGCCAAATGCTGCCCCTGGCGTCGCGGCCGCTAGCTGGTAGAGAATGATGTCCAACGGTCGCGTGGCCGTGATCCCGCTATTCTTCTGCCGTACGGACCCCGCAGCCGCGTTGCGCGGGTTCGCGAACGGGGACTCTCCTGCCTCTTCCAGGTCGCGGTTCAGTTTCTGAAACGCCGCCTTCCACATGAAGACCTCGCCCCGGACTTCGAGGTGCGCGTGCCGGGCGAGCAGCCCAGGCAGGACGGAGGGCAGATTTCGAATCGTCCGCAAGTTGTGTGTCACGTCCTCGCCGACCCGGCCATCCCCTCGAGTGGCCCCGCGCACGAATACCCCATTTTGGTAGACCAGGGCGACACCCAGGCCGTCGATCTTCGGCTCACAGACATAACTAAAGTTTGCATCAGGCAGGATGCGTTTCATCCGGGCCTCGAAATCCCGGATCTCATCCTCGGTGGCGGCGTTGTCCAGCGAGAGCATCGGACTGCTATGCGCGACGGCGGCGAAGCCTTCGGCCACCTCGCCGGCGACCTTCTGGGTGGGCGAATCGGGGGTGATCAGCTGGGGATGCTTAGCCTCTAACCGCTTGAGATCGTTAAAAAGCTTGTCATACTCAGCATCCGAAATCTCGGGCCGGGTCAGGACATAATAGAGGTAATCGTGATGGCGGATGAGCCGCCGAAGCTCCTCAATCCTTACCTTGACCTTCTTCAGATCTGCCATGTGTCTGCCTCATTCACCACACGAAGTCTTTCACCCCGACTATTACCAAAGTCCCCCCCCTGATGCAACGCCCCCGTCGCCGATCCCCTACAATCCTCGAGCAAAAGCCAGCACAAGATTTG
>JBFHXD010000155.1:0-5334 GCA_041599135.1 Methylomirabilales bacterium (SeqCode) | reverse complement strand
CGGCCCTCTGGGCAACTCCGGTTCACCTCCGGGACTTGCAAGGCAGGAAGGAAGCCCTCATGGCCCACGGACTCGGGGACGCGTTTTTTCGAGAACTGGCACAGGGAACCTTCGCAGACGTGCCGCCTGGCGTGCCACGTTGCCTGATCATTCATGGAGAACGGGACGAACTCATCCCCCGCTCTCACGCCAGCGCCCTGTACAAATCCGCCAAGGAGCCGAAGGCCCTCGAATTCCTCCCTGGAGCGGATCACCGATTGAGTAACCCGAAAGACCGGGAGCAGGCCGTCCGCTTGAGTACGGCCTGGTTCAAGAAGTACCTATGATCGAGATAGAAGAAATCCGTCGCATCATCGCAAGCCACCAGCGAACGTCTTTGCCCCACGAGGGAAAGCAACGGTCGGCAGTGCTCGTCCCGCTTTATCATGGTGAGGGAGGATATGAGATTCTCCTCATTAAGAGGACGGATCGTGTCAAGACACATCAAGGACAGATCGCCTTTCCTGGTGGGACCTGGGAGCCGAAAGATTCAAGTCCAGTCGCCACGGCGCTCCGAGAGGCCCATGAGGAGATAGGCATCCGTCCTGAGGATGTGGAGGTGTTGGGGAAGCTCGACGATACCTCCACTGCCACTTCTAACTTCCTCATTACCCCGGTCGTCGGGGTTATCCCCTCTTCGTATCCCTTCCAGATCGACGACAGGGAGATCGCCGAGATTCTGTCGCTGCCTCTGCACGTCCTTCGAGACTCCCAAGCCTTTCAGGAGGAGGTCTGGCAGAGGGAGGGAGGTACGGTCCGCGTGTTCGTCCGCCGGGAGGGGCCCCATACGATCTGGGGAGCTACCGCGAGAATCCTCCGCCACCTCGGCGAAATCCTGTTCGGTGCGGCCGGAAGATAACGAGCGTAGGTTGCCGATGATTCATCTGCTGCTCTTCGATGTGGATGGAACACTCATCCTGACCGGAGGGGCCGGGATTCGAGCGTTCCAAAGGACGCTTCGCGATCTGTTCAGGATCGAAGCCGCGATCGACGGGGTGCGGTTCCATGGCCGGACGGACCCGGATATCATCGAGGACCTCTGTACTGCCGGGCTCGGCCGACCCCCCACGCTGACAGAGACCCAGGCGATTTTTCGTCGGTATTTGACTTACCTTCCGGAGGAGGTGGATCGCTCGCCGGGCTATCGGGTCATGCCAGGACTGCCCGACCTTCTCGAGGTACTTGCGAAACGACCGGAGGTGCGCCTCGGCCTCGCGACCGGCAATTTGGAAGGCGCGGCCAGGATCAAGCTAAGTCGCGCCGATCTGAACCGCTACTTCTCGTTTGGCGGATTCGGCTCCGATGCAAGGGACCGAACTGTACTCATCCGGAAGGCGATTGAGCGGGGAAGGGCCCTGGTAGAGGAATCGAACCAGGACATCAGGGTGGTGGTCATTGGCGATACAGACCTCGACATCACGTGTGGGCGCGAAGCGGGTGCAACAACTGTAGCTGTGGCGACTGGCGGTGATTCCTGGGAAACGCTACATCAAGCTTCGCCCGACCTTCTGCTGAACGACCTGAGCCGGCCCGAAGCGCTCCTCGCAATGCTCGGCGAAGAAGGAGATTAGCCGACGATGTCCTCGCCCCCATCCACACCGATCACATTACCCGTCATCCAATTCGCCCCCCGTTGGCTCAAGTCGACCATTGCGGCCGCCACATCGGCAGGCGTTGTGAGGCGCTGAAACGGATTGCGCTCCCTGGCAATCTCGATCATCTTTTCATGACCGGGGATCTTCCTCAGGGCCGGGGTGTCGGTCACCCCGGCACGGACCGCATTGACCGTAATTCCCATCGGAGCCAGTTCGAGCGCCAGTTGTCGAACATGCGATTCTAAGGCGGCTTTCGCGGCGGAGACCGCCCCATACGTGGGCCAGACGCGATGTCCGCCAGAGCTCGTCATGGCGAAGACCCTGCCTCCTTCCCGCATCAGTCTTCGCCAGACCAGATCCTGAACCCAGTAGACCAGGCTGTGCGCCATAACATCCACGGTCATGTCCATCTGCGCCTTGTTGACGGCCTCGGCGGGGTTTGCTGCGATGAATGCCTTCAAGGTCCCGAAGGCCAATGAGTGGAGGAGGACTTTAATCTCTCCCTCTTCACCTCGCTCCTTCAGGATTTTTTCCATCTGGTCCAGCGCCTCCCGTCGCTTCTCCTCATCGGCGGCGTTCATATTGAAGAAATGGGCTTCCCGCCCCATCCCCCGGATGTCCTCGACGACCCGGTCCACATTGGCCAGGGTGGCCTTCCGATCCATGTGAACCCCAAAGACATGCATTCCGGCGCGAGCCAGGGCCAGGCTCGTGGCCTCGCCAAACCCGCTCGACGCACCCAGAACCAGGGCCCAACCACTCAGTTGGCTGCTCACCATTCCCCCCCTTTGATGATCTCCCCCAACTACCAGGGCGGCAAATAACCAAGGGATTCTACCGTAGGGGCCTTACTGAAATCAACGGGCAATCTGGCTCGTTTTTTGCTTGCGATGTAGATACCGATAAGCTAGAATCCCGAAGTTTCCTCAAGCCTGGATTCTCAAGCTCAAGGTGGTCTATGCGTCGATTGTTTCCGATTGCCCTGATTCTTTCCTTAGCCCTCGCCCCGTGGAACCTGACCGATGCCATTGAGAAACCGGTCGGCGTCCCCGACTCTCTCTTCCACCAGTCTGCTTCCCAAGAAATCAGAGAGGTGATAGATGGGGCTTCCTTCGTGGATGAGAAGAAAGGGGAGGTCATCAGGGGCCACCGGCAGGTGTACGAATATCTCCTGAACCATCTCGATTTTGCTTCCCAGCTCGGCCGAATATTGGATATTACCGATTACGAGATCGTGCAGACAGGAGAAGGAGCCTACAAGGCGACGACCCCGAAGGGGGGGTGGGCCCACCTCGAAATGGTTTATGCTGACGACGACAAACGGGTCGTCCTCGCTCAGGGAAAATACGGACGGGCGGTGGTGGTGTTGCAATACACGTCGTTCGATCAGGAAGGCGAGAGTTACATCGCATACGATGTGTACGGATACGTCCGAGCCGACAACCCTATTCTAAATCTTCTCCTTTCCCTCTTCGGCGGGATCGTAAGTCATCGAGTCGCGCGTGTTCTCGACTGTGTCGCGGAGTTGAATGAGCGGATCTATGAAGCCCCCGCCACTTTTCGACACGAGCTCCTCGCTCAATCGGATCTCCGGCCCAACCATCTTTCAGAGTTTACCAAGATCCTCACGCAACTGTAGCATCATCACTTCACGGTCTCCGCCCTTACTCTACAAAGCGGACCGAGACCTGATGAGGTAACACCCCCTCTTGAAATCCCCATTGAAGCAGCGCTTCCACTGCCCGCCGCCCCTCCCCCCCGTAAGCCAGGGTGAGCTCATTCACATACATCCCGACGAAGGTATCCGTTGAGGACCTGTCAATCCCCCGAGCAAATCCCATCGCATAGCTCAGTGCTTCTTGCCGATGCTTGAGGGCATAACGGATGCTCGCTTCGAGGAGACGGGCAATCTGCCGCATTTTGGACTCTCCCAAATCTCGCCTGACGGCATTGACCCCCAAGGGCAGCGGAAGCCCTGTCTCGCCATGCCACCAGGCTCCCAGGTCTAAAATTTTCACCAGTCCGTGATCCTGATACGTGAGCTGCCCCTCATGAATGATCACGCCTGCCCCGTATCGACCGTTAGCCACCAGTTCGAGGATCTGGTCAAAAGGAATGACGGCATACAGAAATTCGCCGAGGCACACCCGCAGTGTGAGGAAGGCGGTGGTCAACGTTCCAGGAATGGCAATGGTCTCTCGCCTGAGTTCGTCCAGGCCAAGCGGTCTCCGTGCCACCACGATCGGCCCATACTGCCGACCCATGCTCGCACCATGGGGAAGGAGGGCATATTTGTCTGCCACATACGCGTAAGCGTGAAGTGAGAGGGCGGTCACAGGGAGTCTCGCCTCCATCGCCCACCGGTTCAGGGTTTCGATGTCCTGCAGCACGTGGTGGAACTCAAGGTCGCCCGTCTCGAGCTTCCCCGCCGTGAGGGCATAGAACATGAAGGCATCGTCTGGATCGGGGCTATGCCCCACCTCAATAACCTCTGCCATCTTCACCCCTGGTTCCCGGTTCAGGGTTCATAGTTCAGAGTTGCTGAATTCGTTGCAACAGCACCCTCGGCCCCTCGCTTCGCGCCTCCCGCGGCGACCCTGAGCGGCGGCTTACGGCCCGGGTCCCTCCGTGTTCACGCTCCGTGCAACGAAGAGGGGCACGGAGTGCGCCTCGGTTTCCCAGCCCGCCGCCTGCCGAGGGGCCCCACCGCTCCCGGCATGTCGCTCGGGACCTGCAGGTGCCGTTTTCGTGCTTAGTGCCGTTTTGCCTCCTCAAGCTGACCCGGCGAGAGGAGCAAAGCCTGAGGAAGGCGGAATCTGGTTTGCTTCCGGCCGGGGCCCGCCGCCGGAGCGAAGCGAAGGCGGGGGTGGCCGTCCTGCGCACCGAGCTTAAGGCTTGGTGCGTAATGCCCAATACGCGATCTAGCCACGCGTGGAATTTGCCGCCGACGAAGACTGCCTCCCCGAGCCGGTGCTATTCCCCTCACTTGATGGTATCGCCCGGCTTCATCTCGACGATTTTGAGTCCCTTGATTCCCTTCGTTTGCGCCTTGAGCTCTGCCGGCGTCCCGGTCAGGAGGGGGAAGGTCCCGAAGTGCATGGGAACCAGCCACTTGGGCTTTAACAGCTTGCACGCGTACGCCGCCTCCCTCGGGGACATCGTGAAGCGATCTCCGATGGGGAGAAAGCAGAGTTCCGGTTTGTAGAGGCCCGCGATGATTTTCATATCTCCGAACACGTTGGTGTCGCCCGAGTGATAAAACGTGAACCCGTTCTCCAATCGCACCACGTATCCCGCCGGCTCGCCGCCGTAGACGATCCTCCCGTCGTCTTCCAGGATCCCGGAACTGTGGAAGGCCTGGACCATGGTCACCCGGATGCCGTCGATCTCCTGGCTTCCTCCCATATTCATGGGCAAGGCGGTCTTGATCCCCTTCCCCTCGAGCCACGCGGCAATCTCATAGATGGCGACCACCTTGGGTGTATGCGCCTTGGCCAGCGCCACGGCGTCGGCCATGTGGTCGAAATGTCCGTGGCAGATCAGCATGAGATCGACGCGGTCGACCTTCTTCAGGTGCACGGGGCAGGCGGGGTTCCCCATAACCCAGGGATCGATCAAGATATGTCGCCCCTTGGGACTCACGACCTTGAACGTGCTGTGACCGTACCACGTGATGGAGACATCTCTCTTGATTACCATG
>JBFHXD010000154.1:0-5371 GCA_041599135.1 Methylomirabilales bacterium (SeqCode) | reverse complement strand
GCGAACCGCCGAGAGATGATTCTGACCTCTGCCGACAAGCTTTATGAGGCGTTGTCCACCTGGGAAGCCGACAAGCTCAAGAAGGCTCCCCTCTCCCCCCATCTCGTCGAGTCCATTGCCCAGCCAATGGCTCGTCTCTTCGATGAGGCACATGGAGGCTTTGGCCCGGGGCCCAAGTTCCCCCACACCGCTGCGATCGAACTCGCCTTCAGGGCATACGCGGAGAAGGGCGATGAGCAGATGCTCAAGATCGCCACCACGACCCTGGACGAGATCGCCAAGGGAGGAATCCACGACCAACTGGAAGGCGGGTCTCACCGGTATGCCACGGATCGGGCGTGGCGCATCCCCCACTTTGAAAAACTCACCACGGTAAACGCCCTGCTGCTTTTGAACTATCTTGGCGCTTACCAGGTCACAGGGAAGGACCAATACCGTGAAGTTGCCGAGGGAATCATCGCGTACACGAGCAGTGTCCTGTCCGATCAAAAACGGGGAGGCTTCTATGCACACCAGGATGCGGATGTCGGTCCTGGGGACGATGGGTCCTACTTCACCTGGACCGTCCAAGAAGTGAAGGCGGCGGTGTCAAAGGAGGAGGCGGAGATCCTCATCCGATATTACGACATTGATGAGGCAGGCGACGTACGGGAGACCCCCGGACGAAACGTCCTTTGGGTTGCGACGACGCCCGAGCAGATCGCCCAGGACCTCTCCCTCCCTGTCCAGCAGGTCAAGGGATTCATCGCGAGTGGCAAGGCCCGATTGAGGGAGGCACGGCGGAAGCGGAAGGCACCCTTTGTGGACCAGACCCTCTTCGCCGACCGGAACGGGATGATGATCAGCGCCTACCTGGAGGCCTACAAAGTCCTGGGCCGGGAGGACCTTAAGGCCTTCGCCTTGAAAAGCCTGGACTTTCTCCTCACGCACATCCACTCGCGGGAAAAGGGATTGTACCACGCCCTCTCCGACAACAAAGCGCACACCCCCGGCTTCCTCAGCGACTACGTATGGATGGCCTCGGCTCTCCTCCAGGCCTTCCAGGTCACTGGAGATGCTCGGTATCTCAAGGCGGCGCAAGAATTGATGGATGAGGCCCTTCGGACATTGTGGGACAACGCCGGGAAAGCCTTCTTCGATTTCCGCCCCGACTCGACGGCCATCGGTCTCCTCAAGCATCCCTCGAAATCCTTCAAGGACACGCCCAGCCCCTCGCCCAACGCCATGGCGGCCCTGGTCTTGAACCAACTGTACTTACTGACAAACGCGAACATGTATCACGAGCGCGCCGAGCAGACCCTCGAGACATTTGCCACCGTTGCCTCCGGCAGCGGGCCATTCGCTTCGGCGTATGGCTTGGCCGTGGACCTTCACCTCCATCCCCCGGCCCATGCGGCCATCATTGGCCCCCGATCCGACCCCCGCACCCTGGCCCTGTGGCAGGCTGCCCTCACAGCCTATCGGCCCGGAAAGATCGTGGCGACCTACGATCCGGCCCTTGGGGAGGCGGCAGAACTTCCCCCCCCACTTGCTGCGGCCATACGAGCGACGCGTGCCAAAGGCACGCCACAGGCCTATGTCTGCGTGGGGATTGCCTGCTCGCTTCCCACGTCCCAGCCCGAAGAGGTCACTGTCCTGGTCCAAACGTTCGAGCGACGGGTTCCCCGCTGATCAACCACTTCCCTTTCCCAAGCGCTCCCTCAGTGGCATGGTGCAGGAATGGCAGTGTTCACATTGGGAATTGGTCAGTATAATTTCGCTGAAGGGATTCGGGTGAAACGCGGGGTCAGCGGAGATACAGAAAATGCCCTATGGCGTTCTGGCCGATATCGTCGTGCTGCTTCATTTTGCTTTCGTTGTGTTCGCAGTGTTCGGGGGATGCTTGGTCCTGCGATGGAAGCGGTGTGCGTGGATCCACCTTCCGGTGGTTCTCTGGGCTGCACTCATCGAATTCACGGGTTGGATCTGTCCGCTCACGCCGCTTGAGAACTGGCTTCGCGCGAAAGGTGGGCTGACCGGTTATCAATCCAGCTTTATCGAGCACTACATTCTCCCTGTGCTGTACCCAGCCCAGTTGACGCGACAGCTGCAGATTGTCCTGGGTCTCTTGGTGTTAGGTATCAATCTCGGAATCTATGGATGGATATGGCGTCGGGCCGCGAAGCGCACAGTTCTGGATCGTCTTTAATTCATGCTCTGGACTGGAAACGATGAAAGCCCAACAGTGGCTTTTCGTGATGCTCCTCTTTGCAGCTGCCCTGCAGAGCATGTACTATTATCCGCGCCTTCCAGAGACAGTCGCCTCTCATTTCGATCCAACATTTTTCGTCAGGCTCGATGTAGGCTCTTCTGGAAGGTTACTGCATGTTTACTCTTGTCTGGCTGGTACATTTATTTCAAAATTCAGGAGGGCATTGTAACCCACTGCGGCGAAGAAACCTCGGAGAAGGTCAGGAGGAGGGATCATGGCGATATCATCGGCGATGGAGTTGCCCTTGGGGGCGAAAGCACCAGATTTTGCGCTTCCGAACATCGACGGAAAGATGATTTCACTTGCGCAATTTGCCGACGCACCAACCCTGTTGGTGATGTTCATCTGTAATCACTGCCCGTATGTCCTGCATCTCCGTGAGCACCTCGTCCATCTTGTCAAAGAGTACCAGACGAAGGGCGTGGCCGCTGTGGGGATCAACTCGAACGATGTCACACGATATCCGGATGATGCTCCCGATAAAATGGCCGAGGCCGCCGAGATGTCCGGCTTCACCTTTCCCTATCTTTTTGATGAATCCCAGGTCGTGGCGAAAGCCTATCGGGCCGCGTGTACGCCGGATTTCTTCCTCTTTGACCAGGAGCGTAAGCTCATGTACCGGGGCCAGTACGACGACAGCCGTCCAAAGAACGACATTCCGGTGAGCGGAAAGGACCTTCGCGCGGCCCTCGATGCCGCTCTAGCAGGGCGGCCTGTCGCCCAGGATCAAAAACCCAGCGTAGGCTGCGGCATCAAGTGGAAGCCCGGCAACGAGCCAGACTACGTGAAAGGCTAGTCCGCCAGCCACCGTGAGCCATCCTCTTTTCAACTTCTCCCCGCGAGCGCGGCCGTCCCTTTATCTTTGCGGGGTAAAGCTGAAATAGTTGTCCGGACTGCCGGGTGCTCAGATAGTTTTGCGGCGCTGGCGCTGACGCAGTTCTTCGGCGCGCGTCCGCGCGCCAGGCAAATAGGGATTGATCTCGAGTGCTGCTTCAAACGCGTTGAGGGCCGCCCAATCGTCGCCAAGGGAGAGATAGATGAAGCCGAGTCCAGAGAGGGCCCCGAAATGACGCGGCTCGAGGTCGAGGGTGCGTTCGATATCGCGGACCGATTCTTCATATTCACCCATCAGGTAGTAGACGGTGGCCCGCTTGTTCCACCCTTCAGCCAGCTCCGGCTCGAGGTCTACGACCTTGCCGAAGGTCGCCAGCGCCGCCTCGTAGTTGCGGTGCGACATTTCCTCGACGCCCTTCGCCATGAGGGCGTTCACGAGGTCGTTTTCGGATTGACGCCAGATAACCCAGATCCGGTGCGTGAGTGCCGCCGCCTCGGTCTCATTGTTGGCGGTTTTGAGGCGGTCAAAAAGGGGGTCCAGGCGTTCGTCTTTCTGGTCCGCCCAGGCGGCGGGTGTCAACCAGACCACCGCTGTCAGAACGATCGCCGCGATAAGACGTCCCATGCAGGGAACTCCGAGCTTCATAGGTCGATACTATCCGCCCCGCTCGACCGCGTCAACAGTAGAGCCGGCCGAAAAGGGCTTGCGATTCTGTCGGGGCGAACCTATCATGTGTGCTGGAGCTGGTCGCAGGCAAAAACGTCAACTGTTTTCAATCGTTAGGCATGTCCGGCCTTCATGGAGGGAGCGATGCCAAGCGAGGAGACCCGCCGATTGCTAAAAATATTCGGTATCGCGGTGACGGATTTCGAGGATGCGATCGAGAAGGGCGCACCGCCCGAGGAGGTGTCTCAGGCAGAGGGAGAGGTCCGCACTCGTTTCGAGGAAGTCACAGCGCTTATTGAGCGCCTCCGGGCGCAAAAGAAATCCTAATTACTGCTGGTCCCTTTGTAATCAGGATCCGCGTAGTACTTCGGACTAAAGGCGGTGACCGTTTGCCCCGTGGTGTGTTCGGTGACCTCCACTCCCTCACTTTTCAGAAATTCCTGTTGGTCCTCGGTGAGTCCCAGTAATCGCTTTCCTGACCTCCTCAGGATATGAATGCGCGCCCGCAAGTCGAACATCGGTTCCACCTTCAGGAATAGCCTATTTTTGTCTAAGGCCAAGACCGCATTTGTAAATTCGTCTGAAACCGGCTGGGGGGATTTATTGAGCAGGACAATTTCCCTGCTGTAGTCTGGGGCAATTTCCTGAAGACTGCCCACGTATGTGTGATCTCTCCAATCAATGAAAGTTGGGATACCGGCAGGCTGCATTTTCGCCATCCGCTCTTTTTCTTCCGCCAAATATTTGATCAGGCCAAAGACGTCCGGTGGCTGGCTCATGAATCCTGCTCCCGAAGAACGATCCTGCTCGGATCACCCTTGCAATGGGACCGGGCGCGCGGCAAGAGCACACAGGAACTGTGGCGAGCGTGAGGAAAAGACTCAGGGGATGGCAATCAGACGCTCATGAGCATCCCGGGCCCCTCACCTCGCTTTGGGCGGTGCCGTCTGGCACGAGGCTCGCAATGAATCCAGCCGGATCGGCCCGGTGCTGATCGAGCATCTCTTGCAATTGGTTCAGGACCTTTTCCCGGGTTGAAAGTTTGTACATGTATAACCGAATGGGCCCAACGAGTTTGAGGTAGTAATGGTTGGCTGGATCATACTGGGCCGAACAGGCACCTGGGTTCCTCGCCATGCGGAGCTGGTCTTTGAAGGCCTCCGCGTACTCCGCAAGGAGTGGCTCTCCCTGAAGGTCCTGGGGGATTTCTGGAAACATGGTAACCAATTCCTGAACGGTCATAGCAATTCCCCTCTTTTCAGGCACTTGGCGGTGCAACCCGCACACCGCCTCGAGCTTTCGGAAAGATTTCGTCTCTTCACGATAGCCAGTCTTCGCCCCTTTGTCAATCCGCCCTTTCTTCTCGAGCCTCTCCAGACGGCGGATGTGCCGCGATGGGCAGTCACACAATTGGCCTCCCTTGACACCCGTCCTGCGTTCCGGTAAGGTCGAGGCCGGGAAACGGTCCTTCCATTACCACCCTGCCGACCGCACGGGACGCGAAAATAATTCAACGATCTTCCGGAAAACATCTTCCGGATTCGCCACTGTTCGAATTACGGATCTGTGCCCTGGCCCCCGTGGGACCAGGTGAATGATAGGGAGTACCGGAATGAGTC
>JBFHXD010000153.1:0-5532 GCA_041599135.1 Methylomirabilales bacterium (SeqCode) | reverse complement strand
TGACCGCCGAGGTCCGGACCTGGTCCGGGGAATCGTGGCGACTGATGGAGCCCTCGCTCGAGGTCTTCTACACGATCATGCCGAAGGGCAAGGCAGGCCGCGGCGCGCGCGGGCAGATGCAGTCTCGCGAATCCGGGCAGACCAATGTCCTCGGACAGACACTGACCGGGGAGTTGGGAGCGGATCCGCAGCAGGGTCACAAGCGGGGAGAGTTCGTGATTCTTTTCCGAGAGGGGATTGAGACGCAAATCGCGTTCGGACGCATCAAGAGCCTCCAATTCTTCCGCCAGCCGGTCGAGAAGAGCCCGCTCCCCCCATACGTGGCGGCCACCCACTTCCGGTACTTTGCCACCGCGGAACTGGTGGATGGATCCCGTGTTGAGGGGGACTACATCAACCTAGGCACGACGGTCCTGCGGGGGATGACGCCGGAGGGGCGCGTGGACATCCCGTGGGAGGACGTCGAGAACGTCAGCTTTGCGTCGGGCGACACGCCAGAGCCCACGCGAAGAGACGAGAAGGTCGCGCTAGCGGCCACGGTCATCACGGAACTCCCGGTGCCCAGACCGATAGTGCCGCCGCCGGCTCGGCGGCAGATCGCCCCGTCCAAGAAAGCACCGGAGGTTCCAAAACCGCCCGCACAGGAACGGCAGGGAACACGCGAGCGTACAGCGCCCGAGGCAACGCCGACGATCGCACAGCCCACGCAAGAAGAAAAGCCTCAAGAAGAAAAGAAGCTCGCGCTCCGGTCTCCTGTTGCCAAGCCCCCGACACCACAGGTGCCAGAGCTTCTGAAGCGGGATGTGGTCTTTGATTTCGACAGCCTTCTTCTCAGCGATGATGCCAAGGTGGCGTTGAACACATTCGGAACGTGGCTCAAAGCGAATCCGGATACAACGATCGTCATGAAAGGCCGCTGTGAAAAGCGGGAGCGAGGGACGAACGCGTACAACCTGGCCCTGGGCGAGCTTCGGTTCAAGGCGATCCGCGAGTATCTTGTCGCCGCCGGCATCGATGGGCACCGTATCTCGACCGGCAGCGATGACGAGGAGCGCCCCGTCGTCCTCGGCCCGGATGAGGCGCCGTGGCAGTGTAACCGCCACGTCCACCTCGAGGTGGTGAAGCTGGAAGGTCCCGTGCGTTAAGGGAAGGGAGGAGCGAGTCATGATGAAGGGCTCTTGGCTCCGTGGAAATGAGCGGGGGACTGTGGTGATCTTCATACTGCTCTCAATCTTCTTGCTCCTCGTATTCGGCGGGTTTGCCATCGACCTCGCCTTTGTCAGCACGGCCAAGGGCGAACTCCAGCGCAGCATGGACGCGGCCGCCCTGGCCGGGGCGGGACAACTCGGCCTCAATGACACTGTCTTCCCGGCCGCGCGCCAGGAGGCGTGGAGGTTTGCCGACCTGAACCCCTCGCGGGTTGGCGCCATCGGCCTCGACCTCAATACCGGGAACGCCGATCCCGACGGGGACATCGTCCTGGGGGTCTGGGATGGCGCCGCCTTCACACCCTCGCTGGACGGGTCTGCGGTAAACGCCGTCCGCTGCCAGTATGCCGCCGACGTGCCGGTCTCCTTCCTCCGGATCCTGGGATTCACCACCCTCCCGGTGTCGGCACGGGCCATCGCGATCGGCAATCCGCCTGATTCGCTGCCCCCGGGCGCCTGTATGTTTCCCATGGGGGTCACCGCATGTCAGTTCCTGGATGCGGGCGCCTACACCTCGCAAGGCTGCGGGACGGCGATGACATTCGCGACCAGTAGCGGCCAGCCTCCGAATACGCAGGCGGGGACCAACACTGCCGGCTGGATAAACCTGGACGGCCCGGGAACCCCCAATGCCAACTCTCTGCAGGCGGCCATTAATGCGGTGGCCGACGGAAGTACTTGCAACTCCTCCCTGAGCGCTGGAGACCCCGTCGGCTCCAACAACGGCATGACCCAACCTGTCATGAACTTACTTGAGGGACACTTCGTCACAAAGTATGACGAGTCGGTGGCCTCAGGTGTACCGATCACGACGCACGACTTCGAAGGCAATCCGACCTATACCGGCTATGGGTGGGAGGTGCACGTCGCCGTGGTCGACACCGACTGCCCCCCGCAGGCGGACAACCAGGACTATCCGATTTGGACCGTTGCGCGGTTCGTCATCACGCAAATCATCAACTTTGGAGAGTGTGCGGTAGCCAACGATGCCGACACGAATAGCTGGCCCGTCTGCCCACCCCCCATGAACCCCGCCGGTGCCCCCAAGGACCCCAGCTTGCGCGGCATCTTTGGCTTCTTCGAGTGTCAAGACTTGGACGATACGGACCCCACCACGACCCCGGCACCCAGGGCGGGTCTCGCGACGGGGAGGAGGCTGGTGCAATAACAAGACCTTGAACGGGAGAAGAACAGGTCGCGAACTGACGCACAAATCAAAAAAAGGAGACTGCGATGCGTGGACGCAATAACTCAGCCCCACTTTTTACCGTTGTCGGCAGTGACGCCAAACTCGAGGGAACGTTCGAGGTCGCCGACTCGATTCAGATCGAGTGCGAGGTCGGCGGCCGGCTCAGGGTGGGCAAGCGACTCGTCATCGGCGAGAAGGGGTCCGTGCGGGCCGACGTCGAGGCGGGGGATGTTGTCATCTACGGGCGGTATGAGGGGAAGATGGTGGCGACCGGGAGTGTAGAGATCACGCCCACCGCTCGGGTCATCGGCAAAATTGAGACCGACTCATTGGTGATCTCGAAAGGTGCGGTCTTTAACGGCAACGTGGCCAAGCTCAAGAAGGCGCAGGCCGACCGAGGATTGCGTCCGCTTTCCGTGGGGGAACTGGAGGAACTCATCCGGCTGCACCCGTCGTGGGAGGGGGTCGATGCCCCCTCGAGGAACGGCCACGTCCCTGAACTGGTTTCGCACACGCCGACCGAGGACGTCAACGGTTCCGGCGCGAGGGAGACACTTGAATAGCGTAGAAGCGATCACAAAGAGTTCACTGCCTCTGTTCCTCTTGTTGGCCATCGCGCTGGCCGGTGGTGGGTGTGCCGGTGCGGGCATGGCCGCGTTGGGGCCGTTCTTCTCGGTGTTCCAGAACATCACTGAGCGGAGCGTTGAACGCACCGTCGCCGCGGATCTCGAGACAGCGTGGACCGCTACGGTGGATACCCTCGCTCGGATGGAGGTCCGGATCAGTAAGACCGACCGGGATGGCGAGGCCTGGGTGCTGGAAGGAGCCGGAGACGCGGTGAAGGTCCACGTGGAACTGGTGCCGGTCACGCCCCAGATGACCAAGGTCTCCCTTCGTGCGGAGGCGGGGGGACTCTACGCGGACAAGGAAACGGCCGAAGAGGTTCTGAACCAGGTGACCCTTGCGCTTGTCCCCCCCTCAGACGGTGTTGCGCGCGAGCCATCCCCCGAGCGGAACAACGTCGAGGAGGAGCTGGCCATGCTTGGGGAGGAGATCCGCCAATTAAAGGCGGCCATTGAGGAAAAAGAAATTGAGCAGAAAGAAAAGGATCGCGTGGCTCGTCAGCCGGAGCCCAGTGCGAATGGGGTTGCCAATCCCGCGGTGTCCGATGGGTCCCGCGTGGTGAGAGTCCCCCCGTCGTACGGCATCCCTGCACTGCCCGCGGCTGCTGATGCGATCGATGCGCCGTCATCCCCAGTGGGGCCCGAAGAGCGGGCGACCGTGGTCGACGACTCGCCACCCGAAACTGTAGGCGACGGACAAGAAACGCTGCCAGCTCCCCTCCTCCGTGCGGATGTCCTGACCCCCGTCCCGGCGGCACAAGGGAGCCGGTATTTGATGGGGATCCAGCCGTGAGTACGACGCGGGCGCGATCTCAGCAGAAGTGGAGGACCGTGTTCCAATACAAGACAAGAGATGCTGAACTGACCCAAAAGGAGAAACCGATGTTGCAACGCTCAAACCATGAATATACACCATCCGAGCCACTCAACGACGGCACGCCACCCTCCGTCTTCACCGTGATGGGAAATGGCGCCAAACTCGAGGGAACGTTCGAGGTCGCCGACTCGATTCAGATCGAGTGCGAGGTCGGCGGCCAGCTGAAGGTGGGCAAAAGACTCGTCATCGGTGAAAGGGGATCCGTGCGTGCCGAGGTGGAGACCGTGGACGCCATCATTCACGGGCAATTCAAGGGAAACATGGTGGCGACCGGGAATGTGGAAATCACGCCCACGGGCCGGGTAGTCGGGAAGATCCAGACCGACTCACTGGTGATCTCCAAGGGCGGATTCTTCAACGGGAAAACACTCAGACTCAAAGAGTCGCAGGCCGAAGGCGCTTCGCCTCCCGAAGACCGGCCGAAGCGGACAGGCCTGGCGGCTGGGAGGAGTCGGGAAAGCAGATCCGCGCAGCTCGAAGCACATGTCCGTCATGCCGCGGAGGACCTCGCTCTGGCTTTGGAGGGAGACGAGGAGATTTCTCCCCGGCACGCAAATGGCCAAGAAGAAGATGCCGAGCCAGTTGAGCCACGGGCCGCAACTTCCCCCCGCCGGAGTCGGCCACAAGCCGCCTCTCGAAAGGGACGCAAAAAGAAAGCCAAACCGAAACATGACCATGACCAACCGGTGACCCTAAAGGGGTCGGAGGACGAGGCAGAAACCGCCGCCGCTTTCGTAAGCGAACACACGGCCGAACCCCTCCCGCCACTGCCATCCCAGGGCGAGTTCCTTCCTGATGACGTTGACCTGGATGCCGGTTCGCGTGTGGAAGACCGATTGATGATGAGGCTCGGTCTTGCGACTGGAACAGCTGAAGAAAGCGGGTCCGATCTGCGCGACGTTGATGATCCCCTCACCCGCCCATCCAAGCCCCGTGATCGCGCGCAAGCCGCCTCTCGAGGCCGACGCAAAAAGAAAGCCAAACCAAAACCTGACCATGGACGCGACGTCAGGACGAAGGAGTCAGCGGTCGGACCAAATGTAACTCCGGCTTCCGCGATCGAAGATATGGCGGAATTCCTTCCTCCATTGCCATCCGGAAGCGCGCTGCTTTCTGAAGACCTCGACTTGGATGCAGGCCCACCTGCGCAAGAGCAACGGGGATGGGTAGACATGGATGAAAGAAGGAACGAGGCAAGAGGCTCCTCTATCTGGGAAGACGATGACCTCGTCAACGACCCAGCACCTCCCCCTGATGAGGACCCACTCGGAATCCGATGAAATTAGCTGATTTTCGGAAGCGGTATCCTCAGTACAATGACATGTCGGATGCGGAGCTGGCGGGACGGCTCCACCACAAATATTACATCGACATGCCGTTTGAGGAGTTTGCCCGGCGGATCGGGTACACGCCGCCTTCGTTCGGTCCCGTCACCGTCCCGGAGCGGCGGTCGTGGCAGCGATTTGCCATTGGACTTCCCTGCTCACTCCTCGTATTCGCGGTGATTATCAGCTTCTTTATCCCTTTATCCTCAGTTCCGTCGCATCTTTCGTTCGAGCTGGACTACACGCCGTCAACGGATGTCTTCCCCGTCTACTTGGCGATGCAGTCGGTCGAGCAAGACGAGCAGGTGAC
>JBFHXD010000152.1:0-5552 GCA_041599135.1 Methylomirabilales bacterium (SeqCode) | reverse complement strand
GAGAGCGAGATTCCCATCGGCCACATCACGAACGGGGCCCACATGAAATCCTGGCTCGCGCCGAGCATGTCTCGCCTCTACGTCAGACACCTCGGTAAGGGGTGGGAGACCCGCATGAGCTTCTACGAGTTTTGGCAAGACATCGACAAGGTCACCGATACTGAACTGTGGGAAGAACACCAGGTATTGCGACATCGCCTGATCAGGTTCATCCGCCGGCGCCTTGCTCTTCGCCTCGCTCGCTTTCACGGCACCGATCCCGCGAACGCCACGATCGACGCGCTGGATGATGGGGTCCTCACCATCGGTTTCAGCCGCCGCTTCGCCACCTATAAGCGCGCAACGTTGATCCTGACAGATCTTGCCCGCCTTGACGCCATTCTCGACCACGCGGAGCGTCCCGCTCAGATCGTCTTCGCCGGCAAGGCGCATCCACGGGACCATGAAGCCAAGCTGCTCATTCAGCGGATCTTCGAGGTGATGAAGGAGCCGCGATTCCGGTCACGCATCGTGTTCGTCGAGGATTATGATTTTTCGGTGGCGCGCCACCTCGTGCAGGGCGTGGACCTCTGGCTCAATACCCCTGAGCATCCGAAGGAGGCGTGTGGCACGAGCGGGCAAAAGGTGCTCCTCAACGGCGGGCTCAATTGCTCGATCCTCGACGGCTGGTGGGCAGAGGCTGCCGATGGCTTGAACGGCTTCACTATCGGCGGGGGTGGCGAGCACGTGGACCCTGCGATCCAGCGGGCGCGCGATGCCGAGGCGCTGTACCGCGTGCTGGAGGAACAGGTGATACCCGATTTCTACGACCGCAACGAGCACGGGGTTCCCGTCCGTTGGGTGCGGCGGGTGAAGCAAGGCATCAAAACACTGGGCTGGCGGTTCAACAGTGACCGCATGGTGAAGGATTATCTCCTCGAGCTGTATCTGCCCGCGACAGGTGGAAGGAGCAGCGTAATCGATGTGCCGCGCATTCCGTAGCGGGTCTCCGAGGAGATTAGAGCCCGAAGAGCCAGCTCCAGTGCTGCTTCGCCCGTGCCATAATCTTTGGAACATCCTCGTCCAGCAAAAACCCCTGGTCGACCAGTGAGTGGGCGGCGCGCTCCACCGACCTGAGATAATCCTCCTTATCAGTATAGAGGCTTTCGATACTCGGACGCGGATCGCCGGCTTCTCGGCGTTCCGCCTCGGTCTTCGACAACGGGACGTACGTACCGATGAAGTCGGCGAGTTCGTGCGAGGCTGCCGGAAAACCTGTCCGGAGACTCCACGGTGCGTAGCTTGCAAGCGGTGCGAGGAGTTCGACGCTGCGTACGCCCCCGACCTCGTTTCCAAACTTGTCCACCTGGGGGACCAGGATTGGAAACGGCCTGCCGAGTCCGGGCGGCTGCCGATCGATGATTCCCTGCTTCCACCGGGGGCCGTAGTCTGCTCGGTAGGCCTGATGGGCCACCACCGGAAACGGCACATCCGGCAGGCCTGGGAACGTGACGCTATGAATCGAGACCAGCGTTCCTGTATCGATGCGAGGATATGCGCTGGGAGGGGGCCTGGCGCCCTCCGGCACCCACGCTACCATCCTCACGAGGAGAGCCCGCATCGTGTACAAGAAGTTCAGGGGGTTCCCGCGATACGCTCGGGAACCCGGCAGCTTGGTGCTTGGTGGAAATCGGCCGACAAAATGCTGCCCACTCGCGAGGTGGTACACGCGCTCGTTGGGATAGAGCACAACATCGCGTGTCCCATCGATTGTCGTGTGAGTGAGCGACGCTGCCCGTCCCCAGTACTCATACCCTGTGTTGGTATAAAAGATTTTCGGGAGATCGTTCAAATTGCGGGCGTGGGCAAAGAGCCCATCCGCGAGCCCTGTTTCTGGATCCATCTGGACTCGACTGGTGAAGGGAAAGATATCGGTGGGATAGAAAAACGATGAATACCGGTGAGCGTCCCGTGAGGGTTGCGCAAATCGGTGATTGAAGCTACCGCGCCCAGCGCCCGCCGTGTGAATCACCATCCCGTCAAAGACCCTCCGCCCGCGCTCATCAATATTGAAACCCTGATAGAGGAAATGGCGCAGAAATCGCCCGGTTTGTGAAATGCCGAGGGCAATCCCATATTTCACCGGGAAGAGACTGGTGGGGTCGTACTTGGCATAGGACATGGTATCGCGGACCGCTGCGAGCCCAAGGCCAACAACCCTTGGATCTTGAGCGCGGTATACCAGCTCGTAGATCTTTCCGGCGTCGAAACCGGACTCCTTATAGATGTCGGTGCGGCTCTCGACGACTCGGCCGTTTTGCTCGCGGGCAAACCGCCAATCACGCCTAGGTATGGTGCGCCGAGGCATCAAGCGACCGGTTCGGACCGTCAGCACATTCACCGGGTCGTTTGGGTCCGAGACGGGATACGGAATATGGTTTCGGTGACCGAGGGGGAGCGTTTTGGCCGGCCGATCGACGGTCCAGTCGGTTCGTACAAGCCCTTGAATCGGACGCTTTCCATCTCGCGCCACTGGCACGTGCGACCGGAGCAGTCCTTTGCGCAGCGGCACGTCGTGCTGCCAGCCGACCCAGATGATGGTAAGGCCGAGCCGCATGAGGAATCCATCTCCGAAGTCTCGCTCGAGCATCGGGTTAAGGGTCCAGGTCCCTCCGTTAAAGTACGGAAGGGCGGCCTTGCCTCCGCGATTGCTCACCTCGAGCAATGCCGTCCCACCACGCACTACAGGGTTTTTCGGCCTTAGGACGACGAAGTTTGCCCACGCCTCGACGAGCCCGTCGGTATTGCGCGGGGTATTGTCGAGATCGGTGATGCGCGCGTTTTTGGGCTTTCTGGGATCGAGGGCGAAGTAGATCTTGCCGGCAATCTTTTTGTAGGGTCCGGCGGTGCCGAAGGATCGACCGTTCAGGACGTCTTCTCGCTTGTCGATGACAATGCGAACGACACGGGCAGCACAAAGACTCGGGGCGAGGATGACGGCCGCCAGCACACACAAGAATACTAGAACGGGGGTTTTTCTGGTCATGAACCCGTTCTCCTCTCGTCGGGACGCTGCTACAATAGCGGCGCCTGCAACGTCTCGACAAGACAGAAAGGAGGACATTATGGGGGACCTCGCCAGGAAGGGATTTGCGGTTGTGTTGCCGGCTGCTGTCATTTGCCTCGGGATCGCCTTTGCTCGAGCCCAGGATGCCGCCGAGGGTATCATCAAATATCGGCAAAACGTGATGAAATCCCAGGCCGGGCACCTGGGCGCCATAAGCGGCGTCGTCAAGGGACAGGTCCCGTTTAAGGAGCATGTCGCTGCTCATGCCGCTGCACTCAATGGCACGAGCAGGATGATTTTGCAGCTTTTCCCCGAGGGGAGCGGGACAGGAGAGACCCGAGCAAAACCCGAGATCTGGCAGCAGTGGAACAAGTTTAAGCAGGCGGCGCAAAAACTTCAAGACGAAACCGCCAAGCTGGTCCAGGTCGCCGACATCGGCGATCTGGACCAGATCACCACTCAGTTCGTCGTAGTAGGGAAGGCATGCGGTGGGTGTCACAAGCCCTTCCGCAAGCGAAGATGAAGTCCCGCAGCGGGTGTTTTGCCCTGCTCTTCCTCTTCCTCATTCCCTCTGGTCGGGCCTGGTCCGCCGAGACGGATGCCGTGAAGCGAGGCGAGTACATCTTTCGCGCGGCGGGCGGCTGTACATGTCACACCGAGGCGGAGGACGGCACGTTTCTCGCGGGCGGCCGTGCCATAGAAACTCCCTTCGGCACTTTCTACGGCACAAACATCACGCCCGACGAAGAAACAGGCATTGGAGCCTGGGGGGAACCAGACTTCATGCGCGCCATGCGCGAGGGTCTGTCCCCGCGCGGGGCCCATTACTTTCCGGTTTTCCCCTACACATCCTTTACCCGCATGCGACGTCAAGATCTTGTGGATCTCAAGGCGTATCTGTGGACCGTCACAGCGGTCCGGAAGGAGAACCGCGCCCATGACGTCCAACCGCCCTTCAGTTGGCGACCGCTGTTAAAGGGCTGGAAGCTTCTCAACTTCACACCCGGGGAGTTGCGGGAGGACCCGACGCACTCTGCCGAATGGAACCGGGGTGCCTATCTCGTTCAGGCACTCGGGCATTGCAAAGAGTGTCACACCCCCCGCACCCTCCTCGGGGGATTTCAAGACAAGATGGCCTATGCCGGCACGCAGGACGGCCCGGAGGGGGAGGCTGTACCCAATATCACCCCAGACGCGGAGACGGGAATCGGCACGTGGGTCGTTGGGGACATCGTGTTCTTCCTCAAAACGGGGCTCAAGCCATCCGGCGACGACGCGCAGGGCCTGATGGCCGAGATGATCGACAACGGCTTCAAGCATTTGACAGATGATGATCTGCGCGCCATCGCGGTCTATCTCCGCTCCCTCCCGCCTATCCGAAACGAGGTCAATCATCGTCACGAGAAGGTCGCAACGGACTAGATCCGAGGAGGCGGACGGGTCAAAGCGATGTATGCGGGCGGTGAGGACTGAAAGACGTTGCTTGGGGTGTGCTCACGAAGATCGAAACGGCTCCGGCTCTGTACGAGATTATTTGGTGCCATCTAGAGGAAGAGCGAGGAGCAACCCGAGCTGCTTTTTCTCTTCATGCCAGGTGCCAGAGGGAAGCTTTTGCAGGAGAGATTCGGGACCCTCGTAGAGTCGTGTCATGAGCTTGTTTGCTTTTCCCAAGAACCAATTCACCCGGTTCTCCATCCGGCGCTCTACGGGGCGCCGGAAGAGACGAGCCAGGACAGCGAAGAAACCAGAATCCAATCGGGCGTAGCCGGTAACCGTATTTTGCACATAGGGGGAGTCACCATCTCTTCCCTCGGCGTATTCCATGACGAGGGCGATACGGGCCGGAATACGGAGGATCCCCTTCTTGTACACCCCTTTGCCATACACGACCATTTGCCCAGATTCGGCGCGGAGGATGGCGAAGCGGACGGTGAGTCCATCATGGTCATCCGCCCAGAACTCCGCTTCTCCGCGACGCTCCACGGTGTACTTGAGTAGTCCTGCCGCCCGCGCCAAACTGGCGGCAAAATCGGGGTGTGTCGACAGATACTCAAAAACCGCCTGCCCACCGTAAAGGCGGAGGCCGCTTATCTGGCGGTGAATCGTGGAATCTTCCACGACCTCCTTCAACGAACGGCCCTGCTCCCCCCGGAGAAGATCTTCGGGAAAGGGCAGGGGTGCCCCCCCGGTCGCGGTCGTCGCGCAAAGCATGAGGATGAGCAGAAAACCACTCTTTGTGCCCCACATTGTGCACCTTTCAACAGTCAATCATACCAGACGAGCATGGGGACATCAACTAGGGGACGGTTTGACAGGGGTAGGTATTCATGTTAGCGTGAGAAATCTTGACCAAGGTGTGATGCACTGAAGCCACAACGCACGGAGATCGGCGGATGATGCGGCGGGACAAGGGGACACGAGAGGTCGCAGACATTAAGGCCTTTTTGGGTGAAGGCACCGAGTTCAAGGGAGTCTTGAGTTTTCAGGGGACGATTCGGGTTGACGG
>JBFHXD010000151.1:0-5568 GCA_041599135.1 Methylomirabilales bacterium (SeqCode) | reverse complement strand
CCGCATCATGTGGCGCACGTGCATGATGCGCCGCCGACGATGGGGATTCCGCTGATCGTCCTGGCGATTTGCTCGGTCGTGGTGGGCTTTGTGGGATTCCCGCCGGAGCATGGACCGTTCCATCAGTTTCTCGCGCCGGTGTTGGCGCACGGGGGGGAGGCAAACGCGGCGGCGTCGACGCTGGCCCTCCCCTTGGCTCTCCTCTCGCTCGTCGTGGCGGTGGGCGGCATCGGGGTGGGCTATCTCTTTTACGTCAGCGTCAGATGGCGAAACGTGCCGGAGATCTGGGCGGCGCGGTTCCAGGGGCTCTACCGGGTGGTCTATCACAAGTACTATGTGGACGAGCTCTACCAAGATTGGATCGTGGTCCCCCTCGACCGGTTGGCCTTTTTCCTATGGCGGGGATTCGACATTCCCGTGGTGGATGGAGCTGTAAACGGCGTGGCCCGGTTGATGGAAGTAGGCAGTCGGGAACTTCGGCGAATCCAGACCGGAGTGGTCTTCAACTATGTCCTCTCTATCCTCGCCGGCGTTGTCCTCCTCTTGGGTTATCTGATCTTGGGGAGGTAGGAATGCCGCTGTTGAGCCTTGTCATTTTTCTCCCGGCAGTTGGGGCGGTAGGGATCTTGGTCCTCCCCCGGAAGCGGCAGGACCTCATTCGAGGGGCAGCTCTCGCGATCTCTATTTTCACATTCCTTCTCTCGATCAAACTGCTTGTCGATTTTCAACCGGGTGTCGGCGGGATGCAGTTCGTCGAGGAGGCGGCCTGGATTCCGAGTCTCGGGATCAGCTATAAGCTGGGAATCGACGGGATCAGCCTCTTTCTCGTCCTCTTGACCACCTTCCTCACCGCTATTGCAATCCTTGCCTCTACTGGAGTTGTCCACCGGCTTAAGGAATATATGGTGGCGATGCTCCTGCTCGAAACGGGGATGATCGGGGTGTTCCTCGCCTTGGACCTCGTCCTCTTCTATGTCTTTTGGGAGGCCACACTGCTCCCCATGTACTTCATCATTGGTATCTGGGGCGGCCCGCGACGCGTCTATGCCACCATCAAGTTTGTCCTCTACACGATGGCGGGTAGCCTTTTGATGTTGGTAGCGATTATCGGCGTGGCCGTACTCCATGCGCGGGCGGGCGCGAGTGCCACCTTTGATCTGACGGTCTTAATGAATGCCGAGATCCCTCCTGCGATGCAAACATGGCTCTTCCTCGCCTTTGGCTTGGCCTTCGCCATTAAGGTCCCGATGTTTCCTTTTCACACCTGGCTGCCCGATGCCCACGTCGAAGCCCCAACAGCCGGGAGCGTCCTGTTAGCTGGAGTCCTCCTGAAAATGGGGACGTACGGGTTTCTCCGCTTTGCACTCCCCCTGTTCCCTCAAGCCACATTGACCTTCCTTCCCTGGATCTCAGGACTCGCCCTCATAGGGATCGTCTATGGGGCGTGGGTGGCAATGGTGCAGCCCGATCTGAAGAGCCTTGTGGCGTACTCCAGCGTGAGCCACCTGGGCTTCGTCATGCTGGGAATCTTTGCTTTGAATGGGGAGGGGATCGCGGGGTCTTTACTCCAGATGGTCAATCACGGCCTCTCCACCGGGGCTCTGTTCCTTTTGGTCGGTATGATCTATGAACGGCGCCACACCCGGATGATCGCCGATTATGGTGGACTCTTCCGAGGGATCCCGTTATTTGGTGGAACGTTTCTCCTCGTGGTCCTCTCCTCCATTGGCTTGCCAGGCTTGAATGGATTCGTGGGAGAGTTTTTGATTCTGCTCGGGACCTTTCGGGTGCATCCGTTGTATGCGGTGATTGCGGTGACCGGGATTGTCTGGGCGGCCTGGTATATGCTCGGCATGGTCCGGCAGGTTCTCTTCGGTCCCATTACCCACCCGGAGAACGCCGACGTTGCGGATCTGAGCTGGAACGAACGGATTGTTTTGATCCCCGTCCTCGTCCTTATCGTGTGGATCGGAGTGTATCCCACGCCTTTCCTCAGCCGAATGGAGGCATCGGTTGAACGCGTCATCGTCCGGGTGGAACGACAGCAAATAATTCACAGTTCACGATTCACAGTTGATGGAAAAAAAAGGGTGGTGAGCCGTGAAGCGATAGCTGTGAATCGTGAATCCGTGACCGTGAACGAAGAGGAGGAGAGGTAAGCGTGGGCATGCCACAGCTAGATTGGGGAGGTGTGGCTCCTTTCGTCATCCTCACCCTAACCGCCCTCGGGATCCTTGTTTTTGACCTGTTGCTTGGCCCACGACACAAGGTTCAGCTCACGTATCTAGGACTGACGGGTGTGCTCTTGACGTTGGCGTTACTGGTGAGCGGCTTTGGTGATCGGGAACGGATGGTAGGGAATATGCTCATCTTGGATGACTTCTCCCGGTTCTTCCATCTCGTGTTCCTGCTCATTGCAGCTCTCACCCTGTTGGTATCGGTGAAGGACATGGAGGAGGAGAGCATACACCAGGGGGAGTACTACGCCTTGATTCTCTTCGCAACCCTGGGAATGATGGTGATGGCCTCCGCAACAGACCTCATCATGCTCTTCTTGGGTCTCGAGGCCCTTTCTATTCCTCTCTATATCCTCTCCGGTTTTTTCCGAAAACGTCTCAGCTCTAATGAGTCAGCCCTCAAATATCTTCTCTTGGGTGCGTTCGCCTCTGCCTTTCTCCTGTACGGGATCGCCTTTCTCTACGGTTCCGTAGGAAGCACTCGCCTGCCCAAAATCGCCGCTCATCTCAGCCGCGGGACGGCTTGGGAAAATCCGCTGGTCTTCTTGGGAGTTGGCCTTCTGCTGGTGGGCCTTGCCTTCAAGGTAGCCGCGGTCCCCTTCCACATGTGGTTGCCTGATGTCTATGAGGGGGCTCCGACCTCTGTCACCGCCTTCATGATTGCGGGGACGAAGGCTGCTGCCTTCGCCGGACTGTTGCGGGCCTTCGGAACCGCGCTGACCCCGCTCCGCACCGAATGGGTTGCCCCCCTATGGGTTCTTGCTTTCCTGACCATGGGGGTGGGAAATGTGGCTGCCCTCACCCAGCAGAGCATCAAGCGGATGCTTGCCTACAGTTCTATCGCGCACGCCGGCTATCTTTTGGTGGCGTTCCTGGCCGGCACGAGTCGAGGCTTTTCCAGCATTCTTTTTTACCTTGTTGTCTACGCCTTCATGAACCTGGGGGCCTTCACCGTGATCATCGCCTTGGCTCGGCAGGGGGAGGAAAGACCGACGCTTTCTGCCTATGCCGGCTTGGGTTTTCGGCATCCCGTGTTGGCCTTCAGCATGGCGGTTTTTATGTTTTCGCTGGCAGGGCTTCCCCCCACGGGAGGATTCATGGGGAAGTTTTATATCTTCACCGCGGCGGTGGAGGCTGACTATGTAGGTCTGGCGGTTGTGGCAGTTCTCTGTAGTCTCATTTCGGTCTTCTTTTATCTCCGGGTCGTGGTGGTGATGTATATGCAGGAGTCCCCGGAAGGGCAACCGAGCCCGGTCTTTTCCCCCGCCATTGTAATTACGCTCGTCCTCGCGACTCTCGCCACACTCCAGTTGGGTGTGCTTCCTGCAGGGGTGTGGGATCTGGCGGTCCGATCTGTACAAAGCTTTTGGGGGTAAATGGGTATGGGGCGGAGGAGATCAGGCCGGTTGATCAAGTCCCGAATTCCAGAACGGACCATTACTCGCCTGAGTATCTACCTCAGGTGTCTAGAGGAGCTAGTCGCCGATGGGATGAACGCCGTCTCTTCCCAGCAATTGGCCGAGCGTTTCGCGCTGAACTCCGCTCAGGTCCGGAAGGATTTGGCATATTTTGGCCAGTTCGGCGTTCGGGGACTCGGCTATTACACCGAGGGGCTTAAACAGAACCTGGAGCGGATTCTGGGCCTCAACCAAACGTGGGAGGTTGCCCTGATCGGTCTGGGAAATTTGGGCTCCGCCCTCCTGAATTACCGCGGTTTTCAGCAACGAGGTTTTCGGATCTTGGTGGTCTTTGAGAATGATCCCGGCAAGGTCGGCCGGCGGATTGGGAGAATCTCGGTCTATCACGTGCAGAAGCTGGTTCCGGTCCTTAAGCGGCGTCGGATCAAGATGGCCGTTATCGCCGTCCCCGCGCGTGCAGCACAGGGGGTTGCCGATCAACTGGTTGCTGCGGGGATCAATGCTATCCTTAATTTCGCGCCCACGCAGCTCTCTGTTCCCGAAGGGGTAAAGGTGCAGAACGTAGACCTCTCCGTCATGCTCAAGACCTTGAGTTTCTATGTCATTCGCTCCACCCGCGACTCTTAGGGATCCAGCGACACCCTTTTTTCTCCAGGATGTGCCGCGTCGTAGAGAAGCAATCTGATGGGGGAATCCGAGGCTAGTAGGCGCGCGATTTTCGCTCCCGTGCCGACTCCCTCGCGTAGAACTTCCAGATCTCGTCTTTTTCTCGCTGATTCAGGTGGGCGAACTCAACACCGACCGTCTGCTCATTGACCCACTTCACGATGCACGCTGTTCGGATGGGGCGGTTGCTGAGAGGAAGGTGGAACTGGAGGATTAGCTCGGCCCCGAGCGGGACCGGGTCTTCCGTGGTGAGGAGGGCTCCCACGGTTCCAATCTTAGTGATACGCCCATCTCGGGGACGGTCGTCTTTGACGTGGTACTCCATCGAAAGGTCGCAGGGAATACGGGGCGAGCGTCGCGTGTCCTCACGGTCAGTCATGACGGCGTCTCCGTCTGGCAAATGCCCGTAGGTTTTTGATCGGAATCCTATGATGTATTTTGACGGATGCAACAGGAAAATTCAAGGACATACTGGTGCAGAGCATGCCGGCAGACGAGTCAAAGAAAGAAGGTAGTGCTGCAATTATGGTGCGTAATCCGGTTGTGGCTAGCCGAGGGAGTGCTCGGCACGATCGAGCGTATAGCAGGGAAAAAATAAGGCACCATGTCTATCGAGGCGATAAGAGAGGGCGTTGGGAAGGATTCGACGAGGTGGGTGCCTCCACGCGGACGCGATCAACGACAGTGCCGATCATGGCTGCCTCTGATACCCCCGGTTCGAGGAACTGCACTCCCATCCCGGTGATCGCGGTCGGCGCTGTCTCCTCCCTAGATATCCAGACGACCTGTGCAAGCATCGATAGACGCTTGGACGATCCTGGTAACGTGAAGTGGAGCATCACCTCCGGCCCCGGTACGGCCGGGCGTTTGGTCGTGATGAACATCCCTCCCCGGCTAAGGCTCAGGCACGTCCCTCTCGCTATGGCTTGAGCTTGGGTGTACTCGATATCGAACCGGACCGGAGCTCGAGCGTGGAGGCGTTGTTTGCCCTGAGATACCCATTGGCGTACGAGGGCTGTGTCAACGGGTTGCTCGAAGGCCACTCCATGCGGGAAGGCAGTTCCGAGGATGGTGGGTATGCTCTGACCAACCCAGACGACATTCCCGCGCAACGGATCTCCTTCAGAAATCTGGACCAACAGCGGGGTGCCAAGAGGGAGAGATTCCGGAAGTAGGATTGCAAGTCCGCCGGCACCGATGGACTGGGTTTTGCCCCCGAGTGGTCTAAGATAGGGGTGCTTGGAAAT
>JBFHXD010000150.1:0-5587 GCA_041599135.1 Methylomirabilales bacterium (SeqCode) | reverse complement strand
GTCGGGTTTGCTATGGTAAAAAAACCCCCCAAATGGGGGGTTATATAAGGAATAGTAATTTACCGAACGGTAGGTAAATGACCACAAAGGAACGGATAGAGCGGGTCGCCACGCGGCAATTTGCCCGGTACGGGTTTGATGGGGCCTCAATTCGGCAGATCGTCACTGAGGCCCGCGTCACCAAGCCGGTGCTCTACTACTACTTCAAGGATAAGCGCGGTCTCTACCTGAGTTTGCTCGAGGAGGCTGTTGCCCCTCTCTGCGACGAAGTCGAGCGAATCGCGGATGGCACAGGGTCGGCTTGTGAACAACAGATGGAGAAAATCATTCTTGCATTCCTGCAGTTCTTCCGCGAGAGGCCAGATGAGTTCCAACTGCTCCACCAAGCGGTAGAGCGCCGCGAGCGCGAGGTGCAGGTCATCGCGCAAAAGTATTTTCGTCGCATTTTCGTGGCGATCTCTCGTGTTCTCAACGAAGGGATGGAGCAGCACATGTTCCGGTCGCTGGACGTTTCCCAGACCACGTTCAGCGTGATCGCCATCCTTGTCTATTATCTGACCCGCGCGCACGTCATCGACGAGGTCCTCGGACATAAGAAAGCATCGGAGAGTCTCGTGGAGACGCTGCATCAGCACGTTCTTGGACTGTTACATATCTGAGGGAACAGGTGAAACGGCACATTTTTGTTTGGGGAATTGGTGTTGGCCTCATTCTGATGGCACCTGTCATGCGGGCCTTTGCACAGGGGCCTCCCCCCGTTCCGGTCGAAGTGGCCCCAGTGATCGAACGGATTGTCGAAAAGGAGATTCAGACGGTGGGGACGGTGGAGGCCAACCTGTACACTACCGTGAGTGCCGAGGTGCAGGGGGCCGTGGCGGAGTTCGATCTGCGGGAAGGGGACCGGCTGGAAAAAGGACAGGTCCTCGCCAAGCTGCGGCGTACCGACCTGGAGATCGCGATCAAAGAGGCCAAGGCGAACTTGCGGGAGAAGGAAGCCCTCTTCAACCGAGCGGCGCACGATCACCGTCGGTTCAAGGCCCTCTTCGACGAGGGGGCGATCAGTGCGTCCGAGCTCGATCGGGCAGAGGCCAGCGCGGACGCTGCAAAGGCGCTCAAAGAATCTACCGAGGAGGCGTTTCAGAAGATCGCGGATCAGCTTCGCCGCACGACTGTCATCGCGCCCTTCAGCGGCTACATTGTCAAAAAGCATGTGGAACTCGGTCAGTGGGTCGATGAGGGGGGCAAGGTAGCGGACCTGGTGGATATCGACACCATCTATGTGCTAATTCCCGTCAACGAACGGGATATCGGGAAGATCCGGAAGGGGGATGCTGCGACGGTGACCGTGGACACCTATCCCGGTCGTACCTTCGAGGGTGCAATCACGTACATTATTCCCCAGGCGGATCTGAGCAGCCGGAACTTCCCGGTGAAAATCCGCGTGGATAACTCCCCGGAACATCTCCTGAAGGCCGGGATGTTTGCCCGAGTGAGCATCCGGTACGGCAAACCGCGTCGAGGCCTCTTTATCCCCAAGGACGCCGTTGTTGTGCAGAAGAAGGATCAGGTGGTGTTCGTCCTGGACACCTCTCGCGTCCAGATGCGACGGGTCGAGACGGGCCAGGCCATGGGAGAGTTGGTCGAGGTCGTGAAAGGTGACCTCAGGCTGGGGCAGAGGGTGGTGGTGGTCGGAAACGAGATTCTGCGGGATGGCGCCCCCGTCCAGGTTCGGCAGAAGGGGGAGGATAAGCGGTGAAGCTGATCGAGGCCTGCATCAAGTATCCGGTCACCGTACTCGTTGGCGTTGTGTTGGCCATTCTCTTCGGCGCCATCTCGCTTTCCCGTCTTCCCTGGCAGATGGTGCCCACCATCGATCGTCCCGAGATCAGCGTGGAGACCGATTACCAGGGTGCGGCCCCTCTTGAGGTCGAGCAAGAGATCACTGACCGGATCGAGGAGAAGCTCAACTCGGTGGAGAATCTCACTGAGATGACCTCGAGCTCCTTCGAGGGGAACAGCCGGATTGTCCTGGAGTTCGACTGGGGGATCAACAAGGACGTGGCCCGCCTCGATGTCTCGGAAAAGTTGGGGCTGGTCAAGGATCTCCCACTGGATGCGGATGAGTCGATCATCCGGGCGGTCAACACCGACGAGGAAACCCCCATCGCCTGGGTCATCATCAAGACGAACCGCCCCATCAACGAGGTATGGGAAGAGGCAGAGGATGTGATTCGACCCCGCCTGGAGCGGGTTCCGGGGGTGGCCACCGTCTGGATGTTCGGTGGAGAGGATCGGGAAGTCCACGTGATCCTGGACCCCGAGGCGATGAGCGCGCGACAGATCTCGATCGCCCAGGTACGGGATGCGGTGCTCGGCGAGAACCGGAATGTCAAGGGCGGGAGAATCGAAGAGGGAAAGCGGCGGTACGTGGTCCGGACCCTGGGACAGTTCACTGATATCCGGCAGATCCCGAACGTGATCATCCGGCAGGACGCGCGAGGCTCGGTGTATCTGCGAGACATCGCCCGGGTTGAGTTCGGCTACGAGGAGAAGGAGCGCGTGGTCCGCGTCTGGGGTCGGCCGACCATCGGCTTCGGAGTGCTCCGGCGGACTGGGGCGAATACCCTCGAGGTGATGGAGGGCGTCAAGAAAGAATTCCAGTATCTCAACAATCTGTATCAAGGGAAGGACATCGAGCTGATCCAGGTCTACGATGAGACCGACTACATCTACGAGTCGGTGGGTCTCGTGACGTCCAACCTCCTTTACGGCGCCCTCCTGGCGGTGGCCGTCCTCATTCTTTTCCTTCGCAGTCCGTCCAGTATCTTCATCATCGGCTTCGCCATCCCCATCTCCCTCGTGGCGACCTTCGTCGTCCTGGACGCCCTGGGCCGCAGCTTGAACATCGTCATGCTGGCAGGGTTGGCATTCGCCTCGGGTATGGTCGTGGACAACTCCATCGTCATTCTTGAGAATATTTACCGTCACCGGCAGATGGGAAAGGGCAAGGTGCAGGCGGCCTTCGATGCCGCCGTCGAGGTGTGGGGGGCGGTGCTGGCCTCCACGTTGACGACGATGTTCGTTTTTATCCCGATCCTCTTTGTGAAGGAGGAGGCCGGGCAACTCTTTCGCGACATCGCCATCGCCATCTCCACGGCGGTGGGCCTGTCGCTGGTCATCTCGCTGACGGTGGTACCGATGCTCAGTGCCCGCCTGCTCACCCTCGTCCAACAGGCAGGTAACCCGCATCGCCGCCGAGCTTTCTGGCGGTTTTTGGATCGCCTCGGGCTGGATCAATTCGGGACGGCCTTCACCCATCTGACCGTCGGGACCCTCGATTGGCTCCGACGGGGCGTTCGTCGCCGCATCGTCGCGGCCCTGGTCATCATCGCGGGCTCCGTCACGCTGAGCTATCTCTTCATGCCCCCGATCGATTACCTCCCCCAGGGCAACCGCAATTTGATCTTTGTCCTCATTCGAACCACGCCGGGCCTCAACATCGCGCAGCGGGAGGCGCTCCTGAAGGAGTTCGAGCAGCGGTTTGCCTTGCCCGAGATCCACCGCATGTTTGCGGTGGCCCGGGTTGAAAACACCCTCATGGGAGCCATCATTAAGCCCGAGTATCACACGCTCCCCGGGATGCGGCGGGTCATCGGCGAGATGCGGCGGCGGTCGGTGGGGGTCCCGGGGACGGAGGGGGTCTTCATTACCCAGTCCCCACTCTTCCGGCGGCGAGGGGCCTTTATCGGGGGCACGAACCTCGAGGTCCAGGTGAAGGGGGATAACTTGGAGCAGATCTACGCTATCAGTGAACTGCTTCGGGAGAAGCTGGGACCCATGCCCGAGACCAACTTCGTCAATACCAGCTTCGAAGCGGGCAACCCAGAGCTACAAGTCCGGATCGATCGCGCCAAGGCGGCCCAGCTCGGGCTGAGCGCCCGCGAGATCGGATACGTGATCGAGACCATGGTGCACGGGACGGAGGCCGGACGCTTTCGCGAGGGAGGTAAGGAGTTGGACATTATCCTCAAAGGCTCGATCGTCGACCTACAGCGGACACAGGACCTGGACAAGATCGTCTTCTTCACTCCGGCCGGTCGCCTGGTGAAGCTCTCGGACATTGCGACAGTCCAGTTCGAGACCGGGCCCACCAAGGTCGAGCACGTCGATCGCGACCGGGCCATCACGCTGACGGTGAATGTGCAAGGGGATGTTCCCCTGGAGCAGGCGATCACGCTGGTGGAAAAGGTCGTCGGTCCGGTCCGGAGCGCGTTACCGCTGGGCTACACGATCGACGTCGCCGGCCAGGCGAAGGACCTGAGCATCGCGTGGAACTCGATCAAGTTATCCTTCCTTCTAGCGCTCGTCGTCATCTACCTTTTGATGTGTTCTCTCTTCGAATCCTGGAGCTATCCGCTGATCATCATGTTCAGTGTCCCGTTGGCCGCCACGGGAGGGGTCCTGGCCGTCCGGCTTGCTAACTTCTTTGAACCGGCCATCAAGATGGACGTGATCACCATGCTGGGATTCGTGATTCTGGCCGGGATCGTGGTCAATAACGCCATCCTCATCGTTCACCAGGCCTTGAACAACATGCGCGAGGGGTGGCAGTCGCAGGAGGCGATTCTGGAGAGCGTCCGGACGCGGATCCGCCCGATCTTCATGACGACCGCGACTACTGTTTTCGGCATGCTTCCCCTCGTCTTTGCGCGGGGATCGGGATCGGAACTGTATCGCGGTTTGGGCGCGGCGGTGCTCGGCGGACTCGTGGTCTCCAGCCTGTTCACCCTGATCCTTATTCCCACCCTCTTTTCCCTCTGGATGGACGCCAAGGGGATTCTGGCGGCGCGTGTGCGTGGGAGGCCGAGTGATGAGGTTGTTGATCGCCCGGTGGCCGCGCCCGCACCACGCTGATGTTTCTTTTTTCTTACCTCAACCCCTTTCTTTTCGACATCCCGCCTATTTTCTCCAACGGAATCTTCACGTTTTGACATTCAGGCAGTGAGGAAATATTGAATCCGGCCCGGTCAATGGGACGGTTCTGGCTCCGGATTTGCATTTTATACAGAGGCGAAAGGATGGTGCCCCTGGTCAGGTGCGGCACAAAAGCCTTGTATCAAGGCCAGTTCCTGCCGGAAAAGGAGCCTTCCGAACCTCTGGTGGAAAGGAAATGAGAAAAATCACTGGCATAGGTATCGGAGTGGTCCTCGCCCTGCAGAGCACGGGCGGCTGGGCGGATTCAGGCTCGCAAGAGGCCATATCTGGGGCACTACAGGTCTTCGAGGGACTCACCCTCACCCCCTTCATCGTGGGAGGCGGGATCGGGCTGCTCACGTTTTTCCTCTTAGAAGCGGCACGACTGTTCACACGGACGAAACGGGATGACCGCCGGAGCGCCCAGAGTCATTTTTGGGTGTTCCTCCTCTTCTTGGTACCCGGATGGTTTTACCTGCTCGCTTTTTACGTCTCCTCTTTCAGCCCGTGGTACCCGACCATTCTGCATGTGGCGAGCGCTTTCCTCGTCTTGGCGCTCCTCGCACTTTTTCTTGAGGTTCGCCACATCGCCGGGGTGTCCTTTGGTGATTTT
>JBFHXD010000149.1:0-5857 GCA_041599135.1 Methylomirabilales bacterium (SeqCode) | reverse complement strand
CGGGTGCCGGGTTGAACTCGAGTATCCTGTTCCTCCTGTCGATGCCGTATGCCGTGGTTGGGGTGATCGCTGGGTGGCTCATGTACAGGTACTGGCGCGGGTCGGGCCACCGTCGCAAGAAGCCACTCGGCCCCTACGCAGCCGCGATGGAAAAAAAGAAGGGGTAAGGCGGTACAAAAAGAAAGGAGCAGGAATGGGACAGATCGCCGCGGTCCAGGAGTTCGACAGGTTTGAGACCACCAAGATGGGAATCTGGATCTTCCTGTTCTCGGAGGTCCTGCTCTTTGGCGGTTTGTTTGCCGCGTATGCCGTTTTCCGCGGTTTATTTCCCCAGGAATTCCTCCACGATCATAAAAAACTCGACGTCACCTTGGGGGCAATCAACACGGTGGTGCTCCTCTGGAGCAGTTTCCATGTCGCCTTGGGGGTGGCCGCCATCCAGCGGGGGAAGGACCGTGCGTTGAGAATTCACCTGGCCATGACCATCCTGCTCGGATGCGTCTTCCTCGTGAACAAATACATCGAGTATAGCGGGAAGTTTTCACACGACATTTTTCCGTGGACGAGCAACTTTTTCTCCATTTACTTTGTGATGACGGGGTTGCACGGGCTTCACGTCTTTGGTGGGGTGGTCGCGTTGGGCATCATGCTTGCTCTGGCCTTTCGAGGACGATTTTCATCAACGAATTATGTGATGGTCGAGGGCACGGCGCTCTACTGGCACCTGGTCGACATCGTCTGGATCTTCCTGTTCCCCTTACTCTATCTGGTCGCGTAGGTGAGACCTGACGAAAGGAGAATATTCCGTGGCTCATGATTCCGGTCACCACCTGCAACCGTACCCGGTATATACCTTCGTGTTCGTTGCCCTGATCGTGTTTACCGTATTGACGATCATGGTAGCTGGGATAGATCTGGGTGGGTTAAACGTCCCGGTCGCGCTTGCCATTGCCTCCGTCAAAGCGTCCCTGGTTGGTCTGTTTTTCATGCATCTCCGCTTTGAGGGAAGGTGGGTCTGGGGTTTCGCCGTTTTCGCTGTTTTCCTCCTCATCCCCGTTATCGGTGTCACGGTTACGGACGCGCTGCTGGGTTTTGCGCGGTAACGGACGGAGCCAGCGCCTGAGGTCCATTCCAGAAAATGGCGCTTCCTCCCGTGTCTCTCAGTTACCTCCCCGCACATCATGGCTCTATCCCATGATAGGTATCCGTGATTTTTGACCGCGGCAGCTTCGATGGCAGTGCACGCAGGAGAGATCGCTGGTTTCTCTCTGGCATTGGTCTGGTTTCTTTTCTCGTCTTGGTCGGCGTGGGGTTCATCCTGTTCGGCCGTCACGCACACGTCGGGGGAAGCCCCACCATGTCCGGCTTGCCTGCGCTGAACGCCTTCCTGAACGGCACGAGCGCCATGCTCCTGACGATCGGGTATTTTTTCATTCGACGAGGAAAGGTCACCAGCCACAAGGTCTGCATGGTGACCGCCTTTGGGGTCTCTTGCCTCTTTCTCGTTTCGTATCTGATCCACCATTACCAGGTGGGTTCAATCCCCTTTGCTGGCCAGGGCTGGATTCGGCCGGTCTACTTTACCCTTCTCATCTCCCACATCATCCTCGCTACACTGATCGTTCCGTTGGCGTTGACCACGCTGTACCGGGCTCTCAGCGAGCGGTTCGACAAACACGTCACCATTGCGCGCTGGACCCTTCCCATTTGGTTGTACGTCTCGGTGACCGGTGTTCTCGTCTATGTCATGCTCTACCAGATCTACCCACCGCAATAAGGCGTTGAAGGGGAGAGGTACGCGTCGAAGCACTGGCCGGAGTCTGTCTGTGTTACAATCGATTTGAGAGCCGGGCATGAGAAAGTTCGGGCTTCAACGCATCGGTGAGATTTTGGGGCGGGGCTTTCGCTTGCGATGTCCGCGATGCGGGGCCGCGCCTCTGTTTCGCGGCCGTTTCGCCATGTACTCGCATTGTCTTGCCTGTGATCTGCAGTTTGAACGAGAGCAGGGATACTTTGTCGGCGCCATCTATGTCAATTATGCCGCCACCGCCGTTATCGCGATCGTGGGGTACTATGCGCTCGATCTGCTCGTCGGCATGTCCCTGACCCAACACCTGGTCCTGTGGTGCGCCTTCGCCGTTGTTTTTCCGTTCGTGTTCTTCCGCCGCGCCAGGAGCCTGTGGCTCAGCTTTGATTATATTTTCAATCCCGAAAATGCGCATGGGGGGCGAGGGTCTCGAGGGTGAACACAGGAAAAACAGAGCAGATCCCCACCGTTGAAGTTAAGGACCTCCATCATTCGTACGGCGCGCGCGAAGCCCTCGCCGGCGTTACCTTTTCTGTGTCGCGAGGCGAGATCTTTGGCTTCCTGGGTCCGAACGGTGGGGGGAAAACGACCCTGTTTAAGATCCTCTCTACCCTCATGCCGCCGACGGGTGGCAGCGTCCGCGTGTTTGGGCATGATCTGAGACATGCATCCCATGCGGTCAGGCCGCGTTTGGGCGTGGTGTTTCAGCACCCGAGTCTCGATCCTCAGCTCACGGTCCTGGAGAACCTCGTGCACCATGGACATCTCTATGGGTGGTGGGGCCAGGCGCTGCACACCCGGGCTCGGGCGACGCTTGACCAGCTCGGATTGGGCGATCGGGCCGCCGACCCCGTGAAAACGCTTTCTGGGGGGCTGCAGCGGCGCGCCGAGTTGGCCAAGGTCCTGATCCATCGCCCAGAGCTTTTGGTCATGGACGAGCCCAGTACAGGTCTCGATCCCGGGGCCCGCCAAGACTTCAACGTGGTTCTCCGCCGGTTACGCGAGCAGGAAAACGTCACCATTCTGCTCACGACCCACCTCATTGAGGAAGCAGAGCAGTGCGACCGGGTCGGCGTGCTTCACCAGGGACGGTTGGTGGCTTTGGGAGATCCGGACGCATTGAAGGGGAGCGTCGGGGGGGACGTCGTGGTCATCTCAGCGGACAATCCCGGGGATTTGCGAGTGAAGATGCGCGAGCGGTTCGGATGTGAGGTGAGCGTCATCGACGGTGCCCTGCATGTGGAACACTCATGTGGGCATGAGTTTGTCCGGGAGGTCGTGGATGCTTTTCCCGGTGTAGTGAAATCCGTCACGTTTGGGAGACCGACCCTCGAAGATGTCTTTATCCGCCTGACCGGACGCCGCCTGTGGAGCCCTGATGCATAAGCGAACACCTCTGCAAATCGCTCTCCCTGTGGTGACCCTCTGGTGGCGGGAGATGGTCCGGTTTTGCCGCCAGCGCAGTCGCCTGGTGGGGGCGTTCCTGCAACCCTTGCTCTTCTGGATCCTGCTTGGCGCGGGGTTCAGTGCGTCGTTTCGACCTCCCGGGACTGTAGAGGGAACTGGCTACATGGAATACTTCTACCCGGGCATCATCATCCTGGTGCTTTTGTTCACGGCCATCTTTGCCACCATCTCAACGGTGGAAGACCGACGCGAAGGCTTCTTGCAAGCGGTCCTGGTGGCGCCCGTTACCCGCTCGAGTATCGTGCTGGGCCAGACACTCGGCGGCGCCACACTGGCGCTGTTACAAGGAGGGCTCTTTCTCCTCCTGGCCCCGGCCACTGGCATTCCCTTGACCATCACCTCGGTTGCGGCGGCTCTCGGCGTGATGTTTGTGATCTCCTTTGGCCTGACGAGTCTTGGATTGATCATTGCGTGGCGGATGGAATCGATCCAGGGATTCCATGCGATCATGAATCTGATTCTCATACCGATCTGGCTCCTGTCCGGTGCCTTCTTTCCCGCCGCGGGGCTGCCCGAATGGCTGCAGTGGGTCATGAAGCTGGATCCCCTGACATATGGCGTGGCCGCCTTTCGACGCTGCCTGTACTTCGGTAACGCTTCTGTGGTGGGCGAGGTACCTTCGCTTTTCCTCTCCCTCGTCCTCACGGTCTTGTTTACCGCGGTCGCCTTTATCGCCGCTACGGCCTCGGCTCGCCGGAGCGCGGCGTAGACGCTAGGATGCTGGGATGCCAGAACGCCAGAAAACGCTAGGAAACCCAACAAACCCAACGAACGCAATGAACCTAACAGCTTGCGGACGGTTGATGGGTGAGAGCTGAGAGCTGAGAGCTAAAGGCTGAGGGCTGAGGGCTGAGGGCTAAGGGCTGAGAGCGGAGGGGACTAGGCTACGAGGCGGTATTCCTGAACCAGCTGTTCGAGACGATTGGCGTTGATCAGTTCCAGCGGGGGGCCTTCTGTGCCCTTGGAAGTTTCTTCGGCGAAGAAGCCGGTGGTGATGAAGATGCCTTTCGCCGCCTGTTCGCCCTTGACCTGGTCCCGAAGGGCGTTCACCTGCATTGACGCGACGAAGCCATCCTCGGGATGAGTGCAATGGACGATATAGTCACCACCCGTTATGGGCTGAGGGTTGACGGCTGCGATCTCCAGCTCCCGCGCTCCACTTCGGACGCACGAACTCACCACTAATCCCATCTGATCGACCAGTTTGAGGCACAGCTGCTTGAAGTCTTCCATGGTGAGGTGGGCAAAGGTGGACGCTGCCTCCGGGCGACGCCCCTCTCGTTCGACCGCTGGCTTGCTGGGCTTGGCAAACACCAAGAGGGCAATCACGAGGAAGCCGATCGCGACGGAAATGATGACCAAAAGAAACATGGCGAGCCTACTTGATCATGTCCTCGTAGATCTCGTCCTCGCGCCCCTCTTCGATGAGCCGGTCATGTTTGAAAGCCTGCTTGAGCGCGGCGTAAAGGCAGATCACCACCGAGATCAGAAGCATGACGATGGGAATGTTATCGGGCTTGGTGAGGATTTCCAGGAGCTGTTCCACGGATGACTCCTCCCAGGGGCGCACCGATTCTAACGAGGTCCCCCCAGTATTGCAAGGCTCTTTTCCCACACGTTCGCATGCCTCTGGCTGGTTTGACACCCCTGCGACCGTCCGATATAGTGAGGCCGTTTTTTGGACAGGGGGGGACATGTACTATCTGGGCCGAGGACTGCAGGTGTTCGGCATGGCCAATCTGATGGTCGCCCTCTATGTCGGGTTTTCCCAGGAGAATGGCATGGGGCCTGAAATGATGCTCCTCGGGATCGGGGTCCTCGCCTTCTTACTGGGCCGGCTTCTGGAAAGCAGAGGGAGATGAACCGCATCGTCCTTCCAATCCTCATTGGGCTATTGCTTGGAGGTCCTTCTCCCGCCCTGGCATCGCTCGAGGTTGAGGAGAGGGCCATGATGGCCTACCAGCAGGGGGAGAGCCTGCAGCAGGCAGGAAGATTTGAGGAAGCAGTCGAGGCGTACCGGCAAACCCTCCAGATTTTTCCCGAACACGCAACCGCCTTTGAGCGCCTCCGGGAAGTCTACAAGAAAAAGTCCACGGCCGTAGAGACGAGCCAGATCCTCGAGGCGACCGTAGCCCGGCAACCGCGCGACTTCATTGCCTGGAACCTTTTGGGAGTTCTGTACGGTCGCGAGCGACGGTGGGATGAGGCCCTCGAGGCCCTGGCGCGCAGTATCGAGGCTGAGCCGAGGGCCGCGGATACCCTGGTCAATCGCGGCTGGGTCCTCATGGAGCTCCGCCGTTACGAGGACGCCATGGCCGCGTTTGAGGCTGCATTGATGTTGCAGCCCCGGCTGGCTCGAGCGCACGCCGGCCTCGGCAGTCTGCTGGTCGAGTCGAAAGGGGACTACACGGCGGGCATGAGACACTACTTAACGGCTGTGAGCTTAGATCCAGAGAATCCTTCCCTCCTGAACGACCTGGGTTGGCTGTCGTACAAGATGAGCCGTTACCCGGAGGCGGTGGCGGCCCTTGAAAAGGCCGCGACCCTCGATCCGAACAATGCAATGATCCAAACGAACCTGGG
>JBFHXD010000148.1:0-5889 GCA_041599135.1 Methylomirabilales bacterium (SeqCode) | reverse complement strand
CCGGCGTCAAGAAAAGTCTTTGCGTCGGCCATGGCTCTGCTAGACTAAGAGAGCATCCCAGCGAGGCACGCACGGGCACAGGTATCAGTCCGCCCACGGGTCTCGAGCCCCAAACACCCCCCTCGGGCGGCAAAAAACCCACCTCCTATTCCGAATTTCCCCTCTATTACAGTCAAACTATGCCGTATAACTATCTGAAAGTAAAGCATTGTCAGATTTATGAGCCTCGTCAACTAATATTTCCTTACTATATCTTGACAAGTATGTCGAATCGGCTATATTTTGGGGCAGGAGGAATAAAGCAGGCGAGGTGACCGCTGAACCATAATAAAAAAGGAGGGACAGCAATGGCACTGTGGAGCGAGCTTCAGGCGTTACGAAGGGAGGTCGACCGGGCCTTTCAGGACTTCGAGGGTGACCGGTGGCCGCGGACGTGGCGGACGGCGTTTCTGCCCGGCACGGCTGCGCGCCGCTACCCCCTGGTGAATATCAGTGAGGACGCCAACACCCTGTACGTCGAAGCCCTGGCCCCGGGGGTGGACCCCAAGAGTCTGGACCTGTCGGTGGTCCAGGGCCGGCTCAGCATCCGAGGCGAAAAGCCCGGCCTGCGGCAGGTGACGGCGGAAGCCTACCATCGAAACGAGCGGGCGGCGGGCCGGTTTCACCGCATCATCGAGTTGCCCGTAGCCGTGGATGCGGAGAAGCTCAAGGCGGATTACAAGGATGGTCTGCTCCTGATCACGCTCGCCAAGAGCGAGGCGGCAAAGCCCAAGCACATTCCGGTCAACGTGGGATAGGGAAGATATAGGGAGGTGAAGACGATGGCGGAGAAGACGGTTCCAGAGGTACGGCAAGAGGCGGCACCCCGGCGCGAGGAAACCCGCGCGTCCGAGCGGTATATCACCCCACCGGTGGATATTTACGAAGACGCCACTGGTCTGACGGTCGTGGCGGATATGCCGGGTGTGGAGCAGGATGGTCTGGACATCCGGGTGGAGGAGGGCATCCTGACCCTCACGGCGCAGACGAACCATTCGACCCCGGGCACACCCATTGGCCGGGAATACCAGCTCCAGAACTTCTTCCGGCAATTTCAACTGTCCGACGCGGTCAACGTGGATGGGATCCGGGCCGAGTTGAAGCACGGCGTCCTGACCCTCCATCTGCCTAAGAAGGAAAAGGCGAAGCCTCGTCGGATCGAAGTGAGTGTGAACTAGACCGCCGCGGCGGGCGGTCGACGCATCAAGGCACCGGATGGGCCGAGCGGCCCCGGTGCCTGTTTTTTGAGGGGCATGGTTTTCTGCGCGGGATCATAGCGTGGACGGCCGACGCTCATGCCGATGGCCTGATGTCCGTCATTGATAGTCCTGCGACCTTGCTATACCTTTTATAATGTGGGAGATCAAAGGATGAGGAGGCGGATGGGAGTGAGTCGTCATACAAGGAGGCCGAGATGGACTTCAGACGTTCGGTTGCGTGGGTGATCATAGCAGGATTCCTCGCCCTTCCCCTGAGTGCACCGCTGCTGGTTGGCGCAGCGGAGGAGCAGCAGTGGGAGCAACAGGCGGAAGAGAGCTTTTATCTGGGGCGGGGGATGGGCCGGCAGCTCATGACCCAGGAAGAATGGCAAGAGCACTGGCAAAAGATGCATAGCCTGAGTCCGGAGGCGCGCGAGGAGTACCGCTTGGAATGGCACAAGAAGATGGTCGAGCGGGCGAAGGAGCGCGGTATCACCATGCCCGAGACCCCCGGTCCGCATGGGATGGGCCGCGGTCAGGGCATGGATCCCGGAAAGCGCATGGGCCCCGGAGGTGGGGGGGGCCGTAACTACGGCTACTAGGGGCTAGCGCCCTTGCCGAATCCTCTGTAAAGGCACCGGGAGGCCTGCCGAAGCCCCCGGTGCTTTTTCGCGATGGGAGGCGAGAAAAATGACGGCGCTCGAGGTCATCGCAACGATATTTGCGATCTTCGTGTTAGTGAAGATTGCCATTGTGCTTGTGAATCCACGCGTGTGGATGGAGAACGTCGCGAAGCCACTCTTGGGCAATCCCCCATTGGCGAAAGCCGTGTATGCCGGACTGGCGGTCGTGACCGGCTACTTTGTGCTGACGAGCCTGAAGATTGCGGACGTCTTCGCGGTGATGCTCTTCACCGCCTTTTTGATGGGGCTGGGGATGCTGCCGTACGCAGAGGCGATGCTGAAAATCGCAGAGGAAAAGTCTGCCACACGGGCAGAGCTGCTGCGCAACGCGTGGCTGCCCATCGTGGTTTGGGTATTCATCGCTTTCTGGGTCCTCACCACCGTTTTTGCGTAGCAGGCGACGCCCCACGAGTTATTATATGAGCACCGGCGGCCAGCCGAGGTCCCCGGTGCTTCTTACGTCCAGCCCCGGAATGACGCGCGAGCCTCGCTCAATGAATGAGGGGTGGTGAATGAAACACGAGTACGACATTTGCACGATCGGCCTTGGCCCGGCAGGCATGGCCGTATCCATCATGGGGTCCCAGATGGGATTGAAGGTCTGTGCAATCGAGGCCCACAAGGTTGGCGGCGAGTGCATGAACGTGGGATGTATCCCCAGCAAGTCGCTGCTGCAAATGGCCAAGGCACGGCATGCCTTCGAAAAGTTGGAAAAGCTTGGCCTTGCCGCCGCACCCAAGCCGGCTGTGGTCGACCCATTTCCGAGGATCGCCCACCACGTCCAGTTCATCAACGACACCAAGACGATGGCGCTCTTCGACAAGGTCGATATCGTTCTGCGACAGGGCAAGGCGGGGTTTGTCGACCCACACACCATCGAAGTAGGTGATCGCAGGATCACCGCGCGCCGCATCTTCATCTGCGCGGGCACGCGGCCAGCCTTACCACCGATCGATGGGCTCGCACAGGTCGATCCGCTCACCAACGAGACGATGTTCGACCTCAAGGCGGTGCCCGACTCGATGATCGTGGTCGGCGGGGGCGCCATCGCTTGCGAGATGGCCCAGGCGTTCAGCCGCCTCGGCTGTCGGGTGACGATGGTCATGCGCGGCAAGAGCATCCTGTGGCGCGAAGACGAGGAGGCAGTACAACTGCTCCAGCACAAGCTGGAAGAGGAGGGGATCGAAGTCCGCACACACGTGACGATGAACAGCTTCGAGAAGCAAGGCGGCAGGACGTTGCTCCACACCGAAGATGGCACTATCGAGGCAGAGCGGGTGTTGGCCGCCCTCGGCAGGCGCATGGACTTCGATGCACTCAGGCTCGATAAGGCGGGTGTCGAGTACAGTGACGAGGGGATCAAGGTCGATCCGTACCTCCGGACGACTCAGCGACATATCCTGGCAGCCGGCGATTGTAACGGCTACGCGCAGCTCTCGCATGCGGCCATGCATCAGGGCATGATCGCCTTAGTCAACTGCATGCTGCCCTGGCCGCTGAAACGCGACTTTCGCAATTATGTTGTGCCCTGGACGGTCTTCACCGAGCCGGCCTTGAGCTTTGTCGGACAGCGGGAATCAGAGCTACAGGAGCGCAGGATCAGGTACGAAACCGTGACCGTGCGGTACGAGGACTACGGGGCCGCGATTGCCGAGGAACTCGGCCCGGGCTTTGTGAAGGTATTCGTCAGCCCGGCGGGCCGGATCTTCGGCGCATACATCATTGGTGAAGGCTCGGGTGAGATGATCAACGAGTGGGGCCTGGCGATCCAGAAAAGGATCCGAATGCACGACGTAATGTTTCTGCAACACTCCTTCCCCGCGATGGCGTTCCTGAGCAAGCGGGCCAGTGAGCAGTGGATGATGAACCGGTTGAAGTCGCCACGGGTGCAAGGCATCGCTCAACGGCTGTATCGCCTCGGACTATAATGTCGGCGGTGTTCGGGCGAAAGGACAGCCCCTTTCCTCGTGCTGACCGGTGCTAGGCCCGTAGCGCGGGCGTGAACTCGGCCTTGACGAAAGTCTCGAACGTGGTCGGCGTCGTCGTCTCCAGCGACCGCGCGACTTCGTCCTTCAGTTTGCCAGCCTGAAACGCCGCGTACATTTCCAGCATCGTATCGGCCACGCCCTCGGTGGAACCCATACCGATCATGGCCTCCTTTGCCTGCGCGGGAGTCACCTGGACGTGCAGGACTTCCTTGCCGATGCCTTTGCCGATGATACCTGCGCACTCGTCCAGGCTGTAGTCCCTCGGGCCGTGCAGTGCGACGATCTTGGGTTGCTTAGGCGGCGGGCCGGTGATGACACGGGCGGCGCGCTCGGCGATATCGCTGGTGGTGATCATGGGTGTCGTGACGTTACCGGACACCGGCAAGAAGATACTGTTCATGTTTTTGATGGCGTCGAGCTGGAAGAAATAATTTTCCATGAACCAGCCGGGGCGCAGGATGGTCAGGCCCTTTGTGACCTGGGCAAAAATCTTTTCGGCGTCGTGCAGGCCGAGGATGGGTCCAGTCCCCTCAGGCAGGTGCGCGCCGATGCTCGAGAGGAGCACGGTGTGCTTGATTGTGTTGGCTTTGACCGCATCGGCGCCGATCTTGGCGAGCTTGCCGTAGTAGGCGCGGTAGTCGGGAACAGTAAAGCTGGGGGGGCAGAGGAAAAAGAGGGCGTCGGCGCCCTGGGTCGCCTTCTTGACGGAGGCCGCGTCCTCCAGGTCCCCCTGAACCACCTTTGCCCCTCTGGCCTGCTCTGCCTTAAGCTTGTCGGGGCTGCGCGCGAGTAGGATGAGCTCGTGCCCCCCCTGGTCGAGCAACCGATGCGTGAGTTTCCGTCCGATGTTTCCAGTCGGCGTGGTGATCGCAATTCTCACTGGTCCCTCCTTGTGTGGTGGGGTAGGGCAGACCTAAGCATTACTCACCGACCCAGCGGTGTCAAGCGCCACGAGCTTTGCGCTGAGCTCACTGATCCCTCAACTCTCGACCCTCCACTCTCCACTATCTGTACTCCAATCACTCAACCCTCAACACTCCACTCTCAACTATCTTCCCACTATAAAACGAGTCCTGACGTTGTCCCCCACTTGCCTCCAAAAACGAACTCGGCGAGGGGTTTGCGCTGACGGGGTGCAAGATCGCGTTCTTTGAGCTTATCCGGCAGGCTATTGGGATCCCCGGCGTATCCGATGGCGATACCCGTGTAAGCCTCCGAACCTTCAGGTATCTCATAAATTTCACGGGCTTTGTCAGGCAGTATGCCAACCATCTGATGTACCACGAGCCCCCGCGCGGTTGCTTCCAGGCACAGGTTGGCGGCCGCGAGGCCCAGGTCGTGGACGGCGACGCGGTTGGGTTTGTTATTTCTGACGAAGTTCAGGGTGGCGATGCCGAGGGCGAGCACGGGGGCGGCCTTGGCCCAGGCCTGGTTTCCCTCGACCAGGCAAGAGAGCAGTCGCTCAAATTCTTCGGGGTTCTCCTTCGTCGCAACGATATAGCTCCAAGGCTGCTCGTTATAAGAGGATGCGGCCCAGCGCGCGGCTTCAAACAGCGAGCGGAGATCGCTGTTGGAGACCGGCCGGTCGGCAAAGCTGTACGGACTCCATCGTTTGGTGATCAGGTCATGGACAGGGTAGTCGGGTGATGCGTGCTTTACCATACTCTCTCCTCCTGTTTTCGGAGCTGCCTGATGTTGGTGACATCAACTGTAACGCGCAAAGAGTGTGAGATGAAATGACAAGCCTCAGTTTCCCGCATCGGCCTGCGAGGGTCAAGTCCCCATAAAATGACTTGCATTGAGCATTATCCTGAGCTTGTAGAGAGGCTGTAATCACTTAACTCTCAACCCTCCGCCCTCAACTTTCCCCCAACCATTGATTGACAGACTCACCTAAATCCCTTAAGGTATCGTCAAAATTGATCCCCGAACGTACTACAGCACCGGGCGGGTTGTGCACCCCCCCGGCGCGGTTTTTTT
>JBFHXD010000147.1:0-5902 GCA_041599135.1 Methylomirabilales bacterium (SeqCode) | reverse complement strand
CTCAACCCTCACCAAGCATTCACGGAGCACAGCCCGGGAGGGCTGTCGCTGCCCCCGCAAACTGCCCTAGAAATCTACACCGACTTCCACGAATGGTCCTTGGAATGTCAGCGATGCATCTACGTCCTGGTGGTCGAGCTTAATATTCTCATAGCGGTATCCGCCGGCAATAAAGAATGGATCAAACGGTTGGATCTTGAGCCGTCCGATCAGGTCAACATAGTGACTCGAGCTGAAAGCGATCCCCCGGACTTCCCCCTCAAGGGCGAGCTCCTTGGTGGGTTTGAACTGGAACCCGACATACCCCATGGGGACGGGTAGGATAAAGCTTTCCGACGCCGATATACTGGTCACATCCTGAGCTACCTCTGCCTCGAAGTCGATAATCCTTACGTCCAAACCGAGTTCGGCGTTGAGTCTGCCGAGAGTGGCTTTTTCCACAAAGGGCAGCGAGTAGAAGAATGCAATATCGTAGTGGTCCAAGTTGAGTTTCGAGCGAAACGGGACACTGGCGGCAAAGGTCTGAGACCCAAAGTTGAACGTTACATTGCTCGTCGTTGTCTCCTCGAATTCCAGGGGCGTGGCCATGAGATAGATGTTCGGGAGCAGCCCTGGAAGGTCCAGCTTGATCCGTCCAAAGGGTTTATATTCCGCACCGTACCCGAAGTCATCTTCGAGATCGAGTCGATCGCCATTGAACTGGATGTTTCCCGATGGGTCCTGCCTCCAGTATCCCACCGCCGCCTCAAGCCCCACAGCGGCTGCGCGCTCTGGAATGATCGAGAGTGCAATAACGAAGACCCAAGTCAGTAGCAGGAACGTTTTCCTCATATTCCCCCAGTCCCTCCGTTGCAAAGGCCGTTCAAGACAGGCCACCAGTCGCACACCTCGGTGACCAATGCAACATCGAGACCAAAAGCTTAGGGGACGTCACAGAGGAGTAAAGGTCACGTCTTCTCACCTTTGGATGTATTGAGGACCAAAGTATGCGGGGCAACTGCAGTTTGGGCTTGGCAGGGGGGATACCCATGGGGGTATGAGAGACCCAGGTTCAGGCGACCCTTCAGGTTGTCGCTTGGGCATTCCGAGCCCTCAACTCTCAACCCTCAACTCTCAGCAGTTAGTACAGTCCCCTTCCGGCATGAGCCTTGCAACGCCCTCCCGGTGAAGCGTGGCCCGGGAAGGCGCTGTGCTTTTTCGAGAGGGAATTAAATGTACGAAGACTATTGGGGCCTGGGCCAGGCGCCATTTCAGACCGTCCCCGATCCGGACTTTTTCTGCCCCTTCCCTGCCTACCAAGAGATCTTGGAGAAACTATTCTACGTCGTTGTGTATGGCAAGGGAGCCGCGATGATCACGGGAGAGATCGGGGCTGGGAAGAGCACCCTGAGTCGGGTATTCCTTCTCGCGTTGGGCGAGGAGAAGTACGACGTCGCACTCGTGATCAACCCCGCGCTTCGTCGCGACGAGCTGTTATACGAGATCGCCCTGCAGCTCGGGACCCTTCCGCCGAAGGACGCGCGAATCTCCCTCTTCCATGCCATTAATGAACGCCTTCGGACGAACGCCGACAGAGATGTAAGAACAGTGCTGATCATCGACGAGGCCCAAACGATCACACACAAGGCTGCCTTCGAGGATCTCAGGATCCTGATGAATTTCCAGGTGAGCGATCGGCATCTTCTCTCGCTAATCTTGTTTGGCCAACCCGACCTGAAGGAGGTGATCGCCCAGCAGAGGTCGCTCGAGCAACGGATCGCCATCCGATCGCACCTCGGCCGCCTGGGCGTGGTGGAGACTGCCAATTACATCGAGTTTCGTCTGGAGAAGGCGGGGGCGACGCGGCCGATCTTTACGGATGAGGCCATCAATATAGTCCATTGGGCGGCGGACGGGATCCCCCGAAGTATCAATAACCTCTGCGACCTTTGTCTCTTTGAGGGCATGAGAAGGAAGGTAGAGGCGGTTGATGCCTTACTCATAAAGGCCGTACGGAGGGAGTTGGAAGCGAACCGGGGGACGTATACGCGGCAGGCCTTACTGTCAAGGCTTTCTGCTGGCTAGCTGACTAGTAGGGGTCAGATCTTGATTTGGCAACCGGAACTCTTAGCTTCCAGCCCGTAGCTCTTAGCGGGTAGCTATAATGTAACGGGGGTGACCATAGTCCACCTCCGGCACAATCAACGGCGCACTAAGCGTTCAGAGCCCCCTTTGACAGGTTATAGGCCGGGAGGGCATTCGTTTTTTTCACGATGAGTAGATTTCGGCGGGGTGCCCCCGTTAGAATAAGCAGACGCAGCCGCATTGGGTTATGTAGCGTGAACAAAATGTCCAGAGAATAACGCCCCATGTCCCGGTCTTTTATATAAGCGTATCAGGTAGTTATCATTCGAATCATTATTGCCCTGTTACCCCAAATACTTCTCTTACTCCTTCTAGGGGGAAAACTAGATCTGCTTGGTGGATGGAACCACACGGACGCAGCATTTGGAGTTCTGATCATATTGTTTTTAGTGACTCCTGTGGCAACAGCAATTCTACTCATCGTTGAAATGATTAAATATCGCAAACACCTCAAGCGGGAAAAGGAGAAACCATCCTTCGCGATCCCTGGTCTCGCCATATTCCTCTTTCTTGAGGCACTCGCAATAAACATTTTCATTCTTTCGCAAGTGAAAATCCATTAAGCGTTGCGCAAGGTACCGACGGTTCGGGTCTCTCAGCTTTCGACCCTCAGCCCTTGACATTCTAAAGAAAAGGGGACAGGCTACTTTTTAGATGAGGTAGAACTCGGCTTGGGTCCAAAATGACGCTTGGGGTCGTCGCGTGGGTTACTCCGGAATGAGCGCTCATGCTTGAAGGGAAGGGCGCACAGATTCATGGCGTCCATCCTCGCTCACGCGCAATGATCCCAACTGAAGTACATCCGCGCGCTCGACCGGCGTCCAAAGGGCTACCTCGTCTGATGTGAGGTCTTTCAATAGCGCGAGCCCTACGTATTCGGAATTTTGCAAACACCCCACCAGCACATTCCTCAAGTCGCTCCAGTTGTACAGGTGGACAGTTTCGACGCTCATAGCGCGCTTCGCCGTGCTGAGCGTGTGTGGGTACCTATCGACAACCAGACTCGCCTCACGCCCGGCTCTCCAGGCTCCTTTGACACCGCAACCCAAGATGATCGAAAGCGTGTGAGAGTCGAGGGGCTCCCCTCGGGCCAAGAGACGGCGTTCGAACTGCACGCCACTCAGGGGCCAGCATCGGTGCTGGCCTGATCGGAAGTAGTCGCGAAATCCCATCTCGCGCGCCCGAATGCGTTCCTCTCGGGTCTTTTCGCTTCGGTGGTCCACGTGCAGGTCGACCACGGTGATACGCTTCTGGGCATACAGCTTGTAGTACTCAAGCTCCTCACGACGCTGCATGAGTACCAACAAATTAGGCTGAATCAAGTTAATCAATTCCGTTTTGTAGGCCAGGGCCGCCCCGTCGGCGATGTACCCGTCGCTGTCGATGAGACAAGGGCGTTCTGCTCGTTGGGCCATGAGGGCGATGCCCGTGGTCACTTGCAGAAGGTTCCCGCGTGGCGAGACGTCTCCTACAAAGTAGGCGGTTTGCATTCTGCTTGGCGTCCCCAGCGACACAATACTCGGTGGCCCGATCCACGATTGACCGAGATCTCCATCGACGATCTGCCCACCCACCTGCTCGTGTAGACTACGGATGAGCGTGGTCTTTCCTACGTCGGTCCCGCCAAGAAAGAGCACGGTCGAGCTGCTGCGAACGACTTTACTGAGCTCACCAACGGCCGAGTCACTCAAGCGATCTCACCCTCTTCAAGACCGTACCTGATGCTCTTAACCGACAAGACCGGGATTAAGAATCTATCACGAGATCGGGGAACGGGGGTGACGATACTCCCCACTGTGGATAGGGTCAAGTCTGCTCTTGACTCTATTTTAATCACGATGGACCGCGCAGATCTCGTCGTTTTTCTTATACGGAATGGACAGGTTTGGGTTCAGGACTATATTATAATAATAAGGATGCAGGGTGGGGAGGCGGCATTATGAAACAGTGCTACCTGTGCGGCAAGTGCGCGGTGACAGTCGCGCAGGTGTTGGGGGTTTGCGGCGAGTGTGCGCGTGACCGATTTGCCGATGCGGAACCGTTCATCGAGCAAGCCCACACAGCCTCGCGGCGTCCATTCCAGTTGCCGGAGAAGCCGCCTCAGATCGATGGGGGTTTGCCGTGTGCGATTTGCGCCCAGGACTGCCGGTTCCCGAAGGGGGACCTGGGCTACTGTGGTCTTCCCCATGGCGGGCGGAAACGGGCGAAGGTATCCTGGTATTTTGACCCGCTGCCCACGAATTGCGTTGCCGATTTCGTTTGTCCTGCCCGCACTGATTGCGGCTACCCCCAGTTTTCCTATTGCCCGGGTCCTGAGTACGGCTACCAGAATCTGGCCGTCTTCTATGAAGCCTGCTCACTAAATTGTCTGTTCTGTCAGAACTGGCAATATCGCTTTGGGCCACAACGGAGCAAGGCCGTCTCGGCAGCGCAACTGGCCGATGCGGTGAATGAGCGGACAGCGTGCGTGTGTTTCTTCGGGGGCGATCCGACGCCTCAGCTTCCCCATTCACTTGAGGCCGCCCGTCTCATCCTGGAACGCCACCGCGACCGTATTGTGCGAATCTGCTGGGAGACGGCTGGGAATATGCACCCCAAGCTTCTCGACCGTGCGGCAGGGATCGCCCTGCAGTCGGGAGGGTGTGTAAAGATTGATCTGAAGGCGTGGACCGAGAGTCTGTACATCGCCCTGACAGGTACCTCGAACAGGCGAACGCTGGAAAACTTCGAGCGAGTCGCCGGGCGGATCCCGGAACGTCCCGAGGTGCCGTTGGTCGTGGCCAGCACCTTGCTCGTGCCGGGCTATGTGGACGTTACAGAAGTCGCGAGCATCGCTCGTTTCATCGCACGCCTGGACCCCGAGATCCCGTACTCTCTTCTGGCCTTTCATCCCGACTTCCTCATGGGTGACGTTCCTTCCACTTCGTCGGAGCATATGCGCCGATGCATCGACGCAGCACAAGATGCTGGCTTGAGGAGGATTCATATCGGCAACCGTCATCTTCTCTGGGAGGGGAATTACGCGAACCCGTGAAGGGGAGCAGGGTCAGACTGGGCATTTAGGGCACACCGAGCATTTAGACGCCCTCTCCGGCAGATTACAGTTGTGGGAGGGCGTTTTGTTTTTGGAAAGAAGTCAGGTGTGATCAAATAAATCAAATAGTTAGTGGATTTCCGACTTTTCGAGCCGCACACCGATACGGAAGTGATAATATTACAGGCCGGGGTGTTCCCCCGCGAAAGGATTGGGCTTTGAATTCATGATGTTCGGACGGTACCGACAGAGCCTTCAGGCGCCGTGTGGATTGGCGTGCGTCGCGCTGCTGGCGGCGCTCGTCCTTAGTATGAGCGCCTGTACGCAAGATGCCGCGAGCGTTTCCAACTCGCAGTCGGCGAATAAGCGGGACGCCCCAGCCCATCTGGTGGAGTCCGCCGCCGTGGTCGCAGAGACCTTGCGCATGAGCAGCGTGTACACCGGGTCGCTGCGTCACCGCCAGACGGTGCGAATCTATAACCAGGAGGAAGGGCGCCTCCTCCGCCTTCCTCTGTACGAGGGGGACCGGGTCAACGCCGGCGACATCATCCTCGAGCTCGATGCCACGCTCTTGATCGCCCAGTTGGACAAGGCCAAGGCTGTGCGACGCGAGGCCGAAACCAATATGAAGCGATTCCGGCAGCTGTTCCATGAAAAGATATTATCGGAGGACGAGTACCTTCGCGCGAAGACCGCGTTCGAGGTTGCCAAAGCCGAGGAGCGTGTCCTCGAGACACGGGTCGG
>JBFHXD010000146.1:0-5971 GCA_041599135.1 Methylomirabilales bacterium (SeqCode) | reverse complement strand
CGAATCTCTCGTAGGCATTTACGCCCGAGAGGATTCCTACCCCGAGGACTGGGATCTCGGAGGACTGTCCGAGGCGATGTATCGACAGTTCGGGGTGGAATATGCAGTGTCGGCCGATGAGCTTTCGGAGCTCACGTACGGAAAGTTATTGGGAGACCTCTCGGACAAGATTCGTGCAGCCTATGAGAGGAAGGAACAGGAGCTGGGGGCGGACCTGCTCAGGTACCTGGAGCGGATGATCATGCTCCAAGTCGTGGATGGGCAGTGGAAGGACCATCTCCTGGCTATGGATCATCTCAAGGAAGGCATCGGCCTGCGCGGTTACGGTCAGCGGGATCCCCTCGTGGAGTACAAGCGGGAGGGATTCGAGCTGTTTGATGGCACCGTCGATCGAGTCAAGGAGCAAACCGTTCAGTATCTGTTCCGCCTCCAGGTGAGCGCCCGAGAGCTCACGGCCGAGGTCCCCGCAGAAGCAGAGCAGGCCCCCTCAGGCGATGGCCGAAGCACCCCCCCGGTCCACAAGGAATCGCTCCGTCCCGCTCGTAAACAATCCCTCAAGCCTTCTCCGGCGCCTGTGGCTGCTGTCAGGGCTGGCGGCAAGATTGGTCGAAACGAGCCTTGCCCCTGCGGAAGCGGCCGCAAATACAAGAAGTGTTGCGGCGCCTGACTTGGTTGGGTCCGGTTTGCTGGCTGTCCCCTCACGCGTCCACTGCTGCAAAGAGATTGTTTAGGGCTTCCGCCAGGGTGGGGTGGGCAAAGATCCCGTCCCGCAGCGCGGTGTAGGGGACTTTGCCCATCATCGCGATCTCCACCATCGACATCAGCTCCCCGCCTTCAACGCCCAGGGCGGTGTATCCCAGGATCTGATTGGTGTCCGCATCGACGATGGCCTTCATGAAGCCGCGCGGCTCGTCCATTTCCAGGGCCCGCGCCACATAGGCCATCGGCATTTTGGCCACGCGGATGTGACGACCCTGGGCGCGCGCCTCTGTCTCGCTGAGTCCGACGCGGCCCAGTTGCGGGTCGATATACACGGTGTACGGCACCAGCCGACCATTCGTCGTGGCGTTGCTGCCTTCCAGCAGGTTGGTGCGCACGATGCGAAAGTCATCGTACGAGATGTGCGTAAAGGCGGGGCCTCCCTTGACGTCGCCCAGCGCGTAGATGCCCGAGACGTTCGTTTCCAACCGCTCGTTCACCTGCACAAAGCCGCCTTTGTCCATCTTGACCCCAGCGGCACTCAGATTCAGTGCGTCAGTGTTCGGCACCCGACCAGCCGCGACCAATAAATGTGATCCGCTGAGCGTACGTTCTCCATTCTGCGTCCGCACCGTCAGGCGAATGGTGGCGTCGGCCTGCTCGGCGCGCAGCGTTTGTGTCTCGAGCAGCACCTCGACGCCATCCTCACGCAGGATCTTGGCCACTTCTTCGGCGACGTCGGGATCTTCCCGCCCAAGCAACTGCTTGCTTCGCTGTACCACTGTCACCTCGCTGCCAAAGCGACGGAACATCTGGCCAAACTCCAGGCCGATGTAACCACCCCCGAGCACGAGCAAATGGGCCGGCAGCATGTCGAGTTCCATAATTGATGAGGAGTCGAGGGTTGAACAAATGTCGAGACCAGCGACTGACGGTTTCGCCGGTCGGCCGCCGGTATTGATGAATATCGTATCAGCGGCGAGCTGACGGGTCCCTCCACTGTTCATGCGGACTGCGATCATCTTTTGAGCTGTAAAGCTCGCCTCACCAAACAACAGGTCCACGCCTTCGGTTTTTTCGAGCTGCCGCTGGCCGGAATTCCGGAAGCTGTCTACGATGGTTTGCTTTCGCTGCCGAACCTTGGCCATTTCCACCTGGACTGGGTTCGGGCGGACGCCATAGTCTCCTGCCCGTCGCGCGAGATACGCAACGCGACCACTGGCTACCATCGTCTTCGTCGGGGTACAGCCCACGTTGACGCAGGTTCCACCCACATGCTCCCGTTCAACAATGGCTGTCTTCCGACCGGCCTTCGCGAGGCTCAGGGCGAGCGGTTTCCCGGCCTGACCGCTGCCAATCACAATCGCGTCGTAGCGTTCTGTCGTCGTTGCCATGAACCCAAACCTCCTTTTGTTTAAGAACCCTTCTTTAGCTCCGCCTCGAGGTAGCTTTTAAGCGCTACCGCGTTATTGTGCTGGGCATTCCGGGCGCTGTAGAGCAAGGTCACAGTTCCTCGGCGCGCTGCCTTGAGAAGAGGTCGCCATGCCTCGGGACGGCGGTCGAGTTCCGAAGCGTATCGGCGCTGGAACTCAGCCCACCGGTTCGGGTCGTGCCCGAACCAGCTGCGAAGGGTGGTGCTGGGAGCGACATCCCTCAACCAGCCATCCAATGAAAGGGTGACTTTTTTTATCCCTCGGGGCCAGAGCCCGTCCACGAGGTAGCGACGGCCCTCCCGAGATTTTGGCGTATCGTACGCCCGCCTGACCTTAATCATGATTCTTCTTGGGTGCCCTATCTATTGATGGCCGTGGTCCCTCGTGTCACTCCCCACTTTGCTGCAGCAGCTTGGCCACGAGACCAGTCCACCCGGTCTGATGGCTGGCCCCGATGCCGGCGCCGTTGTCGCCATGAAAGTATTCGTGGAAAAGTATCAAGTCCCTCCAGTACGGGTCCTCCTGAAACTTCGTCAGGCCACCATACACCGGCCGTTGCCCGTCGGGGCCGCGCAGGAAGATCCGGGTCAGTCGGCGGGAGAGCTCTGCCGCTACCTCCCACAGGGTCATCATGTGACCCGAGCTGGTCGGGCACTCCACCTTGTAGTCATTGCCCAAGTAGTAATGAAACTTCTGTAGCGACTCGATGATCAAGTAGTTGACGGGAAACCAAATCGGGCCTCGCCAATTGGAGTTGCCGCCAAAAAGCTCGGTGCTCGACTCGGCCGGTTCATAGTCGACGCGGTGCTCCGTGCCGTGGACCGTGAGGATGTAAGGGTGATCGTGATGAAATCGTGACAGGGCGCGGATCCCGTACGGAGATAGGAATTCCCGCTCATCGAGCATCAGCTTCAGGACGCGACGCAGTCGGTCGCGATCAACGATCGAGAGGAGCCGCCGGGCCCCTCGGCCGGGGGTTCGCATGCACGCACACCCTTGGGTCAGGTCGGGCCGATGGTCGATGAACCAGTCCAGACGCCGCTTGAAGCCAGGCAGCCGGTCCAACAGTTTGGGATCCAACGTCTCGACGGCGAACAGAGGAATCAGCCCCACCATCGACCGGACCCTCAGGGGAAGGTGATCGCCATCTACGTGCAGCACGTCGTAATAGAAGCCGTCGGCGTCGTCCCAGAGACCAAGGGTATTCATGGCATGAGCGATGTAAATGAAATGCTCCCAAAACTTGCTGGCGACATCTTCGTAGGCCGGATCCTCCCGGGCCAGCTCCAGCGCAATTGCCAGCAGGTTCAGGCAGTACATCCCCATCCAGCTCGTTCCATCCGCCTGCTCGATGTGGCCGCCCGTCGGGAGCGGCGCGCTCCGATCGAAGACACCAATGTTGTCCAACCCCAGAAATCCACCCTGGAAGACGTTTTTCCCTTCGGCATCCTTGCGATTCACCCACCAGGTGAAGTTCAGGAGGAGCTTGTGGAAGATCCGTTCGAGGAATGCGCGGTCACCGGTGCCGCGGCGTTTCTTCTCGATCTTGTAGACGCGCCAAGCCGCCCAGGCGTGCACCGGAGGATTCACATCACCAAAGGCCCATTCGTAGGCGGGCAGTTGACCATTCGGATGCATGTACCACTCGCGGAGCATCAGGATCAGTTGCTCCTTGGCGAAATCGGAATCCATCAGTGCCAGTGGCAGGCAGTGGAAGGCGAGATCCCAGGCGGCATACCAAGGGTATTCCCATTTGTCCGGCATCGAGATGACGTCGGCGTTGTACAGATGAGTCCACTCGTGGTTGCGACTGTGCAGTCGCTGGGGAGGCGGTGTTGGAAATGCGGGATCGCCTTCGAGCCATTCCTTCACGACGTAATGGTAGAATTGCTTGGACCAGAGTAGTCCAACAAAGGATTGGCGCATGACGCTCCGGGCATCCGGTGACAGATTCTGGGGAATAACGGTCGCGTAAAACTCCTCCGCTTCGCGTTCGCGTTGTGCAAAGGTCGGGTTGAAGTCCGCGTCGAACAGCTTCTTGCCGATAGTTGGCATTTCGGTATCGGTCAACCGCAACCGCACGGTTACTGTTTCCCCCGGTGGGACAATGAGGGGGTAATGGGTGGACACTTTCGTGCCGACGTGCTCGTGATTCACCGCCTCCTTGACGCCATGGACGATGTAGTCATTGATGCTGTCCTTCACATAGGGTGAGCCGTTGTCAACTCCATAGAGTCGCTGGGTGTTTGTTTCATTCTCGGTAAAGAGCAGCTGCGGTGAGCCTTCGCAGTAGAGCCAGCGTTGGCCGTACACGTGATGCTGGATCTCGACCACGGCTTCTGGCTTGTAGCGCGCCGCCTGGCGGAGCTTTGGCCGAGGCTCGTTTTGATCCCATGACCAGGTATTGCGAAACCAGAGCGTCGGCAGCAGATGCAACTGGGCCGAATCCGGCCCACGATTCACCACGGTGATGCGGATGAGAATATCTTCCACACCGGCTTTCGCGTATTCAACGAAAACGTCAAAGTACCGATCCTCGTCGAACACGCCCGTCTCGAGAAGCTCGAATTCAAGGCTCCCTCGTCCACGCCGCCGATTTTCCTCGACAAGCCATCCATAGGGGAAAGGCGCCTGGGGATATTTATACAGGTACTTCATGTACGAGTGGGTGGGCGTCGAATCGAGGTAGAAGTAGTACTCTTTGACGTCCTCCCCGTGATTGCCCTCGCTGCCGGTCAAACCGAAAATGCGCTCTTTCAGGATGGAATCGTGCCCATTCCACAGGGCAAGGGCAAAGCATATGAGCTGGTGTCGGTCACAGATGCCTGCGATGCCGTCTTCATTCCAGCGGTATGCCTTGGAGCGGGCATGATCGTGAGGGAAATAATCCCAGGCAGTCCCATCGGCACTGTAGTCCTCCCGCACGGTTCCCCAGGCTCGTTCGCTCAGGTATGGGCCCCAGCGCTTCCAGTGCGCTTTGCGTTCGCGCGATTCTTCCAGTCTTCTTTCCTCTTTGGTCACGATTCCTTTCCTCAGTCTTCCCCAGTCAGCATAGGGGATAACACTCGAACCAACACTGTTGGAGGTTACTCATTTTTCTATGAGCTGCATCACGTGGCCATCGGGATCCCGAACCAAGAAACCTTTTGTGAATCCGAGTTTTCCCTCTGGAATCGTGATGGCACCGGGTGACACGAAGCCAAATTTGCCGACACGCAACCGCTGCGCGGCTTCCTCCACGGCCCGGGTGGTCAACGTCGTTTGCCAGTGCATCAGATCGTTCGCCTGCCCATCCGCTGGCATGGGGCGGCCATCTCGCGGCGCGAGGTATTCGAGCAGCTCGATCCCGGGCCCGGCCGCAGCTCGAAGCGTGGTGATGCGAAGGCGCGCGCCAAAGACGTTATTCAGATGCTCCTGTTCGATTCCGTAATTTTCACTATGACCAACCACCTTGAGGCCCAATACATGCCGATAGAATCTTAGGCTATTTTCCGTGTCACTTACGACGATGGCCGTGTGATCGATGCCGAGGAAAAGTTTGTCGCTTGGACCATGCCATTTGGGATCGCCCTTTTTCGGAGGGAATTGAATAATCTCCAGAGGGTGGCTATCCGGATCGGCAAAGTAGAACGCGCGAATACCGGCTGCATTCGTATTCCAATCCGGAAGCTGTTGAGGACCCGTGGACAGGTGACGGACTTTGTTTTGGCGTAGTCGCTGATAGGCCTGGTCCATGTCGCTGACGACGATGGCAATGTGTTGAAACCATCGGTCATGACTGCGCGAATTGACCGGAATCGGTCGTCCTTTTGGGGCGAGGTACTCCGTCAAAATGATAT
>JBFHXD010000145.1:0-6003 GCA_041599135.1 Methylomirabilales bacterium (SeqCode) | reverse complement strand
AATTCACCGAGTCCGAAAGACAAACAACAAGCGGCAGTATGGAGACGACGCGCAGCATTTCTGGATTCCATCTTCTATTAATTCTAGGCAAAGGGACTGGGGTCACATCAGGCATGGGGTCAAGTCTGCTCTTCACTCAGCTTTTGAGCGTTACGTAATGAAACCCGGCTGACCATTATCCCCCGGCCCACCTCCGGCACCGTCGGCGACGCACGAGACAGATCCGAATGCAAAAAGCAAAAGGGCCCCGATTATCGGGGCCCTTTCTACCTAGAGCTGAGTGGCCAACTATCGCTTGGTGACGTTGGCCGCCTGCTTACCCTTCGGTCCTTCCACGATATCGAACTCAAGTGCCTGCCCCTCGGACAGGGTCTTGAATCCGTTGCCCTGGATCGCCGAATAGTGCACGAAAACATCGTCGCCGTCCGGTCGCTCGATGAATCCGTAGCCCTTGGCATCGTTGAACCACTTCACGGTACCAGTGTGTCGCATGTTCTTTTCTCCCTCCTTTCTCTTTAGGATCCGTCGCAACGGAACCTGACTGCATAAAAAAACCGCAGGGGCTCTCACTGAAGCCCTTGCGGTTCCAGTTTCCACAACAAGCCGGTCATGAAAGCTAGCATGAACATAGCTCTCCCCTCCCTCCTTGCCAAGCGTTATTCTTCCGATGGAGGATCCCTGCGGTAGAGGGGTGCCGAAGGTGTGAGTGGGAGCGGGAACGCTTGACAGATCCACCCGGCCGCAGATACTGTGGCCCTAATCGAAGCTGCCGGTACGCGGCAGGTAGCGCGTGAAGGCATAGGCCCTGATGCGAAGGCGGGTGCCATGAGGCCATGGGCCGTTCTACTCCTGGTCGCCGTTACGATCCTCATCGGGTTCGGGATCGGGTACTTCTGGCGCGGTCGGGAGGACGATAGACTCCGCGAGGAGATGGGCGAGGTCAAATCCTCGATGGGTGTGCAGGTTGAAACCCTCCGCGATGAGATGAAAAGCCTCAGGGCCGAGCTGGAAGACGCGGAGCGCCGCTTTCAGGAGGAACAAGCAACCCGTAAGATCCTCGAGGAGGAGATGGCAAAGGCCCGCGTCTGGAAATGATCGCGGATCCCGTTGCAGAATCAGGCGACCGAAGCCAGCATTGTCCTGACGGCGGAGCGTCCATGAGTAACAGCACCGACTCGGAAGAGGCCTCGACCCCGGGCTCAGACCTGACGGAGAAGCCCAAGGCGCCCGGCTGGCTCGAGGCGTTGAATTCGTTTCTGGATCGCACGTACCTTCAGGCGGATCGGCAAACCGGGTGCTGACCCCCCTAGCCAAGCGGGCGGTCTGCCCGCACTCTGGCCGAAAGCGTTACTCGTACAGGGGAGCGTCCGGCATCTTTTTTTTGAAGAGGCGAATCTGCGGGAAGATGGAAGGAAGAGGGTGGCTCTGGGGAGCCGCGTGGATGCGAAGGTTAAACGGGAACGGGTCGGGATTGGGGTCAGGCATGATATTTGATATTCGAGCCCGACCCGTGTCAGACTTGCCTAACTTCACTAACTCGCTGGAAGCTCCTCTCCATTCGGAATGGGGTCACCTATGAAAAAGCGTGTCAAGGGAATAGACTGCCCCGTCGACCTGGGTCCCTTTTAGAGTCTCAATGGACTACTCGTCAGTCACCTATGCGTGCTCACCGGCACACGAGAAGATGGGACACCGGCCGCGCAATCAGGCTTCTCGGGCCTCACCAATCCCGAAGGACTAGCCAGCCATGACCCCGGCCGAGAGGGGGTCAAGTCTTTTGTTGACAAATAACGAAAGGAACGGAGGGGTCGAGTCGACATCTGACACTCTCTCCGGAGTGCCCATAACCTCCGGCACAATGATTGCACCGCCTTCTCGGGAGAAACACAGCCCGGGAAGGCGTTTCGATTTTCAGCGACTGAAGTGAGGACGCAGGGATCTCATGGGAATGTGGATATGGTGTAGACTTCTTATCAAGGGTATTCAAGCCTAGGGGGCGCCGCCGGAATGATTCCCTTTTCCATAAGAGGACTACCTGGCCCATTTTTGGGCTGGATGGCGGTCGTGGCGGCCGTCGCCGCCCTTGCGACACTGTGGGGGATTACTGGCAAGGGCATCTCCCTGGTCGCCTTTATCGAACTCTTTCTTGAAACGCAGTGGTGGGCCGTCGGGGGCGCTGCCCTTGCCGCGGCTGCGGCCTTCAGAGACGCCAGGCTGCGCAAGCGCACAGCCCTCCTGGAGACGTTGCGTCTCATGAGTGATGCCATAATGCGTGTGCTCGCCGCTTGGTTGGCGCTCACAGCTGTCGCGGCAACCATCATTGGGTACTTGTAGCACCCAAGAAATAGTAAGATGCCGGTTATGGCTACTCGGCGAACCCCCGGACGCTGTGACGGTCGGCGCCCTTATCTGGATGATCCTTCTGCCTCCACGTTTTCGCAATTCCGAAATTATGGGGGGATAGTGTCTCCTGCGCATAGCCTCCGGCCCACCGCAGGCACAATCCACGGCGGGCCACAAATTCAGACGCCCTCCCGAGTGAAAAATAGCCCGGGAGGGGGTTTTACTTTTTTACATCCAAGCAACCCAAAGTGTTCACAACCTGTTGCCGAAATCGCTCGACGGAAGGGAGGGGTCAAGTCTGCTCTTGACTCAACTTTTGAGCACTCCGTAATGAAACCGGGGTGACCATAGCCTCCGGCCCACCTCCGGCACACTGATTGCACCGCCTTTGCGGGGAAGGACAGCCGTGAAGGCGTTTTGTTTTGCAAACCGGATTCGATCAGGGTGCGGCGGTAAGCCAACTGGCGGCCGCAGCGAGCTGGGCATGCGTAGAGGTAATGTGAAACATGTATGAAGCAGATAGGGGTTGTTACTGCGGAGCCCTTGACAAGGAATATTTGGATAAAAATAATATTCCTCACGGATTCTGCGGGATTTGCCAAAGATGTGAGCAACCAGGCCATACGAGACATTTTCCAGGCCCAGTGCCCTATACGGGGTCGTGGTGTGACCGATGTTACAAAATTACCGGTTGGATGTATTCCGTCAGGATGGTTGTCATGTGGATTGGTATCCTGGCAGCCATCTATTATTTGGTCCGAATAATTGGTAGGCTTTTATTCAGTTGAGAAGAATAGGGCCCACGTTTTCGCAATTGCGAAAATATGAAAATGAGGGGAGGGCGCATGGGGTCAAGTCTACATTTGACAATCTATCCGGGGTGAGCAAACCGCGGCCCAGCTCGGGCACCCACTTGGTGATTCAGTCCTTGTCCCTCGCCAAAGCCCCCGTTCTCGTGTATGCTAAGCTGCTAGAGGAGACCCCCGGGGAGGTGAGATCTCGTGACACCACAGCAAGCAACAGCGGAGATTTTTTATACCGCGTTCAAGGCTCTCTCCAAGCGAGAGCAAGAGAACGTTCTCGCCCGAATTGCGCGCGACCGAAAGCTCCGTCGAATCCTTGAGGACGTTTCGGACCGTCTGGTCATCGAAGAGGAGCGGGACAAACCGTCGCGACCGCTTCGAGACTATATTGATGAACGGGAGCGCCGTGAGCGCGGCAAGCTAAAAGCGGGGAGTTGATGTCCTATACCGTTCGGCTCAAACCCAGAGCGGAACGGGAATTGAACCGGCTCCCCATTGGTGTTGCGAGACGCGTTTGGCAGAAGCTCCTCGCCCTAGAGAGTAAACCCCGGCCCCGCGGGGCTGTCAAGCTAGAGGGAATAGAAGGCTATCGAATACGGGTTGGTGACTATCGCATTGTCTACCTAGTCGATGATGACGCGCGGGTCGTCGATGTTGCGCGCATCGCTCATCGACGGGAGATTTACCGATAAAGCTCCCAGAAGGTCCTTCCCCTCCACCGTTAACGAAAGAAAGGGGTCCGATAGAAAGTTTGGGGCAAGTTCCAGTCTTGACAATCAATATTTTCCCACTTCCCCAATCGGGAACCCCCTCGTAGCATAACCCCCGTCCCTGCGCTATCCCCCGCACAAACAGGATAACCCCACACCACCCACGTTTTCGCAATTGCGAAAATATAGGGGTGATATTGGCTCCTTCGCATAGCCCCCGGGGATGGGGTCAAGTCTGCTCTTGTCTCAGGCGGCTTGAGGGTCAGGTTTCGATATCTTGCGAAAATATGGGGTGATATCGGCTCCTGCGCTTGACAAGCCCTTGTAGCTCTCCTATTGCTCCTTCACTTGCTGCCATCCCCGAGCCCTCATGCAGTCTCCAAAGAGGCTCCAGTCGGTCTCCTGCTTTACCTCGATTCGTTCCCTTTGGCCATAGACAGCCTTCTTGTGACGCACGACACCGTCTCCCGCCACTCTGTGGCCAGGCGACTTCACCACGGCATCTACCCTGCGGGTGGTCACCTCCTTTTGTGTTTCCTGGCGACAGGCATACTTGTCCTGATCATAATCGAGCTGCGTTGCCCCAGGCTTGACCCATATGAGGCGGGAACATGCTGTAAGCCCCAAAACAATCAGGAGCCCTGCGAAAGCGAGGAGAGTTAATTTCCGCATTTCAGTCCTCCCATACGATTCTCACCGCACAGGCTCTCACTGATGCAAGAACCGTACTCAATCTGCTGAAAAAAGAGGGCTACTTTTTCTAAATAGCAGAAGGGGTCAGCGGTCCATCGGACAATCTCTACGGGGTGACCATATCCCCGGCCAACCTCCGGCACCATCGACGACGGGCCACAAATTCATGCGCCCTTCCGGGCAGGGATGACCTGTGAGGGTGTTGCTGTGTATAATGGTCACCAACACGATCTGGAGGGTGGTGAGCGAGTGACAGTTGAAGAGCTTATCGAGCGGGCGACGGGCGGACTGGAGTTAGACCGCCAATCCATATTTCGGCCCTCCCTGGTGTATCAAGTGCTTCGTGATCCCTTCTGGATATGGTGCCAATATCATGCCCCCCCCTCGGAGGCCGTCGACGAGACCAGCCGCCACGACGAGATGCGGTTTCAACGCGGAATCGAGCACGAGGAGGCGTGGGTGAGCGAGCACTATCCTGATGCGTTAAAAATCAACCCCGACTTTGGCTTTGAGGCGCTCAAGAATACCCTGCGTGCGATGCTGGAAGGGACTAGGGCGATTTATCAACCGCAGCTCTGGGACCTCCGCGGAGAGACCTACGGGAAGGGCGATCTGCTCGTCCGGGACGACGCGCGCGAGTCGGACCTGGGGCCGTACCACTATCGCGTATTGGAGATCAAGCGGTCAAAATCGTTGCGGGACTACCATGTCTTACAGGCTGCCATCTACAATCGGATGCTGGCAAGGATACAAGGGTATAACCCGGCAGAGCTGACAGTTGTCCTGAAAGATGGGATGGGGACGGTGACAATCCCCGACAGGCATAATCAGCTTGATGAGCTCATGGCAAGCTGGAGGGCCTTGCGTGACGGCGGCCCCATGCCCGAACCCGGCAGGCCACCCGATGTGACGGACTCGCCCTGGCGGGTGTATGGGAATAAGCTGGTAGAGAACAGGAAGGATCTGGTCCTGCTGGCCGGTGTTGGGGCAAAGGAGCGGGACAAGCTGCGTGAAGCCGGGATTCATCGCGTCGATGAGCTCTGGAACCTTCCCCTGGAAAAGATCCGTGAAATTCTCGGGAACAAACACGGACACCAGGCGTATTATGTGGCACAGGCCTACAAGACCGGACAGCCCATTCTAAAGCCCAAATCTCGCCTGAACATTCCTCGGGCTAAACGACATCTGTATTTTGACTTTGAAACCTCGGATGACTTGCATCCGACCGTACCACCGCACGTCTACCTCATTGGATGTTGGGATGCAGAGCAGGATCGGTACGACAAGTTTCTTGCCAGGGGGCCCGAGGACGAAGCCAGAATCTTCAACGAGTTCCTTGAATATGTAGGCGATGTGCGGGGGGCTCGATTGTATCACTGGACCGATTATGAAATCGCACAGATGCGAGAGGTCATCCAACGGTGGCCTCATCTCGAGGCATCACTCGGCACATT
>JBFHXD010000144.1:0-6045 GCA_041599135.1 Methylomirabilales bacterium (SeqCode) | reverse complement strand
GTATGGCAAAGGTGGCCGGACCCACATGTGGCACCATGTTGAGTGCCAGCCACGCTTCGCGCTCCTCCATGGCCCCTCCAGGTTGGACCAGTCATCGCCTCAGCGTAAGGGTTGGAATTATACTCTGGGAGAAGCGGGAGTCAAGAGGGACCATTGGGTGGCTATCAGCAGTCAGCGATCAGCCGACACAAGCGCTGGGATGCTAGGACGCTAGAAGGCTCGAAAGGGTCTTCCCGGTGTAACGTTCGAGCGTTCCAGCATCCTAGTGTTCTAGCTTTCTAGCGACGGCTAGCCAGTTAGGGCATCTTCCGGAGCAGGACGATCCGCTCGCCCCCCTCTAGAGCGAGGTCGGAACGAGTGACCAGGGCGGCTGCCGATTTGGCGGTCGTCCGAACAACGACCAGCTCTCCTCGCTCTATCTCCTCCGCGGAGGCGCGCCGACCGGACCTCTTAAAGATGGCAAACTCATCGCCAGGGACGATCTGCTCCGTCTGGCCGAGATCCAGATAGACGATGTCCCCCTGGCCCAAGGAGTCGGCATCACTCTTGGAGGCCACAATGTATCCACCGCGTTGAAGATTCGTGGGACGGCTCATGCCTACGGGCGGGATATCCAAGGCCTTTGCCTCGACCAGGGCATCCCCGGCGGCGATGTCCTCACAGCTGTAGATGATCCGAGCGCGCGGTTCCCGCCCGACGGGATCAACGATCTCCACGGTCCCCAAGGTCCTCACCTTGATACCCACACGACTTCCGGTCACCGGATGATTGACCCTTCTGGTGGGGCGGACGATCTGGAAGCGATCCCCCTCCTGTACTTGCCGTCCTTTGAGGTCGACAAAGACCTGGTTCATGTACGACAATCCCACATCATACTCTTCCTCCGACCGGAGGATCCGGCCGATCGTATGGATCTCTTCTCTTTCGGCCACGAATCCGCTGCACTCCAGTTCTCCCCGGGGAATGATGGGAATCCTTCCGCGCTCCTGGATTCTGATGGCCCCCTCCCCCTCCCGTATCTCTGCGACTTGCGGCGGCTCCTCGACGGGAAATGGCTCTTCCACGGGGAATGGTTCTCCCACGAAAGGCTCCTCGATTTCAGGTTCGGGAGCAACGGGGGGTAGCACATACTCTTCAGGCACCGGGGGGGCCTCGGCCACCGCTTTTGGCGGACCGGTGAGCCCTGGGATCGTCAAGGGATCGCCGGGAAAGATCAAATCGGGGTTGCTGATAAAGGGATTCTGCTTCCAGACCTCAGGCCAAAGGCGCGGGTTATCAAGAAAGCGGCCGGCGATGGCCCACAGGGTGTCACGCTCCTTGACCAGATAGACGCCCTCAGGGAGGACAGCCGGTTTCTTCCCCTGCTCTTCGGCAGAGGCAACCCCTGAGGTGGCGACTTGCCCGAAGAGCAACCCGATAACCGCCAAGACGCTCAGCACTCCCCCAATCTTGTCCTTCATGATTCTCCTTATCCGCCCCCCTGTGCCAGGCCCTGCCGGCGAGAGGCATCTCCTTTTAATTTAAGGTTAATAAGGTCGCCTAATGTTCCCGATGGTCTAACGGTTGTAAGCAGTGAATACTAATGCAAACTTTGTGCCTGTCTCTTGGCACCCACCGGCTGCCGGCGGATCCGCATCCTCCATTCATACACCAACGGCGAGGCCACGAAGACGGAGGAATAGGTTCCCACGACGATCCCGAGGAGCAAAGCCAGGGAGAAATCCCGCAGGACTTCTCCCCCCAGGAGGTACAGCGCGAGAATCGCGAGCAGGGTGGTGAGGGAGGTCATGATGGTCCGGCTCAGGACTTGATTAATGCTGTCATTGATGATTTCGGCCAGCGCGCCTCGCCGTCGGGCCCGAAAGTTCTCGCGAATCCGGTCGAAGACCACCACCGTGTCGGTCAGCGAATATCCGGCCAGCGTCAGCAGCGCGGTCACGATCAGCAGCGTAATCTCTTTCCCAAAAAGGAAAAAAATTCCGAGGACCACCAGGACATCGTGAAACGTCGCCACGGTGGCAATGATCCCAAAACGGAATTCAAAGCGCCAGGCGATGTAGCTCACGATACCCACCAGTGATATCAGAATGGCCCAGAGGGCCGCCTGCTGCAGCTCCCGTCCGATGACGGGCCCGACCTCATTGGAGGTTTCCACGATGAAGGATTGTGTGGAAAAGGCCTGACTCAACTGCTTTTCGATGGCGGCCGCGGTCCCGGTGACCGGCTCCCCGGACGATTTCACCCGGATGAAGAGTCGGCGTCCGCCGACGAACTGCTGGAGTTCACTGTCTGGGAAACCACCCTCGGCAAGGACCCTCCGGACCTTGCCGAGCTCGACCGGCTCTTCAAAGCGGAGTTGTACGGATGTGCCGCCGGCGAAGTCGATCCCGAGATTGGCACGCCCTCGGGCAATCTGGATCGCGGCAACACACCCCACGAGGACCAGGAGGATGGACACACTGAAGGCCACGCGCCGCATCCCCAGAAAATCGATATTGGTCTTGCCAATAATCTCCATGGTGCGCCCTCAGATACTGATCCGTCTCATCCCCCGAAGGATTAACCAGTCGAAGACGACTTTCGTCCCCACCGTGGCTGTAAAGAGGTTGATGAGGATACCGATGGCCAAGGTAACCGCAAACCCCCGAACCGGGCCACTGCCGAAGAGAAAGAGGGCCAGGGCCGTGATCAGGGCGGTAATGTGGGAATCGAGGATGGTGACCCAGGCCTTGCTGTATCCGCTATCGACCGCGGACCGGACCGTTTTCCCGAGTCGCAGCTCTTCCCGGATTCGCTCGAAGATCAGGACGTTACTATCCACCGCCAGCCCAATGGTGAGGGCGATCCCCGCAATCCCCGGCAGGGTCAACGTGGCCTGAATCCCTGCCAACACCCCGAGCATCATGAGGAGGTTCAGGAAGAGGGCCATATCAGCGATGACCCCGGCCAAACGGTAGTAGAAGCCCATCACCAGGATCACCAAGATCCCAGCGAGGAGGCTTGCCCGGACCCCGGCCCGAATGGAATCCTGGCCCAATGAGGGCCCCACGGTCAAATTCGCAATGACATTGACAGGGGCCGGCAGGGCACCGGCCCTCAGCACGATGGCCAAGTCCCGGGCCTCCTCCGGCGTGAACCGCCCGGTGATCTGGGCCTGTCCGCCTGCAATGGGCTCATTAATAACGGGGGCCGAATAGACGTTCCCGTCGAGAATGATCGCCAAACGGCGTCGGACGTTCTTGCGCGTGATCTCTTCAAAGATCCGGGCTCCCGCCCGGTCAAAGGCGATGGCGACATACGGCTCGTTCGTATCCGGATCGAATCGGACTTGGGCAGAGGTCAGCACATCGCCAGTGAGGAGGGTCTTTTGCTCCAGCAGATATGGGATGCGTTGCACGACGCGTCCCTGTGGGTCCAGGACTTTTTCATACAGAATCTCAGAGCCCTCTGGGATCTTTCCCTTGAGAGCCTCATCGAGGCTGTGTTGGTCATTGACCATCTTGAACTCGAGCAGTGCGGTCTTGCCAATGAGGGCGATGGCCCGCTCCGGATCCTTGATTCCCGGCAACTGCACGATGATGCGGCGATCCCCCTCGCGTTGGATGAGCGGTTCCCGCACCCCAAACTCGTCCACCCGGTTCCGGATCTTCTGGACATTTTGCTCGACCGCCCGCTCTTGAATATAAGCCACCTCCCGACCGCCCAGGGTGAGGAGTATCCGGGTCGCTCCTTCCTCGGACCGCACCATGTCCGGATAGCTCCCCAAGATCCGATCCACCGCACCCCGGGCCTTTTCGTCCGTGATCTCGAGGAAGATCTCTCTCGACCCCCGACGCTCGAGTACCTCCACGGTGATGCCTTCTCCCTCGAAGGCCCTCTGGATCTCTGCCACGCGCCGCTCGACGGCGTTCTCGACCGCCTTCTCGGCGTCCACCTCGAGCACCAGATGTATCCCTCCCTGGAGATCCAGTCCCAAATTGATCGGCTCGGGTGGCGGGGCAAAGATGAGGGGGCGCACGAACCTCCACCACCCTGGGAGCGGTGAAAATCCCGGGATCGATGGGAGCACGTACAAAAAGGAGAGGAGGGCAGCCACGCCCACGAGGCTTGCCCTCCACGCAAGATGCCGTTTCACTGGAAATGTCCTACGCGGGACACCGGTACCTGTCGACCCAGATGGTCCGGGTGACCGGAAGGTCTAGGGAACTGCCGGGACCTTCTCGCGAGATCTTCGGCCACCTTGCTCCACCTTGTGAGGCAAGGGTCCGGATCCCGAAATGAAACCCCGCTTTACCTCCACGATGGATGGGTGAGGACAATTGAAGCTGTCCGCGATGTGCCGGACTGCCTGTTCCGGCTCGATACTGTTCCCACAGGTGAAGATATCCACTGCTGCGTATTGATACTCCGGCCAGGTGTGAATCGAGAGGTGGGATTCGGCGATGACCACGACTCCGCTTACCCCAAAGGGTTTGAACTCGTGGAAGGCCACGTCTACCACCGTGGCCTTACAGGACTTGGCTGCCGTCACCAAGATTTTCCGGACGGCGTCAACCTTTTTGAGCAACTCCGGATTGCACCCGTACAGTTCCACCAAAAGGTGTTTGCCCAATGCCCTCAATTAACTACCCCCTTTCTTTCGAAATTTCCTTCTCGATCTCACCTCCCACATGTTTCAAACATCCCTTGGCTTATACAACGTTCTGACAAAATTGCAAGAAAAAAATGCACCTCCCGTATGCCGCGAGACACGGGTCGCTCGTCGAGTCCGTGCCTGTCCAGTATCCATTCAGCCGTCGCTTGCCTGAGGCCTGGGCAAGGGTCATAACTGCCCGTCTGGAAGCCGCTCGCGCACGGCACAGTTATTGCAAAATTCATGCTCAAAACAGCGATAGCGCGAAAACGCCGTAGGCCGCGCCCGCTGAAGCCGCCGAGCGGCAGAGGCCCAGAGCAATTTTGCAGCGAGACAGAAGATGCGCCGAAACAATCGAGCCCAAGAAGCAGGCTACAGCCTGATCGAGGTCGTGATCGTCGTGATCCTGGTGGGGATCATCTCCGCCCTGGCCCTGCCCCGGTTCGTCTCCCCCAGGGCAAGCCTCGCCGCGAGGAGGCTCGTCGCGGATATTCAGTATGCCAAAGAGCTGGCCATCCGGCTGCAGACGAAGAGCGGGGTCTTCATTATGGACAGCAAAACGTACCGCGTCTTCCAGGATGACGATGTCAGCACGGCCGCCTTCGACCCGGCCACGGGAGGAAACTTCGAGGTCAGCATATCCGGGCTCTTCTCGGACGCGACCCTGGACAGCACTTTTGGCAACATCCTCAAATTCGATGCCCTGGGCACCCCCCTGGACGGCTCGGACGCCAAGCTCACGTCGCCGCCCGCCAACGAGATCAGCATCACCTCCGGCGGGGAGACCTGGACCATCACCGTGGAACCAAACACCGGTAAGGTGACGCTGCCATGAAGCCACGAAGACTCCATCGGGACGAGAGAGGATTCACCCTGATCGATGTGATCCTCGTCATCATCATCGTGGCGATAGCGATTCCCCCCATGATGACGCTCTTCATCCAGATGGTACGCGGGAGTACCTTTGGCGTCACCGTGTCCCGCGCCAACGCCCTGGCCGAGACCTTGCGCGAAGAGATCCAGTCGAAGAAGTGGGATGAAAGCGCTCCGCCACCGAGCCTGATCCTCGGCCCCGAGACTGGGGAGAGCCGTGCGATCTACGACGACGTGGATGATTTCAACGGCCTGGACGAGTCCCCGCCCCGGGACTCGCAGGGGGCGATCCTGTCCGGCTTCACCGGCTTCCGACAGCAGGTCTCGGTCTGCTACGTGGCGAACACCGACTTCGACACCTGCATAGGGGGGCCCACGATGTATAAGCAAGTCACGATCACGGTCACCGATCCAGAGGGGAGAACCATTCAACTGGCGACGGTGATCGCCGGCTTCTAGGCAACAGGGCGGAGTGAAAATTCGTCATTTTTGGGGAGGAGTAAGTTAATGAGGCAATTCGTGAAAGGGAGAGAGGGATT
>JBFHXD010000143.1:0-6047 GCA_041599135.1 Methylomirabilales bacterium (SeqCode) | reverse complement strand
CGCTTGCTTGTCCCGAGCGGAGTCGAGGGGCTCCCTTCCCCTCGATCCTCCTCGGGGTGGTGAGCGGTTCGGCTGAGCTCACGGCCGAAGCCTCAGGGTCGAAGACATGGCAGGCCATTTGCGGCTGCAGAGGCACTTCTGGCGCGTCGAATGGTGCCCTGAGCGAGCCACCCAGGTCCCTCCACAAGCCTGCCGAGAAGAGGGAGCGAGTCGAAGGGCTTACTCCGTTGGACTACTGGGGCGAATCCTGAGGGATTCGCCCCTTTATTTTTTGAGAAGTTACGACCGCAAGGCTTTCCTTTCAGGCACCACTATGTGGCACAAAGCTTGCTACTTTACGCTGCGATTTCAATTCTCATTCTCGCCAAAGGCATCGCGTGCTGAAGGAAATCCTCATTGTTGATAATGACGAGCTGATCCTCGAAGGGGTGGGGGAGGCCCTTGGTGGGGAAGGCTTTCGCGTGTACAAGGCCCGTAACGGTCTTGAAGCCTTGGACCGGGCCCGGGTCTCTGCTCCTGATCTCATCGTAACCGATTTCATCATGCCGGTGATGGATGGCCGTCAACTCTGCCGTCACCTCCGGGAAGATCCCCAACTTCGTGACATCCCCGTCGTCATGGTCACGGCAACAATGGCCGAGGGTCTGGCCAGCTTTCAGGACCTCCAAGAGGTCGGAGCGAATGCGTACGTTGCCAAGGGTCGCATGGATGCCATGGTGGCGAACCTCTTGGAAGTACTCCGCCGATTCGAGCAAGATGGGGTGCGACCGGGTTCCCCGGTTGTGGTTGGTCTGCAAGAACATCGCTCCCCAGACCTTGCCAAGGAGCTGCTTGCAATCAATAGACACATGGACACGTTGTTGGCGGCGATCGGAGAGGCGGTCATCGAATTTAACGACGCCCATCAGGTGGTGTACGTCAATCCCGCGGGTGCCCTCCTGCTCGGGCGATCGGAAACGGAGCTTGTGGGAACGTCCATCTTTGACATCTTTGGGGACCCGATCCCAGAGACCGTACGGCGGATGGAACGGTCTGGGGGGCGTGAAGAGTTTGAGTTTCAATACAGCGGGCGGGTCCTCAAGGTGACCATGACCGGTCTCATGGAAGAGAGCAGACCGGCCGGTGGGGTCATGATCCTTCAGGATATCAGCCCTGTCCACCAGCGGCTCCATGAACTTTCGGTGCTCAATCAGGTCACGTCGGCTTTCACGTCCACGCTGGATTTCCCCGCGCTCCTGAGGTTGGTCATGGAGCAAGTAGGGGAATTGATGAAGGTCGAGGCCGGCTCCCTCCTCCTTCGGGAGGAGACGGGCGAACTTGCCTTCGCTGTGGTCCTGGGGCAGCGGCGGGAGCTGCTTCAGGGGCTCCGCATCGCGGCAGAAGAGGGGATCGCCGGATGGGTCGCCTCGACCGGTGAACCGCTGGTGCTCCCGGACGTCAGGAAGCATCCGCTCTTTTCATCCCGGGTCGATGACATGACCGGTTTCATGACGCGTTCCATGATTTGCGTACCGGTGAAAACCGCACAGAAGGTCCTCGGAGTGATTCAGCTCATTAACCGGATCGACCAATCGCCCTTCGGGGAGGAGGATCTTGCTTTGCTCTCCGCGATTGCCAATCATGCGGCCACAGCCTTGGAAAACGCTCGACTCCATGATCAGCTCGTTCAGAAGAACCAGCAACTCCTCGAGGTCAATGACCACAAGAACAAATTCCTCTCACAGCTCTCCCAGGAAGTCAGGACACCCCTGACGGGGATTCTGGGATACGCCGACCTCCTCCAAGATAAGCGGGTGGGTTCCCTGACCGCACGCCAGGAACAGTATCTGCAAAATATCCACGGGAGTGCCCAGCACATCCTGAAACTCGCAAATGACCTGCTGGAGCTCGCCGAGATCGATGCGGGTCGACGAGCGATTCTCTCCGACGAGTTCAGTCCCCTCGTTGTCATAGAGGAGGTGAGTGCCCTGATGGCTCCTCAAGCAACGCCACAGGGCATCAGATTAGCCGTGGAGGGGGAACCGGGACTTCCTCCGATTCGGGGTGACGTCCATCAGTTCAGGCAGATCCTCTTCAACATCGTCTCTAATGCCATCAAATTCACTCCCGAAAACGGCGAGGTCGTCATGACTGCTCGCCTTCACGATGCTGGCAGCGTGGCGGTCTCGGTGAGGGATAATGGCATCGGTATCCGCCCGAAGGATCGGGAGCGGATCTTTGATCCCTTTGGACGAGGGGAGAATGCCATTGCTCGCCGAATCCCTGGAGTCGGTCTTGGTCTGGCCCTGGCCAAACGGCTCGTGGAGCTTCAAGGGGGGCAGATCTGGGTGGAGAGCGAGGGGGAGGATCGAGGGAGCACCTTCACCTTTTCCGTGCCCGTCACCCCTCCATCTTTTTCCCTCTTTGGGAAAATCGGTCTCGGAACCGCCTCCTCTTCATGATTTGGGCCCCAGCCCACTTCTCCGGTATGATATTTCACAGGTCTTGAATGCCTTCTCTCGGATTCCCCCAACGTGCAGGAGAGGAGGCATGACACCAAACCGCCCTCTGCAGCCGGGCACCGGCAAACGCAAAGGGTCCTTCAAAGGGGGTTCATCCGTCATGAACGGGGCCCGTCTCCTCGTTCGGGGGCTCAAGCAGGAAGGGATCGAGCAGGTTTTCAGTCTTTCCGGCGATCACATTAATCCCATCTACGATGCCTGTCTTGACTTCGATATCCGCATCATCGACACCCGCCACGAAGCCGCGGCGGCCCTGATGGCGGACGCGTGGGCGCGGGTGACGGGGCGACCGGGGGTTTTCGTGGTGACGGGCGGTCCGGGCCACACGAATGCGCTCACTGGACTCGCGACGGCCTTCCTGCAAGGGTCTCCCGTTCTCGCCATCAGCGGCGCCCCGGAATCCTTTTTGAAAAACCAGGGGGCCTTTCAAGAGCTCGATCAACTCTCTTTGGTCAGGCCCATTACGAAGTGGGCAGCTGTGGTGCCCGATCCTGCGCAGATCCCTGAACATCTTGCCACCGCCTTCCGGGAGGCCCTGTCGGGACGCCCGGGACCGGTCCACCTGACCATCCCGATTGATACTTTGAGTCGAGAGGGTGGAAACATCCCGGTAGCTCCCCCGTGGCAAGGCATATCTCCGCCTTCACTCGCGGGAGAACCGCACCTGATCGAAAAGGCCCTCACCCTGCTCCGACAGGCAGAACGCCCGGTGCTCATCGCCGGGAGCGGAGCGTGGTGGTCCCAGTCTGGCTCTGAGCTTGAACAGTTCGTGGAGATTACCCGGCTTCCCCTCTTCACGATTGGGCTCGCTCGCGGGCTGATCTCCGATGATCATGCCCTCTGTTTCGGGTATGCGGATCCCATCCTCAATCAAACGGCCAAGGAGTTTGTTCACGCCGACGTGATCTGCATTCTCGGGAAGCGAGTTGATTACCGGTTGGCCTTTGGTGGTCCTCGCCTGTTCGATCCGAAGGCACGCGTCATCCAAGTGGACATCCATCCGGCGGAGATCGGGCGGAACCGCCAGGTGGAGGTCAGGGTTGTTGCCGATGTCCGGACGTTCTTGGAAGCGTGCCTCAAGCACGTGGGGGAGCCGTGGCCGGAGCGGCCGTGGGTGAGACACTTATCCAACATTGCCGAATCCAGGCGGATCACACTGGAGGCGGGAGAAACATCCTCTGAAATTCCTATTCATCCACTGCGACTCTGCCGGGAGCTCCGTGACGTCGTGCCGCCCGAAGCGACGGTGGCCATTGATGCGGGAGATTTCCTGCAGTGGGCGAGAATCGCGCTGCCAGCCCGTCGTCCCGGACGTTGGTTGCGCCTTGGTCCCCTGGGAACTCTGGGCGCGGCGATTCCCTTCGGAATCGCGGCTAAGCTGGCCAGACCACACGAGCCGGTCATCGTGGTGACGGGAGACGGGGGATTTGGCTATTATGGCTTTGAGCTGCACACCGCACTCCGGCACAATCTTCCGATTGTGGTCGTCATCGGTAACGATCAGGCGATGGGAATGGAGCGGCAGATTCAGAAAGCTCTCTACGGGACAGACCGGGTCGTTGGCTGCGAACTCGGGCTGGTGCATTACGAGAAGATGGTCGAAGCGTTAGGGGGGCATGGTGAGTTTGTCGAGGCACCGGATGAGATTCGTCCCGCCCTGCTCCGCGCCATGGCTGCGGGGCGTCCCGCCTGCGTGAATGTCATGATCCGGGATGTACCGAGCCCCCTGACGGAGGTCAGCATCGCAAACAAGCGGGCCCTCATGCAGTAGCCTCCTGGTACAATGTGTCGTCAAAAAACCCTTGACTCCTTGTCACTCGACCAAGAAAGTGGAACAGCCATACGTGAAGTAATGAACGGGAGCTTCTCGCGAGGAGGGACGGTGCGTCGGATCAGTATTGTGCTGGGGCTGTTCGGGCTTGCCATCTTCTGGGGTGGGTGCGCCTCGACCATGATGGTCTTCACTGAACCGGGCCATGCCGAAATCCTGGTGGAGGGAGAGATGGTCGGCCGGTCTCCGGTCCTGTACGCCGGAAAGTCAGGCGTCGGTGGGGCGGTGGAGGTGACAGCCCGGCTTCCCGGATATCGGGACACGACCTTGCGGGTGTCGCGGGTCTTCAGGCCCTGGGGATGGTATCTCCCAGACGACGTCCATCTTCGATTAGAGCTGGTGGAAGAGTAACGTGTTCGCAGCAGCGCCAGCTGTTGAGAGATCAAGCTTCGAGAGGAGGAAAGATATGGGGAAGACAGGGAACCGGTTGGTCGTAGTCATAGCTCTGGGGGCTCTTGTGTTGTCGACCGGATCTGCCTTGGGTGATGAGGGATCGGCAGGAGTTGCGGGCGAACCAAAGGAGGTCACCCCAAAGCCTGGACAGGTTATGATCCTCTCGCTCCAGGAAAGCATCCTCCTGGGCCTGAAGAATAACCTGAATATTGCCATCGAGGGCTTTAACCCGAAAATCCGAGAGGCCGACGTCACGAACACCAAGGCGGTCTTTGACCCGACGGTCTTCGCGGAGGTCGGCTTTACCAGCGTCCAGACCCCTAACCGGAGTGTCCTGGCGGGAGTCACAGAGAGCAAGAGTGACGACTTCGACTGGAATGTGGGTTTCCGCCAGGATCTGCCCACAGGGGCAAGTTACGAGCTCCGCTTCGACAATAACCGGAATTTCAACAATGCCGCGTTCTTCTCCACGCTGAATACGAACACCGCCTATTCGTCAGACCTTAGCCTTACCGTGACCCAACCCCTCCTGAAGAACTTCGGTGTGGACATCAACCGAACTCAGATCAAGATTGCCGAAAACGACTGGGAGATTTCTTTAGACCGGTTCCGCCAGATCGTCATGGATGTGATTACCCAAACCCAAGATGCCTACTGGGATCTGGTCTTCACCATCGAAGACCTCAAGGTTGCGCAGCGCTCCCTCCGCCTGGCCCAGAAGTTGGCCGAGCTAAACCGGGCCCGAGTCCGGGCCGGCGTGGCGGCTCCGGTGGAGATCATCCAAGCCGAGACGGATATCGCGGCGAGAACAGCGGGTGTTGTTTTGGCTGAGAAGGCGGTGCGCGATACGGAGGATCGCCTCAAGGTGATCTTGAATATCCCCAAGGACGGCGAGTGGGGGGGGGCCATCCATCCCGCGGACCCGGCCCGCTTTTCCGCGGTTACCCTAGACCTTCCCGCCGCGGTGACAGAGGCCCTGCGCAACCGGCCGGACTACGAAGCCGCAAAGGTAGAAGTAAGCAATAGGGAGCTGAACCTGCGGTTTGCCCGAAACCAGCTCTTGCCGGATCTCTCTTTCCAGGGGAGCGTAGGCATCAACGGCCTCAATTCCGTCGATCCTTCCTATGGGGATTCGCTCGACGACCTTGGCTCTGGAAAGCATCTCAGCTACTCGGCCGGATTGGTACTTTCCATCCCCATAGGGAACCGGGCGGTCCGGGCCGAGTTCGTCAAGGCGCACCTGGAGCGGGAGCAGGCCAAGGTCTCACTCCGAAATCTCGAGCTGGAGATTACCGCCGAGGTGCGGGAGGCGGTCAGGAGCG
>JBFHXD010000142.1:0-6149 GCA_041599135.1 Methylomirabilales bacterium (SeqCode) | reverse complement strand
CCTACAACTCGCAGTGAGCACCGTATGGGTGGCGACTCCCCACAAGACGGGGATTCAAATATCCAAACGCTGCGAGCTGCCCTAAGCAGTGAAGATTCGGTGGAGAGAGATGAGGCTGTTGAAGCCTTGGGAGAAAGTGGTCTCCCGGAGGCTGTTGCGCCCCTGAAGTTGGCGCTGAAAGATGAGGATGAGGATGTGCGGGAAGCAGCGATTGCTGCCCTCGCAAACATCGGCGGTGATGAAGCGGCCCACGCCTTGGCCACCGCATTACAAGACCAGGATGCCTTGGTCCGAGAGGCGGCGGTGGAAGCCCTGGCGGATATCGGCGGAGAGACCGCTGTCCGCCTTTTGAAGCAAGCCTTGACAGACGAGGACGAATCCGTCCGAGAAATCGCCGCCGAACTGCTGGAAGACCTCAGACACCATATTCGATGAATCCCCACAAGATGTCGGGAAGGGGATACGACTTCGTCCAGGGAAGGCGGAGGGGGTCAGGTCTGCCCTTGGCTCATCTTTCGAGTGGCTTCCGTATCGGGGCCTCGAAGGAGGGGGTCGCGTTCATGCTAAGGAAAGCCAGAAGTTCGCACCACTTCGCCGGTTGCATCCTCAGCTCCCCGTGGCTGGGTCCCAGCCATGTCCGAAAAACTCATCTTGACGGGGGCTTACGTGGGATCCATGCTAATTAGCTGTAAGAAGGCCTTACAAACACACTGGAGGAAAGAAGGAGGCTGCTGGAATACTGGTAAACTTCTTGCATTCTACGTGAAAATTGGCTAGTTTTAATGCCTCGCTGGGGTCACGGTCGCGCCTTCCTCGACCATACCCCTATTGGCGGGGGTTGTTTCGTGGCAACCTTTAGCTGCCGCATTGGCACACCGAAAGGAAAGGTCCTCGTCGAGAACCGGGAGGCCGAAAGCGCCGATCGGCTACGGCACCAGCTCGAGACAGAAGGCTACTATGTCTTTCACGTCCGCCCCCGGAGCTCCTACCTCCCCTTCAGGGTCTCTCGCCATTCCTGGCGCTGGGTTCAAAAGAAGGATCTCCTCATCTTCAACCAAGAAGTCCTCGCTTTGCTGAAGGCAGGCCTTCCGATCCTGACCGTCCTCGACCTCATCATCGAACGCCAAACTCACCCCCGCCTTCGTGGAGTCTTGGAAAAGGTCCGCCAAGATGTGAAGGGCGGTGCGTCGCTTTCGGACGCGGCGGCCGAACACCCGGAGGTTTTCCCTCCGCTGTATATCGCCTCGCTCCGCGTTGGCGAAAAGAGCGGAGATCTGCCGGACGCCCTCGCCCGATACATTCACAATCTACGGCGAATGATCACCTTGCAAAAGAAGGTGGGATCCGCCCTTCTCTACCCTTCCATTCTCCTCGGCCTGACCACCGCCGTCATCATCTTCCTGCTTACCGTGGTTGTCCCGTCGTTTTCGCAGATCTATCAGGACTTCGAGGCAGAACTTCCCTACCCGACCCAACTCCTTTTGACCCTCACCGATCTCGTCCACAATTATATTCTCTTCATTATGCCGGCTTTTGGCATCGGTCTCTTTGCACTCTGGCAGTGGCACCGGACGCGGGCCGGGCGGCTTTATCTTGACCGGCTCTCCTTGCGCCTGCCGATGCTTGGACGTGTGATCCACGAATTCTCCCTTGCGACATTCTGCCGAACCCTGGGGACCGTTTTAGCTGGCGGTATGTCGATGGTACCGGCTTTGCAGATTGCTAGCAGCTCTGTGCATAACCGTGCTGCCCAAGAACAGTTGGCAAGAGCGATCCCGCCGGTGACAGGGGGGGCGTCGGTTGCGGCAGCGCTGGAAGGCGCCAGGGCCGCCCCACCATTGGTCCTCGAAATGGTGGGGGTCGGAGAGCGGACCGGGGCCCTGGAGGAAATGCTGCATCACGTGGCCGATTTCATCGAAGAAGAGATGGATCACCGCCTCTCCGCGATGGCCACGCTGGTCGAGCCGCTCATCATGGTGGTCATGGGCCTCGTCGTGGCGGCGATCGTGATCACGATGTATCTCCCGATCTTTCACCTCTCATCGGCTGTCCGGTAAAAGGGGAAACCGTTGGCGAGGATCAGACAGCTCACAGATGTCCTCATCGAAGAAGGATGGGTGAGCCAGGAGGCTCTCCAGGAGGCCGAGCGCCAGGGGCTCGAGGGTAGCCGCCTCGCCGAATATCTGGTGGACACCGGCTGTCTGACTGAAGAGGACCTGGCGCATGCTCGAGCCCAACAATACGGTCTCCCCTATGTCGACCTGGCTTCCGTCGAGGCCGACATACACTTGTTGAGACGCCTCCCCCCAGCCCTCCTCCAGAGTGGGGCATGCTTCCCCTACCGCCGCGGCGATGGCCGGCTCGCGATCGCTGTGGCCAAACCAGGTGATCTCGCCCTGTTAGACGAGATACGCCTTTGCCTCGGAGAGACGGAGCTGGGGGTGGCCTCCGGCCCACAGATCCGAGCCAAACTCCAGGCGGTCCAGACCGCACAGCATCTCCTCCAAGAGATCAGCCAGGACTTCCAGCTTTCGCTGATAGGAGAGGATGAAGAGGCACCGTTGAGCCTGGAGCGGATCAAGGAGGACCAAAGCCCGATCATCAAGCTCGTGGACACGATCATCCTCCACGCCTTGGACCGGCGAGCCAGTGACATTCATCTGGAGGGGACCGAACACCACCTCATGGTCAAGTATCGGATTGATGGAATGCTCTATCCGGCTATGGAACCACTCGACCGGCGCTACCAGGAACCCGTGGTCTCACGGATCAAGATCATGGCCGACCTGAATATCGCGGAACGCCGGGTTCCTCAGGACGGCAGGATCAAGCTTCGTGTGAAACAGAAGACGATCGACTTCCGCGTGTCGGTCATGCCGAGCGATTTTGGCGAGGCCGTGGTCATTCGGATCCTGGACAAAGAGGCTATCACCGCCGAACTCACCGAACTCAGACTCGAACGACTGGGATTCCCCGAAAAAGACCGCAAGCGATTCCGGCGATACATCCACCGACCCCACGGCATGATCCTAGTCACCGGCCCCACCGGAAGCGGCAAGACCACCACGCTGTACGCCGCCATCTCCGAGATCAATCACGGGCAGGACAAGATCATCACCATCGAGGATCCCATCGAATACCAGCTCAGCAACGTGGTACAGATTCCCGTCAACGAAAAGAAGGGGCTGACCTTTGCCCGGGGGCTCCGCTCGATCCTCCGCCACGATCCCGACAAGATCATGGTTGGCGAGATCCGCGACCCCGAGACGGCCCAGATTTCGGTCCAGGCCGCCTTGACTGGCCACCTGGTGTTCACCACGGTGCACGCCAACAACATCATCGATGTCATCGGCCGGCTGATCCACATGGGCCTGGAGCCCTACAATTTTGTTTCTGCACTCAACTGCATCATGACGCAGCGGCTCGTCCGGCTGATCTGTACGCACTGCCGGGTTGAGGCGATGCCCTCTCCGGACCTGTTAGAGGAGTCGGGGGTTTCGGATCTTCCACAGACCTCCTTGTTCGAGGGGAAGGGGTGTCCCGAGTGCCTGCACACCGGCTATCGCGGGCGGACCGGGATCTTTGAACTTGTCGAAATCACCGACCGCATCCGACAGGCGGTTCTGGACCGACGACCGGCAGCAGAAATCAGAGAGGTCGCCCGTGAGGAAGGCACAACTCCCTTACGTCAGGCGGCCTTGAACAAGGCCTATACCGGACTCACCACCCTGCATGAGATCAACCGGGTGACCTTTGCGGAGACGTAGCATCATGCGAGGCGTCTGGGGACTGCAGATCGATAGGGGACAGATCGGGCTCTGTCGGATTTGGCGGCAATTCCGGGGACTGACCGTACAGCGCGGCGGTTCCCAGCCGCTTCCTCCCGGCTTGCTCATCCCATCCCTCATCGAGCCAAACGTCGCCGAGGAAGAGACCTTCATTGCTGCACTGAGAAGCCTTCTCACGAAAGCAGGATCGAAAGGGGGGAGTGTCGTCGTAGCCCTGCCCGACTTGAGCTGTCGTATCGGGTATCAAGACTTCGAGGAGGTGAAGGGGACCCCCGCCGAGATTCGACAGTTTCTGAGCTGGCGCATGAAGGATCGACTTCCCTTTCCGCTTCAGGAAGCACGTATTGATTATCAGTCCCTCCCTTCGGCGGGGAATGGAACACGTCTTCTCTACCTGTTGGCCCGAGAAGCCGTGATTGGCCAATATGAAACCGTGCTGGCCCAGGTCGGCCTCGAGCCTATCCGGATTGTCCCCCGAGGACTCGCCCTGCTTCGACTGCTCACCATCAACGGCATCCGTGGCAAGCAGCTCTTCCTCACTTCCGGGTCTTCGAGTGACCTGCTCGTCTATACGGACGACGGGGTCCCGTATCTCTGGCGAGTTCTCCCCTGGGAGGACAACGGCAGCATGGACAACTCGGACGATCGAAACGAAAGGACGGCTCGGGAACTCCAAGAGACGATGACGTACTTGGAGGAAGAGATGCGGGTAGGAAAGCCCGACGGCCTGGTCCTGTTGGGGGGGACCGAACCGGCTCTGATTGAAACGGTGAAGCAGGCCTGCGCACTTCCGGTCCAAACCGTGCCTGTCCCCGAGCTCAGACTCCCTTTGGACCTTCTCCCCGCCGCCGGGGCAGCCTTGCTCCAGCCGGCCTGGAGACCACCATGGACATCACCCTGAATCTGGTCTCGCCCGAGATCCAAAGACGCCGACGCTTTTACCAGCTGGCCGTAGGAGGGCTCTGTCTCGGCCTGCTTCTCGCACTCGGCAACTTCCTCCTCTACCGGTCGTCTCAGGCGGACCTCCGGATCGCAGAACAACAGCTCGAGCGGTATCAGCATGCCGTCGGGGAGAGGGAACATTCGCTGGCGACCCTGACCACGCGTGTAACGCCACAGGAGGTTGAACGTCTCGGTAAGCGGGTCAAGCTATACAATGGGATTATTGAAGGGGCGACGTTTTCGTGGAGTCAGTTCCTCTTTGAGCTCGAGCGGGCCATTCCGGCCAACGTCGCCCTCGTCGAGATCCAGCCCCACTTTATCGACGGGAACATCACCCTGACGGGCACTGCCAAGGCCATGGAGGATCTGCTCCGCTGCGTGGAACGCCTGAAAGAACGAGATGCCTTTCATCAGGTGTACCTGCTGAAGCACGAAGCGCTTGAGGGCAGGACGGGGGACAACAGGATGCAATTCACCATCTCGCTGCGCTATCAAGGAGAAGCGACATGAGGCACCGATTACCACTCCTTGCCCTCGCGCTCCTCCTCCTCAACGTCGCCTTTTTCTTCCTGGCGGTCCTCCCCAGCCGCCAGGCCGTGCAGGTTCACGCTGCCACCGTGCAAGAGCTCCAGGCCCGGATGCGCTCCTTGCGGCAGGAAGAGCGGCAACAACAACTCCTGGAATCTCTCGTGAAACGGATGGACCAGTTCCGCACGCGGATCCCGCCGCATGGGGCGATTCTCCAAATGGTTCGGCGGGTCACCGATCAGGCCCGGAAACTTCGTCTTGCTGTCCCCTCCGTGAAGTATCAGCCGGAGGAGGTCACGGAAGAAGAACTGGTCAAGCTCACAGTCCAGATGGACGTGCAAGGGGAGTACCCTGCCATCCGTCGCTTTCTTTATGAGGTTGAGGGACTCCAGGATCCATTGGTGATCGAGAAGCTAATCCTGACGAGCCGTGCGAAGACGAACCGTCTGAGTCTCCGGCTCGAGATGGCAGCCTACTTCTTGGACGAGGCGGACAGTAGGGTCAACCGCGAACCAAGAAAGGGGCGAGTGTAAGGGAAGGGACCCGGTGACGAGCGAGAGAAAAAAGTGGATTGTGTTTGGCGGTCTGGTGGGGCTCTGGATCCTGCTGATTGTGGTCCAGCGCTCTCAGACAGCACGCGTACGGCCGACCGCCGTCTCCTCCGTGCCTCGCCGAGTGGCCGTCGCGCAGCGACCAGGATCTGCGACGCGTCCACAGAAGCAGGGAGAACAGCGCTTCGAGATGCCCCGGTTACATCTCAACCGCCTCGAGCGAGTGCGCCCGGCCTTTGAACCAGAGGCGCGCAACATCTTTGCCTCGATTGAGCCATCCTCTGCCTTTCCGCCATCTGGACCCGACAAGCCCCGGGTAGTCCCCACCCCCCCCATCCCT
>JBFHXD010000141.1:0-6155 GCA_041599135.1 Methylomirabilales bacterium (SeqCode) | reverse complement strand
TATCCCGAAAAGCATTCCTGCCTTGGCGAAGAACCCCCTCACGCCCGAAAAGATCCAGCTGGGGAAGATGCTCTTCTTTGACCCCCGGCTCTCTGCCTCTGGTGTGATTAGCTGTAACACCTGCCACAACATGGGCCTTGCGCTTGTGGACCTGCAGGAAGCTTCTATTGGTCATGGGTGGCAAAAGGGTGGGAGGAATGCCCCCACATTACTGAACACACGTTTTAATCTTGTTCACTTCTGGGAGGGCCGTGGCGAGGACCTGGCCGAGCAGGCTTTGGACCCGGTGCAAGGCGCGATGCGGATGAACAACACCCCTCAGCGGGTGGTTGCCACCCTTAAGAGCTTACCCCAGTATGTTGAGATGTTTGAAAAGATCTTTGGCGGAGACCCTCGCCTTGGGGACCCTGTCACCTTTGAGAACGTCGGCTATGCACTCGAGGCCTTCGTAGCCACCCTCATCACCCCCAACGCTCGCTTTGACCAATACCTGAGAGGGGATGAGAACGCCCTGACCGCTCAGGAAAAAGAAGGACTCGAGTTTTTCATAGACAAGGGCTGTGCAACCTGTCACAAGGGCATGAACCTGGGTGGTACTGAATACAAGCCCTTCGGCCTGGTGGAAAAACCGGGCGCCGACCTTCTGCCCCCAGGGGATAAGGGGCGGTACGCGGTCACGAAGACCGCCAGCGACAAGTTCGTGTTCAAAGTCCCTTCGTTGCGTAACGTCGAACTCACCCCCCCCTATTTTCACTCGGGGCAGGTTTGGGGTCTCAGGGATGCGGTAGAGGTCATGGGGGTGGTACAGATAGGAGTCACGATGAATGAGGGGGAAATGGATAAGATCACCGCGTTCCTCCGGACCCTTACTGGGGAGCAACCCAAGGTGGAGTTCCCCATTCTCCCGCCCAACACTGATGCAACGCCGCGGCCTACCCCGGGCATCACGGCAGAAAAGGCCGTCGGGAAGTACAAATAGGAGGGGGACCACCCCAAACTAAAGGGGATGAAGGATGCGGAGGATCTGCTTCATTGCACTGGGAGCGCTGGGGCTTACGCTGGGTGGGCACCTTGGCTTTGGAGGCGCTCAGGTTCAGAATCAGGCAGAGCCGAAGAAGCTCAACCCCTTCACAGGAAATCCCGGGGCGATCAAAGAAGGGCGCGCCATCTACTTCAAGTACGGCTGTAACGGCTGCCACGGGGGAACGGGTGGAGGGGGGATGGGCAAACCCCTCGTTGATGATGAGTGGGCGTTTGGCAGCGACGACGACACCCTCTATAAGCTCATACGAGGGCAGATTCCGAATCAGACCATGCCCGCGGTTTTCGGTGAGGTGCTGACGGAAGAGGAGACCTGGAAAATCATCGCCTGGGTCCGGTCCATTTACAAGGGAGACCCGAGTCGGGTCGATTGGTAGTACCGGGCGGCTGGAAGAGAATGTCACCCGTAAGGCGCCGCTCTCCTGGCTGGGAGAGCGGCGTTTTATGTGTTCACATAGTGCAACCCTTGGTCTTGACAAGGACTTGTGAATCAGGATACAAGAAAAGGCCGAGCCTCAGTCCTCACCACATGCTTACCAATTACTGAGCCTTCCCCTCCTCGTTGTAGCGCGGGGGGCTATGTGAGTTCACTCCGAGAAGGAGCTGTCACTTATGTATAAGACAATCTACGTCCCGGTGGATAACTCCGAGCATTCCAATACGGCCATCGACCTTGCCGTCGTCCTGGGGAAGGCGTTCGGGAGCGATCTCGTGGGGAGCCATGTGTACGCGGCCAAGATGCATGATTACCGGTTCCGCCAAATGGAGTACACCCTGCCGCCGGAGTACCAGCACGAGGAGGAGTTGGAGAAGCAGCGGAGGATTCATGATTCCCTCATCACTATGGGGCTGCAGCTCATCTCAGACTCTTATCTTGAGGTCATGGCGCAGAAAGCTGAGGCCGAAGGGCTCACCTGTAAGAAGGTCATGATCGACGGCAAAAATTACGCCGAGTTGGTTCGAGACATCCGGGAGTCAAACTATGATTTGGTGGTGATCGGGGCCCTGGGACTGGGGGCCGTCAAGACCAGCAGCGTGGGAAGCGTCTGTGAGCGGGTGGTCCGGCGAATCCAAACGGACACCTTGGTGGTCAAAACGCTCTTGCCAGCCGACACCGTGCCCGATGCGGCGATCGTCGTTGGCATCGACGGAAGCCTCCAGTCCTACGCCGGGCTCCAGGCGGCCATCGCGCTGGGGAGAGCGTGCAATCGTCCGGTCGAGGCGGTGGGGGTATTTGACCCTGTCCTGCACTATACCGTGTTCCACAGTCTCGCCGACATCCTGACCGAGAAGGCGGCCAAGGTCTTCAAGTTCAAGGAGCAGGAGCAGCTCCACGAGGAGGTCATCGACACGGGCTTGGCCAAAATCTACCAGTCGCACCTCGAAGTCGCCCGGGACGTGGCACGGGAGCACGGGGTAGACCTGAAGATCACCCTGCTCGACGGAAAGCCGTTCGACCGGATTCTCCGCTACGTCCGCCAGACGGAGCCGTGGATGCTGGTTCTCGGAAGGGTCGGGGTTCACAGCGATGACGGGATGGATATTGGCTCCAACACCGAGAACCTGTTGCGGGCCGCCCCCTGCCATGTGCTGATCACCAGCCGAAAATTCTACCCGCCGACGGACGTCAAGGCTGAAGCGAGCATCGCCTGGACACCCGAGGCTGAACAACGGATGGAGAAAGTGCCGGGCTTTGTGAAGCAAATTGCCCGGACCGCGGTGCTGCGCTTTGCCCTGGAGCGCGGACATTCGGTGATCACCAACTCCGTGATCGAGCAGGTGATGGACATCTTTATGCCAAGTCGGACTGCGGAGAAGGCAGAAAAGCTGGCCTTCGAGTTGGCGCTCGAGCGCGTGCGAGAATCCGAGATCCCGACGTACATCTGTCGGGTCTGCGGACATACCGTACGGGGAGCCGAGCCCGTGCTTTGCGTCGTCTGCAGCGCGGATGCGGCACAGTTTCAAAAGGTGGACAAGTCGGCGGTGGAAGCCCTGGCGGCCTCGGAAGGAGCTATTCGGGAGGAGGAGACCTTCGACGGGGTCAAGCTTCGCTGGACGGAGGAGGCAAACCGCGTCCTCCGGATGGCTCCCTCCGGCTACATGCGCCGTCGCGCCAAAGCCCGGATTGAGAAGTTGGCGCGCGTGCAGCAGCTGGAGGTGATCACGAAGGATCTCGCGTGGCCGATCGTAACGGAGACGATCGAGGACCATCGGGTGATGCAGGACCGGGACACCCTGACGCCGGATCAACACATGCTCCGGGCTACGCGTGCGACAGGCAGGACCGACGATCTCTTCACGTGGACCGAGGAGGCAGCGGCCCGCCTCCAGCGAGTCCCTGAGGGGTATATGCGGGATATGACGAAGAAGCGGGTAGAGGAGGCGGCTGTGCACCGGGCAACCCAGGAAATCACGCTAGAGATCGTGGAGGCTGGGATCGAAGTTGCGAAGAAGGTCATGGCCGAGCTGATTGAGGAATACAACAAAAAAGCTGAGGGCTAAGAGTTGAGAGCTGAGAGATCAGGGCTGCCCCCTCAACTCTCGACTCTGAACGAGCGAAGATGACCGCGTTCACTCCGTACGCTATCTCTTGGAACCTCACCCAGCGCTGTAACCAGCACTGTGCCCACTGCTACCTGAGCGCATTCCCGGGGGCGAGTGCAGCAGGCGAATTGGGCACGGAGGAATGTTTCCGGGTGATGGACGAGATCGCCCAGGTGAACCGGGATGTCTTGCTGATCCTGACCGGGGGCGAACCACTGCTCAGGGCGGACATTTTCGACCTCGGAGGCTACGCGGCCGAGCAGGGGTTCACGGTCGTCCTGGGGACCAACGGCTTTCTCCTCACGCAGGAACGCGCCAGGACGATGCGGGAACGCGGAATCCAAGGGGCAAGTATCAGTCTCGACTCGACCAATCCATCACGCCATGACGCGTTCCGCCGCCTGCGAGGGGCGTGGCGGGGAGCGGTTCAAGCCACCGAGGTGCTGCAGGCCGAAGGTCTTCCGTTTTCCCTTCATATGAGTGTTACGGATTGGAATGTGGATGAGATTCCTGGCATGATCGACCTGGGTCGCGCTTTGGGAGCGAAGGTCCTCAACCTCTTCTTCTTGGTACGAACGGGACGGGGTGAGGGCCTCACGGACATCACATCTGAGCAATACGAGAAAATCCTGACGTACCTTGCACGGACGCAGGGGAACGGGCCCCCTCGACTTAGCTCGGCACAGGCGCCTCGACCGGGCTCGGCACAAGCCGACGGAAAAACCGATGATCCATGGGAGGTAGCGCTAGGCCGCGCAGAGGATATGTTGATTCGGGCCAAGTGTGCCCCATTCTTCCGACGAATCCTGTACCGTCTCGACCCGGCCTCGCCGCTCCTGAGGAACTATGCGGAGGGAAGTTGTCCGGCAGGGCGGCATTACTGTCGGATCATGCCGAACGGAGACCTCACCGCTTGTCCGTACATGCCGGTCGTGGCCGGGAACGTGCGATCCGTTCCGTTCGGCGTCCTGTGGTCGAAAGCCAACCTCTTTAACGACTTGCGTGGTGGCCGCCTGGGTGGTCGGTGCGGCGTCTGCGAGTTCTCCAAGGTGTGCGGGGGGTGCCGCTGCCGGGCGTATGCAGCATACGGGGATTACCTGGCTGAGGACCCGGCGTGCGCATATCAACCCTCTGGGGGTGAAGTGATCGAGCTGCCGGCAGAGCAGACCTTCGGGATTGCTGTAGAGCCGACCCTCACCTGGACCCCTGACGCGCAAGCACGGCTCAAGCGAGTCCCCGGTTTCGCCCGCGGCATGGTCATCAAGGCAGTGGAGGGCCAGGCCCGCGCCCGTGGAGGTGGTACTGTCACGTTAGAGCTGATGCAAGAGGTGCGGCGCCGGATGCTGGACCGCTTCCCGTGGTTCAGCCGCGAATGAGACACGCCTATGACCTCGCGCGAGGCGAAATTCCAGCAGGCAGCAGTCGCCTATCTGATCTACGGGGTCTGTTACTTGGGTGGAGGGCTGTACCTCGCTCTCATGGGCGTTGCCCCGCGGGCGCTACGGTCCGGGGACTGGATTTGGTTCGCGGTGGGTGGCGTGATCCTCATCCTTTTTCCGATTCTCTTATGGCGCGAGTTCAAGTGGTTCGCACGCGTGCTGGTCTTCCTCATGGCCTTCCGGGCCTGGGAGGTGGGGAAGATCACCATCGCTCCGACGATCAATGGGGTAGCACTGCCCTGGGGAGGAACGATTTCGACCAGCTTTCCAGCGGCGGCGTTCTTCCTGCTCACGGTGGGCGCTGCGGCCATGGTGGCGCGGGCCGCCTGGGATCTGTGATGACACGATGGCTGCTTGCCAGGGGAAGATGAGTTGATGAAGCGCTACTGGGACTTGGCAGGAGATGCAGGTTCTAATGTAACCGCGCAGGTCGAGGCGCAGCACGCGCGGCTACGAGCGCGGATGGCCCAGATCCGCCGAAAGGTTGCGGTGGTGAGCGGCAAGGGGGGCGTCGGCAAGAGCACGCTCACGGCGAACCTGGCGGCGGCGTTGGCGATGGAAGGCCTCAGGATTGGTGTGCTGGATGCGGACGTGAACGGTCCCTCCATGGGGAAGTTGTTGGGCATTCGGGGCCAGTCGCTGAGGATGGGGCCCAGTGGGGTCCTCCCCCCCGAAGGACCATTGGGAATCAAGGTGGTCTCCATGGACCTGCTCCTGCCGAGCGACGAGACCCCTGTCACATGGCACGGGCCCGGTCAGCACGAGAGCTTCATGTGGCGGGGGATGATGGAGGTAAACGCACTGCGCGAATTCCTGGCGGACACCGCCTGGGGCGAGACCGATCTGTTACTGGCAGATCTGCCGCCCGGGACGGATCGGATCAGTCATCTCACCGGGTTGCTGCCGGATCTCAACGGCTGTCTCATCGTCACCGTGCCATCCGAAGTGTCGCATCTGATCGTGAAGAAGGCGGTGAGTGCCGTCCGAGATGCGCAGTGGGCACCCGCCGTGGGACTCGTGGAGAATATGGGTCGATTCATCTGTCAGCATTGCGGTGCATCCGAGGACATGTTTCCGGGCGGCGACACGGCCGCGATGGCTGCCGTCTTGGGCATTCCATTCCTCGGCAGT
>JBFHXD010000140.1:0-6193 GCA_041599135.1 Methylomirabilales bacterium (SeqCode) | reverse complement strand
GACAGCTATTTCCCCGCGGACAAAGGCCCCTATGCCGGCATCCGGTGCGCGCAGGACACGTTCGGCCGTCCGGCCTTTTGACATCACAATTCGCTGTCCTGGATGGCCACCGTGATACTCTACCTTCACAGGTACTGCGGCCACCCTGCGGTCGAAACGTCGGATGCCGGGCTACCGGAGCTGCCATCCGGATTCCCGTTTCCCTGCCTCTATTGCCTTGACGAGATCGGAGAGGATGACTCGGAGCTGCTGGTCATCGAGCAGATGGGCCAGTAACGACCTCAGCGGCCCGTCGCGGTGCGTCTGGGTCCGCCCGCTCCGGCAAGCAAGACGCCATACCGGCGACGCGCGCGGTCCCTCGAGAGTTCGTGGCGACCTTCCCGGTGGGCCAGGATCACGGGGTCGATGACCTCACCGCAGAGCAGGCAACGCCACCCTTCAATGGGATCTGGGGCTGTCGTACTTTCCGCATCCTCCAGCCTGATCGAGACCATGAGGCCGTGACAACGGTAGCAGATCATCTTCCCTCCGCACCGGTGGGTGTCGGCACCGTCGTGGAGGTAAACTCAATCACGCGCAGGAGCACTTTGAGTCCGACCAAACACATGCTTTCACCGGAATCGCGAGAAATCCGCCGTGTCCATCGGACCTCGACCAAGGAGAGGGGAGTGCCCTGCCCCAAAGGCGTGGGAGCATACACTTCAAACACCTGCTGGAGATGTGGAGCATGAGGCATGAGCAGCTGCACACCTCCCGAGCTGGTGTTGATCGAAATCGCTTCACCCTGCTGAAGCACCACCGTGCTGGCATCGTGTTCCTCCATCAGCTCATACGTGCAGAATCGCTGAAGCGCGAGCCGCTTGCCGCGGGGAACATGTGGTTGCTGACCTACCCCATGAGTGATTCACGTCGAATAGCGGAACCGTCAAACGTCCTACCCAGCCGGCCTGCCAGCCCTCGAGGGGTTCCACGTTGAGCGGTCGCCGGAGGGGGTGCGCCACTGGTCCTGACATTCAAAGGGGACGGCACGGAACCCTGCGGAGAAACGCTGGCGTCGGAGCAGCGAAGCCCCAGGAATCGATCGTGCGGAAGAAGGAGTCGTCAACCGCGAAGGATGGGACCGGCTGCATGGCTCACAACGTCACTCAGACAACCGAACGGATAGCCCTGATGGGTAAACGACCAGCCGCAGCCGCGTTTCGTTCGTTGGTGCTGTTCGACGCAGACTCCCTTCGCCTCCGGCGCTTCGGCAGATCGAGGACATACGCTCCATGATCCGCCGACGTCACACGGAGCTTCCCCGTCCGGTTCAAACGATCGACTTCCACAAAGATCTCCTTCCAGCTCACCTGGGGACAGCTCATCACCAGGTCCTCGATGTGACAACCCGGAGCGCTGCGGACCGCCTCAACAATCTGGGCTTTCACGGTCTTGTGTCTCCCCATGGGGCCCTCCTCTCGAGACATCCCAGCACACCAGCTCCGCCGGGAGCTCGACCGTCGTCCGGCCACGAATCCTCGACCCGCCCTACCCCCTCTTCTCAATCGAGAGATTTTTCCGGAACGAGAGGGGCAAGACGGAAGGCAGATCTCTGAGGACACATGCTAGCAGAGATCCAACAGGCGATCTGCTCACTTTTGCTCACAGGGGGAATTCTTGCATGAACGGGATGGCGTGAAAATTCAAGGACTTGTCGTCTTGCACGGCTTAGTCGTGGAGCACAACATTGATCAGCGAGCTATGCACATGGAGCCCTCCGTCGTATTCTATGAACCCCAATTTTCTGAATTTGTTCATGAAGAAACTGACCCGCGACCGGGTCGTGCCGATCATCTCGGCGAGGACTTCTTGGCTGATCTTTGGCACAACAGAGATCGGCTTGCCTTTTTGACCGTATTGGGCCAGCAACAAGAGGAGGCGCGCCAACCGTTTCTCGCTCGAATTGAGGAGTTGGTCCACCAAGTCCTCTTCGATGCGAACACTGTGCCGAAGCAGATAGGCGAGGAAGAATTCTGAGAAAGGAGGGTGATTCTGGAGGGCACGGAGCATCGCCTTCTTGGTGATGCGCATCAGGGAGCAGTCCACAAGGGCGGTCGCTGTCGCCATACGAAGGGACTGACCGGCGAGACAGCCTTCACCAAAAAAATCACTCTCCCGGAGCATCCCGACAACGGCTTCTTTCCCACGTGTAGACACAACTGTGAGTTTGACCCGTCCCTTCTGAATATAGAATACGGCGTCAGCAGGGTCCCCCTGTGAGAAGACCGCGTCATCCTTTCGACAAGCTAGCAGACGTTTTCCCTCGGCGACTTTGGCGAGAAAAACCAGTGGGTCGATCGGCGAGTGTCGCTTGGGGGGCATGCGTGACACCCTTTCCCGAGGCCGTAGGGAAACTTACTATACCAAAGTGCATTCTGCTTCGCAACGGCCGAGGATGAGCGGGGTCACGGGGGTCAACCTGCCTCTCACCTTTGCCCTCTTCCTGTGATTCCGAAACCTTATTGACCCACTCTTTATACATCTCACGCCAGGCCTAGCCTTGGACAGCGTGGCCGACGCACCCCCTTTGTCAGCGGGCACAGGCGCCCTCCTGCAGCTGGCGATTCAGCCGGGCCAGGCGCGAGCGCAAGGGCGGTGGGGCCACCGTGAACACAACTTCAAAATACGACGTCTTGGGCCAGGGGTGCCAGTGCTCGCTGGCCGCGAGAAGGGTCACCCCCGATAGGACACCCTGAATTTTCGACGCGAACTCTTGCGCGGTCTGGCCGTACCGATGGGAAAGCGCGGCACGCCAGTGGAACTGGCCGCTCCGGCGCAGGTAACAGATGTGGCCCTGGACGGCGTCACAGACGACCCGTTTCACGGTGGTAACCTTGGCTGCAGTCATGGCAGAAACCTCCTCGCTTGCCCAATGGGGACTAGCTGCGCGACGGTCGAAGCCGCAGCGCGAAATTTTTTGACAGTAGACCATCCTGCTTCATCTGCCGGAGGACGGCATCCAGACAGTAGCCAGAGATGGAGCGCGACGTCCGGATTTTCTGCATCAAGAGCTTCCGATGCACCTGAGCGGGCAATTGAAGCAGCACAGCCTTGGGAAGGGTGGCGAACACGGATGCCTCCTTGGTTATAGTCCTGATTAATTCGTCGCGTACTCGCGTTACTCATGTAAGGTGTTTGAAAGACTGTGGTACATCCCTCAAACAAGGTCTATTAACTCGCCCTGCGACGCAATGGGGTTGAGAAGGAACTCGACTCCGACCAAGGACAGACCCTGACTGGAATCCATCGAAATCTGCCGCGTCCAGCGTACGGTGACCAGGGCTAGAGCCGTGGCCTCTTTCCCGGCTGTGGGCGTATAGACTTCGAACACCTGCTGGACGTCAGGGGTATTAGACATAAGGAGCAGCATTCCCCCAGAACTGACGTTGATTGAGCGCGCTTCTCCCTCCTGAAAGAGGAGCGTGTCGGAATCGCGCCATTCGGTCATCGCATAAGGACACGATCGCCAGACAGCGACGCGCTCACTACGAATGAGTTGTGGAATTGCTACCCCCATAGACCAGATCCTTCGCTGCGGCCAGCAACTCACCCGTATGGCAGCAGCAGCCTCCATATAGAAGAGGGTCACGTCCTCGTGTTCACACACAAGGAAACTCGGTCCGCCGTTTGACTAAGGCGTATGAGGAGCGGTGACTTGGGAATCGGTCGCGCTGGGAGAGAGGTGGAAGCGCGAAGGATAGGAAAGTCAGGGGAACTCAATACATAGTGGCGTGACTCTATGCCCGATTGGCCAGGCTCGTCAAGCTATATTAATTACTATATATAGATATTAAATTTAATTTTGATAAGCCGTTGATAGCTCAATGATTCTAACGGGTTCTGATCGCTCGGGAAGGGATCATGCCCATGCTGCCTCCAAATATGCCTCTCCAATTCCTCAGGAACAACCCATGCGTTACTCGATAGACGACATTCTAAATCTTTAGTTTTGGACGAAACCGACGGTTACGCCGAGGTGCCTGAAAATAGAGCGGGCTCAGGACCCAGGAGGAACTGGGATAATGAGCCCGCCCGTGCTGGTGCCGGTCAATGGGTGGCCTGCGTAACCGTTTGTTAAACCCTGAGCCCTCGGTTTGGCAGAAAGCGACGATGGGACAGGTACGTGCCCGAGTTCTGCTCTTAGTTTCGCCTACAGTCTTGGGGCTCCGGCACCTTCTGGGGCACACCTTTCCCGGAACCTTTTCCGGCGCCCTTTTGGGCACATTTTGGGCACCTTTTCCCCCCTTTCCCGCAACTTTCCCGCCCGTTTCCCACTGTCTCGCCGGCCCCCCAGCCGAAGACGAACGAGGTCCCGAATCAAGGAACCTGGGCACAGGAGCACCGCCGCTTCAGTCCTTCGGAGATGGAGGAATGGTGAGCCGCCTGGGACTCGAACCCAGCACCCTCTTGAGCTCAACCAACCAAAGACTTGACCCCTAGGCCTTGACCCCTAGGCCTCGGATACGCGGCGAATGATATTCTGTTGTGATACCCTCACCCGTCAGGATTCTTCGGGGCCTGGCCTTTAAGGTAGTACCTCCCACCATGGTATTCGAAACGCCCGTCAAGCACGAACGACTGGAGGGCTTCTTCTGCTGCTTTGAGCTGCCATGGCTCTATGACGCCATGCTCCAAAAGCCGCTCAGCAGTGTGCCAATACGCCCCTCTTCCCCTTGCTTGTGCCCGTTCGGCATGACGCCGAATCTTGCTTTTGACCTCATCGAACTCCCTGATCCTCTTCCATTCCCAGAGCTTTCGAGCGTTGCCCAGGGAGGACTTAACGACATTCAACAAACCCATGTTACACCACAGCTTTCATGCGCTCGCCGTTGGCAGGCACCTGAGAAGTCCTCGGCTTCACCTATCTCCTAGCACGGCCCACTGGTGTCCAGTCCGCTCGACCCGCCACTCCGAGGGTGGAATCCGGTTCGGGTCTGCCCGGATGTGGCGCTTCGCTTCTCTGGCCTCATCCTCAACCTTGTCCAGCCGCCCGCTGTATGGCGCGTACGTCCGGTATCACCACGCTGGCCTACGGGAATTCTGTTCTCAATAAAGCTCTCAAGGAAACGACATTAGGAGATGTTTAACAATTCCCTGAAGGCGGATCGGCGGGGAGCTACTGAGGGGGCTCGTACCTCAAATAGGGAAGTACTAAAAACGACGGAACCGGCCTGTGGGGGGAGCGGTTACCCGTAACGCCAGGCTCGTCAGAAGGCGGCTTGGACAACGCTGTGCCGCTCTCGTGTGCACCTCGCCCACCTGAGCTCAAGCTGGTGCGTGGTGGGCCCCGGCTACATCTGCCAGGTGGTGGACTATGACCAGGGGAAACGCTTGATGGCGGCGCTCAAGGCCGAAGGGGAGCGGCGGGGGGTGCCGATTGAGTATGAGCAGCGAGGGGAGGGCGTCCGTGGGGGTGTGTCAAGGGTGGCGATGACGATATCTTGGATGCAGCGTGCAGCCATTCACCGGCACGCCTCGCCGGTTTCTTTTCTACGGATTTTCTCGATCGTCTGTTGCACAGCCGGGCTTCGCGAACTTATCTGCGTGGCCGTTCCCTCTTTAAAACGAAAATCACAATACTGACAGCCATCTGCGAGCGTCTGCGTCCGGGTTAAGCCCCACCCCAAGGCGTCGCTCAAGGCGATGTCTGACATGCAGGCATACGGAGCAAACTCGTCGCCTCCATGCCGTCTCATGAAGTTCAGGATAGCGCATTCCACGTAGTTGACACCGAGATGGAAGTTGTCTCCCTGGCCAGCCACGTACTCAACTTCAAAGTCACCGAATCGACCCCGTTGCTGATGACGGGAACGCCTCGCCACAATGGCTTTGGCCAATCGGGAAAACATGAGGCGTCGCATGAGCCAGCGCTGCCAGCGCGGAACCCTGTTCAAGCCCCGACGTAGCGCCTCATGACAGACCTCCCAAGCTTCTGAGGGAGTCTTGCCGTGCCTCTTCATCGCCTTGTACACGGCGAGTTCTGCTGCTGCGATGCGCAAAAAGCCGTTGAACAGCCTCGCACGGAATCCGTTGAGGTGGGGAATCTCGGGGATGAGCTGCTCGTATTCCTTCCTGGCGTCTCGGTATATCGTGTCACCAAACGCAGCCCCATATCGTGGAACGAGCCAGTCTGTCATCAGCGACGCTGTCTGAT
>JBFHXD010000139.1:0-6224 GCA_041599135.1 Methylomirabilales bacterium (SeqCode) | reverse complement strand
CCTGAACTATTGACTATGAACCCTGAACTCTGATCGGTGGGGTGTGAACCCTGAACCATGAACTCATCGGAGGATATCATGCAAGTACCGGAGGGACTCAAGTACACTCGGGAGCACGAATGGATCAAGGTAGAGGGGAATAAAGGGCGGGTCGGGATCACCCACTACGCGCAGGATCAGCTGGGAGATGTGGTCTTTGTCGAGCTGCCGAAGAAAGGACGGAAGCTGGGCCAGATGGAGTCCTTCGGGGTGGTGGAGTCGGTGAAAGCAGTGTCCGATCTCTACTGTCCGGTCGGGGGGGAGGTCTTGGAAGTCAATAGTGCGCTCGAGCGGAAACCCGAGCAGGTCAACGCCGACCCTTACAAAGAGGGGTGGATGATCCTGATCAAGATCACCCAGCCGAAAGATCTCGACAAGCTCCTTTCCGCTGCGGATTATACAGCGTATCTGCAACAAGCCGGAGGAGGACACTGATGCGGTATATTCCAAACACCGATAGTGATTGCGCTGCGATGCTTCAGGCCATAGGCGTCCGTTCGGTTGAGGAGCTTTTCGCTGACATTCCTCGTGCGGTCGTGCTGAAGCGTCCGTTGAAGGTGCCACCTGCCTTGTCCGAGTTCGAGCTTGCACGGCACATGCGGGCCCTGGCGGCGAAAAATGCCGACGCCGACCGCTACAGCGTATTTCTCGGTGCCGGGTGTTATAACCACTTCAGCCCATCCATCATTAATCATCTGGTCTTGCGCGGGGAATTCCTGACGCCGTATACGCCGTATCAGCCGGAGGTCTCTCAGGGGACGCTCCAAGCGCTGTACGAATACCAGACCTGGGTCTGTCTGCTGACCGGCATGGAGGTCAGTAACGCCTCCATGTACGAAGGGGCTTCGGCGACGGCCGAGGCGGTGCTGATGGCTCAGCGGGTTACGGGACGGAACGGCGTAGTCATTTCTCGGGCGGTGCATCCCGAGTACCGCACGGTGTCCCGTACGTATGCACGCCAACTGGGAGTCTCCTTTCGAGAAGTCCCATTCACCGAGGCGGGTGTGACCGATATCGCCCAGGTTCGGAAGGCGCTGAACGAGCAGGTGGCTTGTCTCACCGTGCAATACCCCAACTTCTTCGGAGGGATTGAGGACCTCGCTCCGCTGGCCGAGGCGGCCCACGCCGTGGGAGCGCTGTTTGTGGTGGCGGTGGCCGAGCCAGTTGCCCTCGGGATTCTCAAGTCGCCCGGTGAGTGCGGTGCGGACATCGTGATCGGCGAAGGGCAGGGGCTGGGGACCGGGACAAACTATGGCGGGCCGGCCCTCGGCTTCTTCGCCACGCGGGAGAAGTACATTCGATACATGCCGGGACGGTTGGTCGGCCAGACCGTGGACCGCGAGGGGCGCACGGGATATGTGCTGACGCTGGCGACCCGTGAACAGCACATTCGACGAGAGAAGGCCACATCGAATATCTGCACGAGCGAGTCGCTGATCGCCATCATGGCGACGATGTACATGATCACGATGGGTCCCCAGGGCATGCGGGACGTAGCCCTCATGAACCTTCGCAAGGCGGCGTACGCCAAGGATCGGCTGGGGAAGATCCGGGGGTATAGGCCTCGGTTCGATGGTCCGACCTTTAACGAGTTTGTCCTCCGCTGCAAGAAGAAGCCGGGCGACGTCCTGAAGAAACTGCTCAAGCGGCAGATCATCGGTGGCCTGGAGCTCCAGCGATTCTATCCTGAGCTGGCCGACTGCCTCCTGGTCTGCGTCACGGAGCAGAACAGCCGCAACGAAATCGACGCGCTGGCCAAGGCGCTGGGAGGTGCATGATGAGCAGCACGGAGAAGACGGTCGGCACACGCGGGCTGGCCTTCAACGAGCCGTTGGCCTTCGAACAGGGTTCTCCGGGGCGCATCGCATACTCCCTGCCGGCCAGTGACGTGCCCGAAAAGAGGGCCGAGGCGTTGATCCCCAAGCGGCTCCTGCGCGCGGGCATCCGCGGCTTGCCCGAGCTGAGCGAGGTCGATGTGATCCGGCACTTCACCCGAATCTCACAGTGGAACTATTGCGTTGATCTGGGCTTTTATCCCCTCGGCTCGTGTACGATGAAGTACAATCCCCGTCTGAACGAAGATATGGCGCGCCTCCCCGGGTTTGCGAAGATCCATCCGTACCAGCCGGAGGAGCTGACGCAGGGGGCGCTCCAACTCATGTGGGAGCTGGAGCAGTATCTCGCCGATGTCAGCGGCATGGATCGGGTGACGCTCCAGCCGTCGGCGGGTGCCCACGGGGAATTGACCGGAATCATGATGATCCGGGCTTACCACGAATCACGGGGGAAGCCGCGGAAGAAGATCATCATTCCTGACTCCGCCCACGGAACGAACCCGGCGACCTCGACGATCTGTGGGTACGGTGTGGTTGCAGTCAAAGAGGGTCCCCGGGGCGTCGTGGAACCGAAAGCCGTGGCTGAGGTGATGGACCAAGATGTCGCCGCCATCATGGTCACCAATCCGAACACCCTGGGGCTCTTTGAGGATCACATCGTTGAGGTCGCCAAGATCGTCCATGGGAAGGGTGGCCAGGTCTATTGCGACGGGGCCAATCTGAACAGTGTCATGGGCATCTCGCGCCCAGGGGACTGGGGGGTCGATGCCATCCAGATCAATCTGCACAAGACCTTCTCGACGCCGCACGGCGGCGGTGGGCCGGGGGCTGGACCCGTCGCCCTGAAGAAGCATCTAGCCCCTTTCATGCCGGTCCCGACAGTAGAGAAAAAAGGGCCCCGTTTTACCCTCGACTTCAAACGGCCAAAGTCCATTGGGAAGGTGCGGGCCTTTGCCGCGAGCTTTGGGGTGTTGGTGCGCGCCTACACGTACATCCGGACGATGGGGCCCTCCGGGCTCCGACGGGCGGCTGAGATCGGGGTCCTCAACGCCAACTATATCCTGAGCCAACTCCGGGGTGTCTATGACCTTCCCTACGACCGGTACTGCAAGCACGAGTGTGTCTTCTCCGATGCCCTCCAGTCCAAGACGGACATCCACACGTTGGACATCGCCAAGCGCCTCATGGATTATGGCTTTCACCCGCCGACGATCTACTTCCCTCTGATCGTCAGGGGAGCCTTAATGATCGAGCCGACGGAGACCGAAAGCAAAGAGAACGTGGACCAGTTCATCGCCGCCATGAGGCGGATCGCCCAGGAAGCGCAGGAGAACCCGGAGCTTTTGCGGCACGCGCCCCACAATCCCAAGGTGACGCGCATGAACGAGACCAAGGCGGCTCGGGAGCCCAAGCTTCGCTGGACGCCGGGCGACAGACATGCTGGTGATTGAGCCGGAGAGAAGCGAGTATCAATGATTACGGTTGCAGCGCATCGGATACGACAGTTCGGCGTCGAATTTTATCAGGCCTCCTTTTCGGCGGCGGACATTGATCGGCTGGTTCGGTTCGAGGTCTTGGGGTATGGCGCGGCCGAGGTCCCCCAGAAGACGCTGCCGCGGCGTCCCTCTCGTATTAACTGGGAGCTGCTGGAAAAGCGCATCTCGCGGGGTGAGGCGGCCTTTCAGCGCCCCGTGATTCGGCGCAAGATCGAGGAACTCCTGCAGTACTTCCGCGAGTGTCAGGATGCGGGAAACCTCCCGGCGATTCCCGGCGCGGTGATCATCATCGCCGAGCGCCGGTTGAAATTCACGCCCGGGGGGGCCAACCCGAACCTCGGGCTGTTACAGATTCCGGAGGAGCCAGGAATCCTCCGAGCCCTGGATGGCCAGCATCGCCTGTTAGCCTTGCACGCCGCAGCCCAAGAACTGAAGGCGATGGACGTTCCAGCCGTGGTCTTTGACAACTTGGATGACCGGCAGGTGGTGGAGCTCTTCGTTACCATCAATGCCAAACACACCCGTCTCAATCCCTCCCACCTGATCAGCCTGTCCGGGCGGCGGCTGTATGCCGACCAGAATCAGGCATTGGCCCATGACATCATCCGGGCACTGAACGAGACAGAGTCATCCCCCTTGCGAGGGGAGATCCGCATTCTGGGCGTGGGGCGGGGCAAAGTCTCTCAGGCCCCGTTGGCTGATGAGATGGTCGAGCTCTTCGAGACCGTACGGAAGATCGGCGGAGAGCAGCGGGCCCGGGAGCTTCGTGAGGGGGCTCGCCGTTTCTTCCTCAATTATTTCAAAGCGATTGCCGGCACATTTTCCAAGGCGTGGGTGGGGCGGAAGTACAGCGTGAAGACCGGGACGGCGCTCCGCGCCTTTATCCGCGTCTCCCCGGATGTCATGGCAGCCGCCCGGGAAATAAAGAAGGATCCCTTTGACGCCGCCGCCATCCGCCAGGCGGTCTCACCCTGGAGTGCGCGGATCGGAGACAGTCGTTTCGAGACCGAGGGCGCGTGGCGACAGAAATTGGCCGGTGGAACACGAGGAACAGTAGAGACGTTAGTCCGAGAGCTGCGAGACGCCCTGCGGTACCGCTGACGCGATGAAGCGGCAGAAGCATCCACCGCCGACGCGGGCAGCCTTGGAGGCCTTGAGAGATCGGACGTTTCACCGCCTTCCCCATCTCAGAGTGCGGGCTGAAAAGTCTGCACTTCGCTTCATTGAGAAAGTCGGCTTCTGCTTTACCTTCCGCACGTTTGGTCACGTCTTTCCCTGTCTGTATGTGGCGGTCTGCGGCCGGCGTCATCCCCGCTGGCCAAAACATACGCACAATGACCACGCAGTTGGCCTGACCTGGGAGCTCAAAGATACCCTCCCGGCCAAGCGCCTCGTCTATTATGGAAAGCTGCTGAAGGGGAAGCCGACGCTCGTATCTCTCAAGATGTTCCCTGCCTTCGTGACGTTGATTCGGGACGGACGGAGGAGCGGTGATTACCTGTTCGACTACCGGGACGGACGCCTCAGCCGACCTGCCCGCCAACTCATGGACACCCTGATGGAAATGCACCCTTTGGAGACTGGCGAGCTTCGGCGCCGGGCCGGCCTTGGCAGCGCAACGCAGACCTCGGAGTTCGAGAGGGCCATGGCGGAGCTTCAGCGCAAGCTCTGGGTGGTCAAGGTCGAGGAGCTCTACGAACCCACATTCAGCTACCGCTGGGACCTGCTGGACCACTGGTTGCCCGAACAGGTGCGAAGGGGTGACGAGCTCTCCCGGGATGAGGCGATTCTGCAGGTGGTCGAGGCATACCTCAAGGTCGTGATTGCAAGCCAGGAACGGATTATAGGCCGACTCCTTGACTTGTCGTCCCGTGAGGTGGAGCGGGCGCTGGCGCGCCTTGCCGCCCAGGAACTGATCGCGCAAAACGTGTCGATTCATGGCCTTGCCGGACATTGGGCGCTGTGGGTGCGGGTCGCAGGGCCTGCGCGCCCGTGACGTTGACTTGCAAAGAGCGGCAAAAGTGCTTATGATTAAGGCACTCGCGGAATTCGGAATGGGTGAGATATGGCACACGGAAAAGTGCTTACGACGAATCGGAAGGCCTACCACGAGTACCACATCGAGGAGGCTTTTGAGGCTGGCATCGCCCTCACCGGAACCGAGGTGAAGTCGTTGCGCGATGGGCGCGCGAACCTGCGGGACGGCTATGCGGCCGTGGAGGGCGGAGAGGTATTTCTCGCCAATTGCCACATCAGCCCGTACACACCAGCCAACCGGTTCAACCACGATCCGCTCCGGCGCCGGAAGCTCCTCTTGCACCGGGCGGAAATTCGCCGGCTGATCGGGAAGGTGCAGGAGAAGGGGCTGACGCTCATTCCGCTGAGTCTGTACCTCAAAAACGGCCGGGTCAAAGTGGAGTTGGCGCTGTGCCGGGGGAAGAAACAGTACGATAAACGCGAGGACCTCAAGCGACGCACGCAGGAGCGCGAGGTCGCGGAGGCGCTCAAAAAACTCCGATGACCGTTGACCGACGACCGACAAGGAAAGGTGGCTAGTGGCTGGTGACTAGTGGTTAGTGGTTTTTACCATTCACCAATCACCAGTCACGAATCACCAATCACTGCGGATCGCTTTGCGATCCGAGAAGGGGGGCGCAAGGGTTTCGACGGGGACAAAGGTTGGTAGGGGATGCATGCCGAGGTCCCATCTCCCTCGTAAAACAGGTGGGAAACACACAACTGCCAACCATCAACTGGCACTGGCTGCCTAACGAGTAGCCACGCCCACCTTGCCTCGCTCACTGGGGAAGGGAAGGCGTCATATAGGTGAGCTGGCCTTTCTTCTCCGGCCCGG
>JBFHXD010000138.1:0-6288 GCA_041599135.1 Methylomirabilales bacterium (SeqCode) | reverse complement strand
ATGGCATAAAATGTCTCGGCCGAGATCGAGGTGATGCCGTCGAGAGCAAGACAGCTGCGGCGCTGCTTGATAAGCCGAGCAGCGTTCACTTCCGAAGAGACAGCCGGGCGATCTGGCCACGCCGCAAACTTGTCTACAATAACCGCGTCACCACGTCTCCATGTCCCCGTGGCACTGTCCTCCTGCCAGGTCGCCTCGGCGGCAGCATCAATTGCTGGCCAGCGTACATGAGCCGGGCTGAGTGGATTGGCCCGGCCCACCCACGCACCAGCATCGAGCACATCCCGCAGCTTCGTAATGTCAACCCACTCAAGTTCCTCACCATTCCCGGGAGGATGGAAAGGGCCGACGAGAAGGATGGCGTCGGGATGTTCGCGGTCCTCCTCGGCACTGGCCGAGAAGCTCTCTGGCTGGGCCAGCCCCAGCACGGCGGCAATGTCCGTATCTGAAACATCTGCTATCAGCCTGGCCGACCATCCCAGCGGCGCGGCCGCATATCGCACGGTGGCGATGGCATGGCCGGCATCGTGCTGGCAGTACCGAAAAGCGCGCTCGCCGTACTTCCAGGCCTCGCGCCAATGAATCGAAGACAGGCCCACGAGGAAGGAAGCTGGCGGGAGCGACTCCGCCAGCTGCTGCGCCGCTCGACCTTCCAGAACGCAGCGCCGCTCCAGGAAGTGGTCCCGGCTGACGTAGTGATAGACACCGGCATTCAGGCCCGGCATCTCCGGAAGGATTGCATAGCCTTCCGTGGGGTGAAGGTTGCCGCTGGACGGGTTGCAACGCAAGGCCCAGCGACTACCCTTGTACTGCTTCCAGGCCGACAGTCCCAGGGCCAGCTCGAACAGCATAGCCACGCTGTTTCGCTCCAGCGGCATGGGAGGCACGGCGCCGGGAACATAGAGGTCGGGATAGACCGCGTCGAGCCGGTCAGCGAGAAGGGGAAGTTCGACCCTTTCCGCGCCAACGAAGGTGCGAAAGGGATCAGGCTGAGTGGCCCAGTCCAGATATCCCAGCGACGCGGCGTAGTGGTGCAAGTGATGCTTGGTGCGGTGATGGTAGGCCAGCACGGCTTCGACCGAGTTCTGTTCTTTGATCATATTCCGAGCTCGCCTAGCGGGAAGAAACTGGAGTCAGACCCCATTTTTAGACATATCAGAACTCATTCCCTTTCGCCTTCAAAAAGCTTTCTGTATTTTCTATATCCTTCTTTTTCTAAATCCTCCTTTGAAATGAAACGAAGCGCAGCCGAGTTCATACAATACCGAAGGCCTGTTGGCGGAGGACCGTCAGGGAATACGTGTCCGAGATGAGAATCAGCATGTTTGCTTCTCAGTTCTGTCCTTACCATAAAAAAGCTTCGATCGTCTTTTTCTACAATATTTTCTGGTTCAAGTGGCTTGGTAAAACTTGGCCATCCTGTTCTCGAGTCATACTTATCGACAGATGCGAAAAGAGGCTCTCCAGAGACTATATCCACATAAATTCCTTCTTTCTTATTATCCCAATATTCGTTGTCAAATGGCCTTTCTGTACCGTCCTGCTGGGTAACATAATATTGTAATGGAGTCAGGGTATTCCTGAGTTGCTCCGTGCTTGGCTTTGTGAATCTCTCAGATGCGGCTCCAGATGGGCTCGTTTCTAGTTTATCTTTCGATTTTTCTCCTCCAGATGTACTCATTTCTTCCCTTGATTTCTGTGCTAGAGGTTTTTGTTGTCCAACAGAGTTTTCTTTACACGTTGAAATGAGAAGCAATAGAGATAACAGAAAGATGAACTCAAGTTTTTTGCCTGACATATTTAGCTCCTCTGTCTACTGAGAGACCACCGGAAAAAGTTGCCCGCCCCTTTTCCCCCTTTGGCCCCAGCCACTTGCTATGTGGTACAGCTACTTGAGGCCGAAGTAGTCCTTGAAAATATCGATTAAGTCCATATCGGTGGCAATGCCTAAGAATACCTCAGGATCTTCCTTTCCGTCCGTCATAATCAAGCCTACAACATGATCGAAATTCTCTTTGGCAAAAGTCAGATGTTGATCATCTGAAAGTTGGACCTGGATTTTAGACTTGGCAGTCAAGAACTCTTGAATCTGGTTCGATTTCAAAAAAGGAATGACATTCTCTCGGTAGTAATAGAAATCCGACAGCACCTCATCGATTTGAGCCTTTTCTTCCGGGGGCAAGGAATCATATTCCTGTTCTGTGGGGCCAAAGAACACAACAGCTTTTCCAGTGACATACAAGGTATCCTCTGCAACTTCACCTTGGGCAGCGGCTATGGGAACTATCATCAGCAGTAGAATCACAGTTGCGGTGAAGATTCTCATGTTTCCAACACTTTATCAAGGATAGGAGCTACTCATGGATTATCTTCTTCCGTATAAGACCCAGGTCTTCTCTTCCTGCAGTATAACCCGCTACCAATCTTAATAATATTGTCGCCTGGCGCGCCTAGTGGGTCAAGCTTCTTTCCGTGCTTTCCGTGTACGTGGTAGGCACTACCTACTGCTCCGAAAGACTCCGGATACGGTCATTGACACCCGTCCGGGCCCTTCTTATGCTCTTGTTGCTAATGGATGTTTCGAGGAAGGCAGTATCTAAAAGGGAGGTGTAATCATGCGTTTGGACGGTAAGGTGGGGATCGTGACGGGTGGGGCGAGCGGAATCGGGAAAGCCATCGCCGTCGCGATGGCCGAAGCCGGCGCCCATGTGGTTATCGCGGATGTCGATGAGCAGGCCGGTGAAGAATTAGCGAAAGTTCTTACGCTATCAGGGGCCGCAGCTTTATTCCAGAAGACGGATGTCTCAAAATGGAAGGATGCCAAACGCTGCATCGATGCCACGGTCGACCGGCTTGGCCGGATTGACATCCTCGTGAACAATGCAGGTTTTCAGCACGTCGCCCCGATCCAGGACTTTCCCGAGGAGAAGTGGGACCTGCTCATCGGCGTCATGCTGAGCAGTGCCTTTTTCCTGACCAAGTATGCCTTCCCGCACATGCTCCGCCAGCGGTTCGGCCGGGTCATCAACATCGCCTCGGCCCATGGCCTGGTCGCGTCCCCCTTCAAGGCCGGCTACGTCTCTGCCAAGCATGGATTGCTCGGTCTCACCAAGGTCATCGCCCTCGAGGGGGCGGCACACAATATCAATGCAATCGCCCTCTGTCCCTGCTACGTGCGAACGCCCTTAGTGGAGCAGCAAATTGCCGACCAGGCGAAGGCGCACAGGATCTCGGAGCAGGAGGTGATGGAAAACGTGATCCTCGCTCCGCAGGCGGTCAAACGGCTGCTTGAGCCACGGGAGGTGGCTGAAATGGCGGTCTTTCTCTGCACCGACCAGGCGAGCGGGATAACGGGAACACACATCTCCATGGATCTCGGCTGGACCGCCCGTTGATGCACTCCTTCTTATGCTGCCGCCCGCGGTAGCAACGGTGCATTGCTTCGGCAACCGAGGGCACGCTCTTGCGTGGAATATTTCAGGTGCGCGAGCCGTTTAGCGAAATAAGACGTGTGCGCGGCGGCCACACCTCGAAAGAAGGGAAGAGCAGATGCCTCTTTCCCTCAGTTTTCTCAAGCAGTATCTCCTCGGCAGCACAGCGATCGAAGGGGATGCGGCCACGTTCCAGCACGAGGCCGTGAAGCATCTCACTTCCCTGTACAACTTTGCCCTCGGCCTGACCAAGAATGAGGAGGATGCGGCGGACCTAGTGCAGGAGACCTACCTCCGAGCGCTGCGGTTCCAACAGCGGTTCAAGCCGGGAACCAATTTACGGGCCTGGCTGTTTAAGATATTGAGGCATGCCTTTATTGATAATTACTGGCGCCGCAGCCGGGAGCCGGCGATAGAGGATGCAGAAGCTGAGCAGAGCTCCGCGACGCTCGCAGACGTGGAGGGGCCTCGTGGAGTACAGGCAGGGCCGCTTAACCGCCTCGTCCGAATCGACCTCCGTGAGGCCCTCGAGCGGCTCCCGAATCAGTTCCGGACCGCCATCGTCCTCTCTGACATCGAGGGGCTGAAAGTCGAGGAGATCGCCGAGATCATGGACTGTCCAACGAATACGGTCAAGACGCGCCTCTTTCGGGGACGCCAGATGCTTCGGAAAACGTTGAAAGAATATGGAACCTGAGATGAACAACACAGCAACATGCCAAGAGACACTAGAGTACCTGCAGGAGTTCATGGACGCTACCCTGACGGCGGATCAGGTGGGCAGGCTTCGGGCTCATCTGGAGGCCTGCCCGGCGTGCGCCGGCGAACTCGCGGTCCAGCGCGAGATCCGGAACCGTGTGGCTGCCGAGACCCCCCGGCGACAGCCGCCTGCCGAACTTCGTCGAAAGGTGACAGAGATCCTGACGACTAAGCCCAGGGAGAAGCAGACGCTGCTGCCGCGGCCCGCCCTGCAGTGGGGGTTGGCGTTCGCCACGCTGGTCTTGATCAGTCTCGTCTCCCTCACCCTGCTGAATCGGGGTGGTGAGCGGATCCCGCCCATTCTGATCGAGGCCGTCAATGATCACCGCAGCTTCGTCATGCGGGGCACCCCACCGACCGCGCCCACGGCTGATCCACACGAGGTGCGCAACTGGCTGGCGGCCAAGGTGGGCTTCGAGGTTGATCCGCCGATCGGCCAGCCGGCAGGAATCCGGTTCATGGGTGGGGATGTGACCTACTTCCTGGAACGGAAAGTCGCCTGCCTGCTGTATGGCAAGGGACAGACACTCGTCTCACTGTTCGTCTTGCCCGAGCGAGGGGTCGAAGTGCCGCGCACAGGTTTCCGGCAGGTTGACGGCCTCGAGCTCTACGTCACATCCCGGGAGGGCTACGGCGTGGCCCTCTGGAAACAGGGTGACCTGCTCTACGCGCTGGTCACAGACCTTCCCCCAGACGAGCTGGTGGGGGTCGCCAAAGAGATGACCCAGACCTGAGTCCTTCCTGCAACCCGTATCCAACGCCAGGCACCCCACTCCATTTTCCCTGTGAGGGGCAAGACGCCGTCACCAGAGGGCGCTGATTGCACGGATTGCTAGAAAGGGAAAGGCCCCCGGATGTCCGGGGGCCTTTGGCTTTTTGGAGTTCAACCGACGGGATTACCCACCAAGCAGGTCGGTCTCCACGAAATTGGGTCCAAAAATCTGCTCCAGGGACGGGCCAGACCAGTCTCCGGTCGAGTCGGAACAGCCTGCCAGGGCCATCGTCGGAGCGGTGAAGAGGACCAGAGCCAGCGCGAGAGCTGCAAACCGCTTCATTATTTGTCACCTCCTTTCCTTTCTTTTCTTTATGTTTTCTCAGTGCAATACGTCAGGTGTTGCCGTTCTTCTGAACCGTATAACCGCTACCGAGCCCTCGGGGTTCCCGCCTCCCCTTCTTGCTTTAACATTTCGCTGACGCCAGTGCTACTCCTCCCTATTCCCCCCTGGCGATACCAAAGGCGCATCTTGCCAGCAACCGACAGGGCCCCGTTGGGTGACTCCCGGGGGACGAGGGTGAATGATCACCCGATGCCTCTGCAACTCTCCGGAGAATTCATCCTGCACGGCGTTGTAGCGACGGTCTCCTCGGCGTTGGCTGCCTAGCCAGCGTTGCTGGTGGCGGACAGAGGGATGGAGAAGACGGATTCGGCTACAATGTGGACAATCGGAGCTCACCTGCCCATCGCCGTATGCCAAAGGTGCATTGCCAACGAAGACCGCGAATAGGACGACCGTAGCTAACAAATTGCTCCGTAAGCGTCTCATTGCATATTTCCTTGCTAATCGTGTTCACGAGACTCTCCCTCGTCCCACGTTCGTTGTTCCCTCACACGGTTTGATGCAGGTGAAATTCAAAGGGTAACGGAGGCGCAGCAGAATCGAGGGCCTAAACTCGGCAGATTCTTGTCATTTTGCATCTATAGATTAAACCCTGGGGAGATGAGAAAAGTTCCCGAGAAGAGAGCGGTGGACGGCGATGGCTATGGGATCATCCACGGCAACAGGTAGTACTGGATCATCGCCAAGACACCAAATGCGAGCGTGAAGAGCAGGGTGATGCCAGCCAGACGGCGGAGCAGATCCCCTTCTTGCCCCGGGATACCCCCAGCACCCGTAGCCAGTGCCAGGGACTGCGGGGCGATAGCTTTTCCCATGCTCCCTCCAGCAGCAAGAGAACCCGCCGCAAATACTTCAGGCACCCCTGCCTGAGTGCCGGCGACCGCCACCAAATTGCCGAACAGCGCATTAGACGCCGTGTTGGTACCTGCGACCAACCCTTTCAGAAGATGTTCCGATCTCGCGATTCAGGCGGCGGCACT
>JBFHXD010000137.1:0-6340 GCA_041599135.1 Methylomirabilales bacterium (SeqCode) | reverse complement strand
TCCCCTTCGGGCGTGGTCGGGCTCCACTTTCCTTCCCAGCCGCTCTCGGGGATGGTCCAGAAGCGCCATATGCGCTTGCCGTCTGTAGCACTGTAGGCATCTACGAAGCCCCTGATCCCGTACTCGGCCCCGGAGGACCCGACGATGATCATCCCCCTGTAGGCGAGGGGGGCAAGGGTGAGACTGTACCCCGCCGTGGGGTCGGCCAGCTCAGCCTCCCAGGCCACCTTGCCCGTCTTCTGATCCAGAGCTACCAAGTACGCGTCCAGGGTGGCCATGTACACTCGACCATAGGCCACTGCCACGCCGCGGTTGTTCGGACCACAGCAGATAATAGGGGTCGCGGCCATCTTGTGCTCGTAGCGCCAGAGCTGTTCTCCAGTCTTCGTGTCCACCGCGATCGCATGGTTGAACGGGGTGGTAAGATACATGACCCCGTCCACGACGAGGGGCGTGGTCTCGAAGGAACCGATGGGGCCGCCCGTCTGATATACCCAGCGAGGCACCAGCGTGTGAGCGTTTTGAGCGTTGATCTGCTTTGAAGTCACATAGCGGGTGTTACTGTAATTCTTGCCGTACGTCAGCCAGTTTTTGGCGTCGGTTTGGGCCTTCAACAGCATCTCGTCGGTCACCGCGACATGCTGGACCTCGGCAGCAAGGGCGAAAGGCCCGATGAAGAACAGCGTGATCATCAGCAGGAATCCTAACCATCCAGCAATGAGTCCCCTCGTACCACCATTCGGATCATCTGCGTTCACCATCGTTCCCCCCCATTCTTCAAGGTAAAAATAAAAACGCCCTTCAGGCCCTGCTCCGCCTGACAGGGCGTCTGAATGTTTGGTGCGCCGTCACCTGTGCCGGAGGTGGGCTACAGTGTATGCCTATCCCGGTTCCATTCATGGACCCCCTGAGGGGGCCTAAGTATCCCAACTGGCGCCAGGGATGTCAAGCACCCAAGGACCTGGACTTGCGGGATATCATGGGACCATTTTTGGGAAAAAAAGTCCCTAGACTTTTGTCCTATTTTGAGTTTCAATCATACCCCATGATTCGGCTGCCGTGAGGTCAGGGTCGAGAGGGGTACGGCCGTGAATGCGAGCAGGCGGACGTCGATTGTGATCCTGGGTGGCGGTTTTGGCGGCGTCTATACCGCCTTGCACCTTGGAAAGCTATTGAAGCGGGAGCCGAATGTCGACATCACGTTGATCAACCGGGAAAACTATTTCGTCTTTCAGCCGATGCTGCCTGAGGTGATCTCTGGGAGCATCGGAATCGTGGATACTATCGTCCCAATCCGACGACTCTGCCCTGGGGTGAACCTCCTCACACGAGACGTAGAGATCATTGATCTCGACGCGAAGGTGATCAGCACTTCTCCTGGCTTCTGGCCTCAGCCCCGAAAGATTGAGTACGATTACCTGGTCCTGGCCCTCGGGACGGTCATGAACTTTGCCGGGTTGCCAGGCCTCCAAGAGCATGGACTGCCCTTTAAGACCCTGGGTGATGCCCTGTTCCTTCGGAATCACATTCTCCATATCTTGGAAGAAGCCGACATTGAGGAGGAGCAGGATCGCCGGGAGAAGCTGCTCACGTTCGTTGTGGCAGGTGGCGGTTTTTCTGGCGTGGAGGCGATCGCGGAAGTCAATGATTTTGTGCGCGAGGCTGCCAAGGCCTACCGTCGCATAGATCTCAACGAAATTCGCGTAGTGCTTCTCCACTCTGGCTCCCGTATTCTGCCGGAGTTAAGTGAGGACCTCGGCAATTTTGCCCAACGAATCCTCGAGCGCCGGAAGGTAGAGATCCGCTTGAAGACCAGTCTCGCTGGCGCGACCGGTGAGCATGTTCTCCTCGATGGAGGAGAGCGGATCCCCACGAAAACCCTGATCAGCACCGTACCCTCGGCCCCCCATCCGCTGCTGGCGGCCCTCCCCTGCCGTAAGGAAAGAGGGCGGATCGTCACCAACGAATTCCTGGAGCTGCCGGAATTCCCTGGGGTGTGGGCGGTGGGCGATTGCGCCCGGATTGTAGACCAGAAGAGCGGCCAGCCCTGCCCCCCAACGGCCCAGCATGCCATCCGCCAGGCGAAGTGCATCGCAACGAACATCGTCGCTGCAATCCGTGGGACGCCAAGGCGCGCGTTCACTTACTCCAGCCTTGGCACCGTGGCAGCCCTCGGCCATCATTCGGCCGTTGCGGACATCCTGGGGGTGAAGGTCTCCGGATACCTTGCCTGGCACATGTGGCGGTTCTTTTACTTTATGAAACTGCCCGGGCTCGATCGGAAGCTGAGGGTGGCGATAGATTGGTTGCTGGAAGTGATCCTCCCGATGGATATCGTCCAGCTCAAGATCGCACGTTCCACCAGCATCTCCCATGAACATTTCGAACCCGGCGAGCCCATTTTCAGGCAAGGTGATTGGGGAGACAAGGTGTACATCATCATGAAAGGGGAAGTGGAGGTCGTGCGGCAAGAACCGGACAAGGGAGAGATCCTGCTCACCAAGCAAGGCCCAGGAGACTGCTTTGGGGAGCTGGCCCTCCTCAGCAACGCGCCCAGATCGGCCACGGTGCGTACCGTCACAGCCGTAGATGCCCTCACGATCGACCGAGGGGCTTTCAACTCTTTGCTCGCTGGCTTCGCCCCGCTGCGGAAGATCTTTGAGCAGATGGGCCAGGAACGCATCGAGAGGGACAAGGCGCGTTTGGGCATTACGGAGCGGGAGTTGCACTGACGCAGCACCATCGGGAGGCGATCGTGCCCCAGGCACAGGTTCCATACGGGGTTCCCCCCCATCAGCCGCTGACCGCCGTCGCATTTGCCAACCAGATCGGAATTGGCTTATGCATCGTCGTGCTCTTGATCGTTCTCTATACGGCGATCTTTCACCGGAACCGCCTCTTGGAACCGAAGGCGAAGTGGTTACACCTGATCGGTCTTGCTATCCTGCCATTGGGCGTCTGGTTCCTGGGTAACTTTGTGGCGGTTGAAGCGGCGAAGCAGGCCGCGTTCTGCGGTTCCTGCCATCCCGTGATGGATCCGTACATAAACGACATGCTAGATCCCTCTAGCAAAACGCTCGCAGCCTCCCATTTTCAGAATCGCTACATCGTCGCCGAGCACTGTTACTCGTGTCACGTGAGCTACGGGCTCTTTGGCACCTTTGAGGCAAAAATGGCGGGATTGAAAGACGTGTACCGATTCTATACCAAAACCTGGGAGCTCCCTATCAAACTCTCTCTCCCGTATTCCAACTGGAACTGTTTATACTGCCATGAGGGGGCCAAGAAATTTGAGGAGCTGGACCTACACGTCGACTTCCGAGAGGATTTGACGTTCGACGACGTTTCCTGCATCAGATGCCACTCCCTCTCGCATCCCCGGCAATCAACCCCACAGCAAGAGAAGGAAGGCGCGTGAATAAGATCCTTTCAAGAATTTCGGCCGATTGGTACAAACGGACTGCCCTCGTCCTCGCCCAACTCCTGACCGTCTCGGCCACCATCATGACGATCGTCCTGCTCGTCAATGTCGGTCCGGCGACATTGACTGTGTTTATGTTGGCAGCGCAACCGTTTATCCTGCTCTCAATTGTCATATGCCTCGTGGTCCTGATCACCACACCAGAGAGAGAGATTATCAAAGAACACTTCGCGCGAGGAGCGACTCTCTTCCGAAAAGGTGAGATGGGGGACAAGGTCTATGTCATCGAGAACGGACAAGTGGAAGCCGTCGATGAGGACCCCGGGAAGGGGGAAAAGGTCATTCGTACCATGGGGCCAGGGGACCACTTTGGCGAGATTGCCCTGATTCGTCGGATTCCACGAACGCTGACGGTCCGGGCGGTGACTGACGTCGACGTCCTTACCATTAAGGCTGGCGCTTTTGCCTCGCTCTTTGCGGGCGTGCCGGTGCTCAGGGACAGCTTTCACCAGATGATGCAGCAACGTCTGGAAACGACGAAGCAGGATGTCAACCGCAGCCACGGACACACCGAACCTTCGTCGTAGCTCTTTTATCATGCTTGCCTATCGTTTTCGGGGCGTCGTGGGTGATTAGAGCTTCACAGAGGAGGAACGATAAAGATGTACAAGATCATCATAGTAATGACGCTGAACATCATCCTATCCTTGGCACTCCTGTTGCCAGCTATGCCAGCCGGCGCCGCTGATCCCGCAGCAGGCGAAAAGATCCACATACAGCGTTGCGAAAAATGTCACGGGAAGGATGGCAAGGGGGATGGCGAGGAGTTCCTGAAGTTAAAGGAGAAGGCCAAGATTAGGGGCCAAGTCATGCCGGACCCCGTGCCCTGGAACGACGCCGCGGCGATGTCAAAATGGACGGACGACCAGCTTTTTGCGATCATCAAAAAAGGCGGGAAAGAGGTAGGCAAGGACGAGTTGATGCCACCTTTCGGACGCGGGCGTCGGCGGCTGTCGGATGCCGAAATCGTTGACCTCGTAGGATACATCCGCTCTCTGGCGAAATAGGTGGCGACCGAATGTTACCAGGATGAAGCAGAGCCAAAAGTACGTTTTGGCTTCAAGCTGCTGCGCGTGGTTTAAAAGACCAATTGTCGACCCGCCGGATATCCGCTAAGATAAGGACCATCCTTTAGAAGCGCCGCAACCCCAGATGCAACTACCTTACGACTTAGAAAACGTAACGAATCTCTTATTCGTGTGTACGGGCAACATGGTGCGTTCGCCGTTTGCCGAACTGTACGCGCGCCACTTAGGGTGCCCGTTACCAGTGTCCTCGGCCGCTACCTACTACCGCAACGCCGAGATCTTCCCGGTCACGACCTTCGCCCTCCTCGCTCGCGGAGTCCCAAGGGAAATCATTACACAATTCCGGCCCAGACATCTTGACGATTTCGATTCTCCTCTGAATGATGGTATCGTCGCCTTCGGAATGACCCATATGCATCTTCAGGCTTTGGCTGACCGAGGGATACCGAAAAATCGGATCTTCCTTCTGACCGAAGTGCTTGGCCGCACTGATGAAATTAGAGATCCCGTATTGGATGACGCGGATTTCGATCCCGTCTTTGACACGATTGCCGAGTGCGTTGAAGCCCTCATCCTTGGCCTTCGAGGACACCCTCCGCGATAAGCCGCGGGCGGAGCACGGCCTGGAGGGCGTTCTATTTTATGAAATGAGCTAGACTACTATGATTGTTGCGCACTTGAGGAAACGGACATGAAAGATGAAGAGAAGACACAAGAGCAACTCGTGGACGAGCTGTTAGGCCTGCGCATCGAACTTCAGGAGACGAGGCAATACCTTACCCGTTTGTTAGCGAGCTCAACCGAAGCCATCATCTCGACGAACAAGGAAGGGACTGTCATGCTCTTCAACGAGGGCGCCCAGGCCTTGTTGGGGTACCGCGGGGAGGAGATGATCGGCCGGCGGGTCACGGAGCTGTACGAGAGTGAGGAACAAGCAAAAGAAGTCATGCGCGAGATGCGGAAGCGCGGGGGCGCAGTCTCGGCCTTTGAGACCGTCCTGCGGGCGAAGGACGGCAGCCACATTCCCGTCCTGATCTCGGCATCCATTCTCTTTGACGAGGAGGGTCAGGAGGTCGGGACGGTCGGGTTCAACACAGACATGCGCGAGCGCAAGCGGGCGGAAGACGCGCTCCAGAAAGCGCACGATGAATTGGAAAAGCGGGTCGGAGAGCGCACCGCCGAACTAGCCGAGGCCCGGGAGCGGTTACAGTACCTGCTGACGGTCACGCCTGGGATCATATACACCAATCAGGCCTCGGGCGATTTTACGTGTACGTTCGTCAGCGAGAATTTGAAGTCATTTATGGGGTATGCCCCGTGGGAGATGCGCGAAGACCCCCAGTTCTGGATGAAGCGGCTCCATCCAGAGGATGCCTCGCGTGTGTTGTCCGACATTGATCGACTAGTGGGCCAGGGGGGAGGGACCATCGAATACCGCTTCCGGCATCGAGCGGGGCACTATGTCTGGTTCCAGGATACCTTTAAGGTCGTACACGATGAGACGGGTCAGCCGGCAGAGCTCGTCGGCTCTTGGGCAGACATCTCCGAGCGCAAGCGGGCGGAGCAGGCCCTGGGGGAACGCATAAGACATGTGGAGGTGCTGCAGACCGTCATCGGGATCAGTCCGACGATCATATACACCAATCAGGCCTCGGGCGATTTTACGTGTACGTTCGTCAGCGACAATTTGGAATCGATTATGGGATATGCCCCGTGGGAGATGCTTGAAGATCCAAAGTTCTGGGTCAAGCGGCTCCATCCCGAGGATGCCCCGCGGGTGTTTTCCGACATCCATCAGCTAATCGGCCAGGGGGGAGGGACGATCGAATAC
>JBFHXD010000136.1:0-6398 GCA_041599135.1 Methylomirabilales bacterium (SeqCode) | reverse complement strand
TGGAGCCGTGTGTGATGTGCGCCGGCGCATTGATCCACGCCCGGGTGGCATGCGTGGTGTACGGGGCTGCCGATCCACGGGGCGGTGGCGTGGAGAGTTTATACCGCATCCTCGAGGACGTGCGTCTCCCTCACCGGGTCCGGGTGGTCGGCGGGGTACAGGCGGAGGAGGCTCAAGCCCTCCTGCAGGAATTCTTTCTGGCCCGGCGATAAGCGATTCGCTCCCGCGGCCCCGCAGGGGCAAGCAGGAGGGGTACCGAAGTGGATGTAACGGGCCCGACTCGAAATCGGGTTGTCCCGTGATGAGCGGGGCACGTGGGTTCGAATCCCACCCCCTCCGCCACTGATGGCTGATAGCCAATAGTTGAGAGTCCAGAGTTAGTTGAGAGCGAAGAGTTGAGAGTCGAGCGGAGAACATCGAACCTGTCGTTCTTGTCTCTCGACTATCAGCTCTTGACTATGAGCTAGCACGCGGAGAGGTGGCCGAGCGGTTTAAGGTGCACGCCTGGAGAGCGTGTGTGGGGTGACACCCACCCCGGGTTCGAATCCCGGCCTCTCCGCCAAAAAAACCGTCAACCGCAATCCGATGACCGACGACCGGAAATAAAGAAAAGAAGATTCCTGGCTCACCATTCCTGCTTTTTACTGTCATCGGTTGTCGGTCATCGGTCCACGTTTGTTAAAAAGGTCCTTGGTCGTGCTAGACGGGGAGCTAGCGGTGCCCTGTACCCGCAATCCGCTATAGCGGGGTTGAACTCCCACCCGAGGTTTGCGGTCTCGCGGCGATCGGTCCGGCGCTAAGGCGTTGAGGGTTGGGTCCTGCGCAAGGAGGATCCGTGAACCCCGTCAGATCCGGAAGGAAGCAGCGGTAAGCGGGACGCCACCTGTGCCGCGGGGGCGCTCGGCCGGAGCCTTTGGTCCCGGAAGCGGGCCGGGAGAAGGGATCGACGGTGGGTGCACGACCAAGGATTTTTTGTTGACCGCAATCCGATGACCGACGACCGAAGGTAGAGAGACACCTTTCATTCCAGCGTCGGTATCTCCGGTCATCGGTCGTCGGTGGTCGGTCGTCGAGTGGTGAACGGGGATTCTCATGTCGTATCAGGTACTGGCGAGACGCTGGCGTCCTCAGACCTTTGACGAGGTCGTGGGGCAAGAACCAATAACCCAAACCCTGAAGAATGCCCTTCGACAGGGCCGTGTGGCTCATGCGCTTCTCTTTGCCGGTCCGCGAGGGGTCGGGAAGACGACGACTGCACGGATCCTCGCCAAGGCGTTGAACTGTGAAAAAGCGCCGACGCCCGAGCCTTGCAACCAGTGTCTAAATTGCCGGGAGATCGCTATGGGCTCTGCCGTGGACTGCGTGGAGATCGACGCCGCCTCGCACACGGGGGTCGAGCATATGCGGGAGCTGCAAGAGCGGTTGATTTACCAGCCAGTCAGGGGCCGGTACAAGATCTATATTATTGATGAAGTGCATATGCTCTCTCTCTCGGCCTTCAACGCGTTGCTCAAGACGCTGGAAGAGCCTCCATCCAAGGTAGTCTTCATTCTGGCAACCACTGAACCGCACAAGGTTCCCCCCACCATCCACTCTCGTTGTCAACGGCACGACTTTCGGCGGATTGGCCCGGGACTCTTGGTGGAACGGCTCAGGGCCATTGCCGATGCTGAGCAAGTGGAAGCGACTCCTGAGGCCTTGACCAGTGTCGCTCGGGCGGCCGATGGGAGTCTGCGAGACGCCCAGAGCATTCTGGACCAGGTCATCGCCTACGCAGGGGAACGCGTAACCGGCGAGTCCGTTGCGACGGTCTTGGGGAGCACGGCGCCAGAGGTGGTCCAGGCGGTGGCGGAAGTGTGTCTCGCGGGGAAGGCAGGGAGAGCATTAGAGCTGGTTGAAGAACTTACTGCCAAGGGTGGAGACCTTCGCACGTTTCTATTGGATCTCTTGGAGCACCTTCGTTCTCTGCTCGTCGTGAAGCTGACGCCGACCGCAGGGAACATTCTTGGACTCTCTCCGGAAGCGGTGCGGGAGCTCGCGGAGCGGGGGACGACCCTCGAGATTCCCCACATCGAATTGGCCCTTCATTTCCTGATGGATGCTGAAGGGGCAATGCGCCGCGCATCGCATCCTCGGTATGTCCTGGAGATGGCCCTGGTGCGGATGGCCGAGGCGCGGAAACTTCAGTCCATCGAAAGCTTAGTCAAGCGTCTGGAAGGCTTGGAGAGCCGCCTGGGGATTGCGTCTGATGTGGCAACCCCCCAGGCAGAGCTCTTCAGCGCCGAGGAGCATCCCGAGCGTCCGAGCTCCCCACCACAAACGGCACCACCAGCGCCGACGGGACTTGAGGACCGCTGGCAGGAGGTGCAACGGCGAATAGCGATGGAACGGCGCTCTTTGGCAGTGCTGCTCGCTGAGGCTGAGGTGACGCTCGAGGAGGAAACACTGACCCTGACTTTCGCCAACGGCAATCACTTCTCTCGGTCGACGCTAGAAGATCCAGAGGTGCGAAATCTTGTTGCCTCGACTATTTCGGCGGTCTTTGGTCAGCGTCTTCAGGTGAAGTACCATTTTCTCCCTCCGGAGGTGGAAAGGCCGAGCCGACAGTCAGCACGGACTCCCGCGCGGAACCATCCGTTGGTCCGGGAGGCGTTGGAGATATTTGGTGGCCGGATCGTGGAGGTCCAAGAGGGCGGAGACGCAGCACCCCAGAGAGGTGAACCATGAAGGGGTTTGGCGATCTGATGAAGCAAGCGCAGCGCATGAAGGCGGAACTCGAGCGGATTCAAGAAGAGGCCGCTGAAAAGCGGGTAGAAGGCACTGCCGGAGGAGGGATGGTGACGGTGACGGCCGACGGCCGCGGAGAGATTGTTGCGGTAAAGATCGATCCCGAGGTGGCCCAGAGTGGCGACCTGGAAATGCTCCAGGATCTGATCGTCGCGGCCACGAACGAGGCCTTGCGTCGGGCCCGAGAGCTGCTCAGCAGCGAGATGGGACGGATGACCGGCGGGTTAAATATCCCCGGACTCATGTAGGGGATCATGCCCATCCGGTATGTTTCCCCGCTCAATCGACTCGTGGATGTCCTGATGCGCCTTCCAGGCGTGGGCGCGAAGACCGCCCAACGCCTCGCCTTCCATCTCCTCAAGGCCCCCCGGGAAGAGGCAATGAAGCTCGCGGAAGCGATCGTGGAGGTTAAGGAAAAGATCCGTGTGTGCGAGCGATGCTATAACATTGCAGAGGAGGCACAATGCGCAATTTGCCAGGATCCGACCCGAGATAGCAACATGTTGTGCGTCGTTGAGGAGGCGAACGATCTGTTGGCCATCGAGCGCACGGGCACCTTTAAGGGGCGATATCATGTCCTTCAGGGCTCCCTTTCGCCTATCGAGGGACGGGGTCCGGACCAGATCACCGCGAAGGGGATGCTGGAGCGTCTCAGGCCAGAAGGGGTGAAAGAGGTCATTTTGGCCACCAATCCGAATGTGGAGGGGGAAGCGACGGCCCTTTACCTGGCTCGTCTGATTGCCCCCTTGGGTGTGCGGGTCACCCGAATCGCACATGGCCTCCCGGTGGGGGGAGATCTCGAATACGCCGATGAACTCACGCTGGGGCGGGCCTTGGAGGGCCGCCGGGAGGTGGGATAACGGGACTGGCATGAAAGTTGAAGGCAGGTTGGCTTGGAGCAGTGAGAGGGAGGATGCGTGCACCCCATAGCCAATCTGATCATTTACGAGGAGGACTTGGGCCGGATCGTCGCCTGCCTGAATACGTTGAACCGGAAGGCGCGGAGCCGGGCGGTCCTCTTGATCGACAAGAGTGGGCAGCTCATTGCGAGCGCGGGGCAAACCGATGAACTCGATACGACCTCGTTGGGAAGCCTCGCCGCGGGCCATATCGCAGCCGCAGGCGCGCTGGCTCAGCTCCTCGGGGACGAGGAGTTTATTTTTGTCTTCCACGAGGGGCAGCGGAACCATCTTCACTTCTCGGTGATCGGGGGTCGCGTCATTCTCATGATCCTATTGGATCAGGGGTCCCCCGTAGGGTTGGTGCGGCTGCAGGTTAAGAAAGTCTCTCGGGACATTGACGAAATCTTCGACGAGCTCATGCACCGGCCGCAGAGTGTTTCGGGGGAGGGCCGCTTGTTTGGCGAGATTACCGATCAGGACTTCGAGCGGCTTTTTGATGGGAGATAAGGCATGTCCTTCATAAATTACGCAGCCCGAGAGATCAACTGCAAGCTGGTCTACTACGGCCCTGGTCTCTGCGGTAAGACCACGAACCTCCAATTTATCTATAAGAAGGTCGACCCAGCCACGAAGGGGAAGCTAATTTCTTTGGCCACGGAGACGGAGCGAACGCTGTTTTTTGATTTCCTCCCGTTGGAACTGGGCACGGTGCGGGGATTCAAGACCCGATTCCACCTTTACACGGTTCCCGGTCAGATCTTCTATGAGGCCAGCCGCAAGCTGATTCTCAAAGGAGCCGATGGGGTCGTCTTTGTTGCCGACTCCCAGTTCGACCGCATGGATGCGAGCATCGAAAGTCTTTCGGATATGGAAATTCACCTCAAAGAACAGGGACTCGACCCGCTGAAGATCCCCCTGGTGATGCAGTACAATAAGCGGGATCTTCCTAACATCGTCCCCGTCGACGAGCTGCAAAAGGCCCTCAATCCGCGAAATCTTGCCTGGTTTGAGGCGGTCGCTCCCGAAGGAGTCGGCGTCTTTGAGACGCTCAAGGCCATCGCAAAGCTCGTTCTCCAGGAACTGCAGAAGAAAACATAGGTCTCCCTTTGCGCCCCGCCGGTTTCCCCGTCGTTGACGGTCATACACGTTTGCGATAGCATAGGATTGCCATTCCCCGGTAGCTCAATGGTGGAGCGAGTCCGCCTCTGGCGGATTAACCCGCCGGAGGCGGATTCGAGTCCTGCCGAGGACACGGTGGCAAAGGGATTTCGCGTATACGTGATCCGCAGCCAAACCACTGGCGCGTTCTACATCGGGCAGACAAGCGATCTAGAAAGTCGGCTTCGCCAGCACAATGACCCGAAGAACAAGCGGAGCCTGCACACAAAACGCCGTCGTGGCCCCTGGCTGCTCGTCCACGAAGAAGCATTCGGATCGAGACCCGAAGCTATGGCGCGCGAGAAATTCTTGAAGAGCGGCCAGGGCCGCCTCTGGCTACGGAAGATCCTTGGTGTAAAATAGTATCGAACCTCCCTGCTCGCCGGGACGGCGGCTTCCCCGGGCAGGCGAGATCACTGCCATTCCCCGGTAGCTCAATGGTGGAGCGAGCGGCTGTTAACCGCTAGGTTGCAGGTTCGAGTCCTGCCCGGGGAGCCACGCTTTTTCATAGAAATAGCCCGCTAGCCCTTTCGCTGCGCGGGCTTTTGTGTTTCATAAGTTGTTTGACGGCGTGCAATCGGGCATGACGGCCAACTATACCGAACCGGCTGAGCTCGATCCTAAAAGGAGATCGTGAGAGGATAATGCGGCTGTTAATCCGCCAGAGGCGGATTCGAGTCCTGCCCGGGGAGCCATTCGACTCGAAGCGTTGCGCGCTTCTCGCTCATGGCAAGCCATTCGACGCCCCATGATCGGGGAGCGCGTTTCTTATACAGAGCACTTTGAGGCGAATGCCCTGAGTGAGGGTGCTAAAAGGAATGAGTGTGATCGGGTGGAAGGGCACCCGCGAGCTTTTCGCTGCGCGGGTTTTTGTGTTTCAGGGGTGTTGAGATTTCCTTAGCCTTCTGGTCTGCGTGTCCAGAGATCGCTGAACACCTCTTCTGGCAGAAGCTCCCCGAGCGGGAAACAGCAGACCGGACATTCAAAATGCAGTTGCTCAATCGCGAAATAGATTAGGCCGCATTGGCCGCATTCCCTGCACTGTATCTTGATCTCATTCATGATCTGCTCCTGGTTGTTTAGGGTGCAAGATGCAGACCATGTTTGCCCAGAAACACCACGAGCGCCGGGGGCCTTGACATCGCGTATGCCATAGTTCAGGCTTATGCGTGCCGCCGGGCATTTCCTTTGCTTATAGGGACTTCCGCGAGACCAGGGCAGTGGCCAAGCCCGTCCCAGCACGAGCATCCAGTGGGTGCTGTGTGACGTTGGGTAAGGAATGGGGTGGCTGTGAAAACGTACATCTTCGAGAGTGAGCAGTGGTTGCCGCGACCGCTGGAGGAGGTGTTCGGATTCTTCGCGGATGCGAGCAACCTGGAGGTCCTCACGCCACCATGGCTGCACTTCAATATCCTGACCCCCGGACCTATTCAAATGAAACCGGGGACATTGATCGACTACCGCATAAGACTGCACGGTGTACCCATCCATTGGCAGAGCGAGATCATGGTGTGGGAGCCTCCGCGCCGCTTTGTGGATGAGCAGCGTCGA
>JBFHXD010000135.1:0-6554 GCA_041599135.1 Methylomirabilales bacterium (SeqCode) | reverse complement strand
GGACGAGGAGACCGGGTTTGAGACCAAGTCCGTCCTCTGCGTGCCACTCAAGACCCGGGGAAAGGTCATCGGCGTTATCCAGGTGCTGAATCGCCCGACGGACCGCACCTTTACCGAAGAGGACTTGAACCTCCTCTCGGCCATCGCCGCCCATGCCGCCACGGCCATTGAAAATGCGCGCCTCTTTCAAGAGACACAAACCCGGGCCAAGAAGCTGGCGGCCCTCGCCGCGGTCAGCCAGGCCCTCACGGCCACGTTAGACCTCCAAAAGGTCTTCGAGTTGATCGTCAGAGCGGGTTCGAAACTCCTAGATTCATCTGTCGCCTCCCTCTGGACGCTGGAGGGGGACGAGCCCGTACTCCGGATGGGTTGGGGGCTCGACTCTGAGCTCTGGTATCAGGACGTTCGCATGATCGAAGGGTTGGTGACTTGGATCGCTCGACAGAAGCAACCCATGGTCATTAACCAGTTCGCCAATGACCCGAATGACCCGCAGGGCGAGAACATGCCTCGGGCTCAATTGGACGGGACCCATACGTGCGCCGGGTTCCCTCTGCACGTGGGGAAACGGTACCTCGGGGTGCTCACGGTCCTCCGCCTGTCTCCTGAGCCCTTCACACAGGACGAAGTGGAGCTCCTCTCGTCCTTTGCCAACCAGGCCGCCATCGTCGTGGATCACGCCATACTCCACCACGAGCTGCAGGCGCGCTCGGCGAACCTGGAACGAATCGTGCGCGACCGGACAAAAGGGTTTCGCCGCAAGACGCAAGAGCTAGAGCGGGCCAACCGCGCCAGGTCCGAGTATTTCCATACCCTGTGTCATGAGCTCAAGAAGTCCCTCGGCAGCGTCGTCGCTTTCTCGCAGCTCCTCCAGCAACAACCCACCGGGCACCTGACCGAGAAGCAGGTCACGTACGTCGCCAACATCCTAGACGGTGCCCAACACCTTCTCGCCCTCATCAACAACATGCTGGACATCACCAGAGTGGATGCAGGAAAGCTTGAGCTCCACCGCGAGGTGATCCAGGTCGCCACGGTGCTGCTGGACGTCCTTGGCGACATCCGTCCTCACACCGAGGCGAAGGGCCTCGAGCTTGCGGTCGATGTCAAGGAATGCCGGTCAGCCCTGGTGGCCGACCCCTTCCGAGTCAGGCAGATCCTTTACAACCTCCTCTCGAACGCGGTCATGCTCACCCCCGAGGGGGGCCGCATCACCGTCGAAGCCCGATCTCATGGGGAGGCCATCGAGCTCAGCATAAGTGACACGGGGATCGGGATCAGGGCTGAGGACCTTCCAAGACTCTTTGATCCCTTCAGCCATCTCGATCCCAACCCATCGAAAGAGGTTCTGCTCGCGGCCGCACACCATCAGGGAACGGGACTCGGGCTGGCCCTCTCAAAGCATCTCGTCGAGCTCCACGGCGGGACCATCCGAGCCGAATCCGGAGGTGAGGGCCAGGGGAGCACGTTTACTGTCACCCTGCCCTCAGTCGCTCCAAGCCATCTCATCCCATGAACATGAAGAGTATGCACGACCACGGCTTTACACTCCTGGAGACCATCATCTTCAGCGCCATCTTCGTGATTGTCATGATGGCCATCTACACCACGTACATCGCGACCCACACCACCTACACCCAGGAACTGAACAAGATTGAGGTTCAACAGAACGCTTGGGCGGGGGCGGAGCGGATGAGCCGGGAGATCCGAACGGCGGGGTACGATCCCTCGGATGTCATCACCGTCGTGCCGGCCACGGCCATTCAGGTCGCGAATGCGAATGACATCACCTTCATCGGCGACGTGGATGGGGATGGCAACACCGATCAGGTGCGCTACTCACTCAATGGGAATGGGCAGCTCGCACGGGAGTTCTCCACCTGGAACGGAGCGGCCTTTCCGGCCTTGACGCCGAGTGTGTTAGCGGATGGGGTGAGTACGCTCACGTTCACCTACTATGACGGCAGTGACACGGTCACGACTATTCTCACGGACATCCGGCGGATCACCATCGATCTCACGACCCTGGAGACCGCGGGCGGCAGGCCGGCGAACTTTTCCCTCACGACGGACGTGCGGTTGAGGAACTTGTAATTCGAGAGGGTATGGCGCGGTGGAACCGATAAGCCCTTCGACTCCCAAGATGGTCACGATTTCCGAGACGCTCACGGTGAAGGAGCTCAGCGAGGAAGTCGCCATCAGCCCCAGCCAGATCATTAAGACCTTGATGGAGATGGGGATCACGGCCACCGCCAACCAGGCCCTGGATCCCGAGGTGGTCAAGCTCCTCGCCGTCGAGTTCGACTTCGACGTGGAGGTGATCTCCCCTGAGGAAGTGGGAGCCCTTGTTGGTGACTTTGGCGACCCGATCCAGCTTGCGCCCTCCGAGCCGATCCCCGACGAAGAATCGGGTGGGACCGCGCGCGGGCGGGCGGATACTCTGCCCATCCCCAAGGTGGTGAAGATTCCCGAGGCGCTCACGGTGAAGGAGCTCAGCGAGAAAGTCGGTATCAGCCCCAGTGAGATCATTAAGGCCATGATGAAGATGGGGATCATGGCCACCCTCAACCAAAACCTGGATCCCGAGCTGGTCAAGCAAGTTGCCGTCGAGTTCGCCTTCAACGTGCAGATAATCCCTGTTGAAGAAGTGCAACAGTACAGCCGTGCCTCCCAGGTGGAAGCTCCGGACATCCCCTGGTTAGAACCCTCCACCCCGAAGCGGGCGCGGAGGGACCAAGAATCGGCCCCGAACTTCTGGAGAAACAACTTATGGCTTTCGGCAAGTGCGATGGTCGTGATGGTTCTGTTGTTCTTAGCCTTGCCCCGTGGAAAAGGAACGCTATCGCCCACGGCGACATCCCCCGTTGTTGATGAGGGGCAGAGGCGCGTAGAGGTCTCTCCCGGCAGCACCGGGTCCCCGACCCCGCGACAGTCCCGGACGTATCGAGAGGATATTCAACCCCTTATTGCTTCGTACTGCCACAAGTGCCACGGGCCAAATCAGGTGGCCGCCGGCATCCGCTTGCAAACGTATCGGCAGATCATGCGATACGTTGAGCCCGGCCGCTCCGAAGAGAGCCGCCTCTACACCTTTATCCAACAGCGGAAGAATCACGTGAACCCGTGGCCGCGGTCATGGGGCCAAACGACCAACGAAAAGCTCGCGGTCATCAAGGACTGGATCGACGTAAATTGGGGTGAGGAGTAGTACTCGGTCCTCTGGGCACAGTTCCAAACCCCGCAAAAGCGGCCTACCCTCCAAGCTGGCATCACCGTTGCAAATTTATCCCCGGATCAGCTGGGGTGACCGGTTTCCAGGCGGTATGCCGCGCAATGGATTGCAGGGGTTCTTAAGATGACGGCGGAAAGGCGAAGGAGATTCATCCTGATACGTGGCGAACGAGGGGTGGCCTCGGTCATTGCCCTCTTGGTGACGGCCTTGCTGTATCTCATGGGTGTCATGTTCCTCAGCGTTTCCAGCACGGAGACCATCATGGCGGCGAGCAGAGCCGATGGGCAGCGGGCCTTCTACCTTTCCGATGCTGGGATAGAGCACGCCCGACGCTCGCTGCAGGGCAAAAACCTTTCCAGCGTCCTGGACGGGACAACACCGGTCTTTGCCGGGGGGAACACCGTGAACTTGGCGGGCGGGAGCTATACCATCCAAGTTACGAACAATATCCTGGCTACCGGATTTCCCATGAGTACCATCCCGGCTGATCCCAGCGGCTCGGCCACCGTCGACAGCGACGGCATCGTCGTCCTGACCTCCACAGGGACTTTTCAGAACTCAACACAGGTGGTCGAGTCAGTCGTGGGAACGCCGCCGGCTGTTCTTCCGCCGGGTGTGCGGGGAGCAGTGACGACCAACGGGCCAACCGAAACCAACGGGAATATCACCCTCGACGGCCGGGATCATGATATCAACGGGAACCTGAGTGGCAACCCGGGAACGTACGGGATCTTTGCGGCTGATAACTACACTCAGAAAGGGAATTCCAAGGTGGGGGGAACCGATCCGGGCAGCAACGATCACGCGCCGGCGAAGCCCGGGGATCCCTCGGTAATCGAAGAAAACTACAGCGGGACAATGGAGGCCACCCCGGATGAGGTCATGGGCGGGGCCGCCAGCGGGTACCCCGAAGGGAAGCTCAAGAGCATGGCGCAGTCCGGAACGAATGGCAGCCAATACGTCACAGACCCTGCCGGTCTTACCTACCCACTTTCCGGCGTGACTTATGTGGAGCTCCCTTCGGGCCAGGAGTGGAAACCCGTTGATTTTGGCAACAGTAGCGGCATCCTGGTCATCCACAACAACAACACCGACGCAGTGATCAAGAATCTGAACAGCGGAACGTTCAAAGGGCTCCTCATCGCCGATGACATCGTCCACATCCATACCGACATCATCGGCGCTGTCGTCAGCCTGACCACGGGACCCTCCTCTGGAAACGCCATCGGGAACGGAAGTGGGCGGATCCTCTATAGTGGCCAAGCGTTAGCCAATGCTTTGGGAGGCGCGGGAACCAATACATACTCGATCCTCTCCTGGCACGAGCTGTAAGGCCCCTATCCCCTCCGGGTTACACCTCGACCGACATCTCTTCCGCAAGCAAACCCTAAGAGTGCTTCCCCGTGTATTTGGCATCACGGTTGCAAACTTCCCCCCGGATCAGCCGGGGTGTCCGATCTCCGTACGGGTCACCTGGCAATGCGTAGTGAGAGACCATCATGTGGTTGCCGGAGGATGTCGGGACAAGTGCGGAGAAAGGGCCAATCGGGCCGCTGAAACAGGAAGAGGGCTTCACGGCATTCGAGCTCTTAATCGTGCTAAGCGCCATCGCCGTCCTGGCCGCGGTGGGCATGCCTCTATTTTTAGGGTCAATTCAGACGTACCGGCTTAATGCGGGGACCCGGCAGACCGTCACCGAAATCCGGAGAGTGCAGTCCCTCGCGGTGAGTCGGGGTTCGGTCTTTGGGTTCCACTGGGGTGGCGATCCCAATCTCCCACCTCCAGGTCGGTCGAGCAGCGAGTATCGGATTGAAAGAGATGCGACCGGCGCCTGCGGCTATCCGGCTCCGACCGACACCACGGCGAACCCGGACGTGATCACCGAGTGGACAGACCTCACGCGGGATTATACGGGGGTCTTGATCACCTCGATCCAGGACACAAACGGCACTCCCCTCGGCGGTGTGATGTTTAACTCGCGGGGGGCATCGGTGAATACCTGCACAGGCGTCGCTTTCCCGGTGACTGTCACTGTCGCGGACACCACAGGTGCCACGCGAACCATCCGGGTCCGGAGCGCGGGGAGCTTGAGAATATGCCCATGCCCATGAGGAATGACCGCGGATTTTCGGCCCTTGACGTCCTGATCGCGGCCACCATCACGGTCGTGGCTCTCCTGGCCATCGCCAATATGGCCCCCACGTCCTATCAGAACGTCGACCGGAGCGGCAAGCAGACGGTGGCGGTCACCTTGGCCCAGCAGCGGCTTGAGCAGCTCAAGAATCTGCCCTTTAGCGACCCCGGCCTGGCCGATCCGAGCCCGGGTGCACCCCCGGGGCCGGCGCATGATCTGCTGCCCCCGGAGACCTTGAACGTTGACGGTGCCGTGTACACGCGGACGACGAATATCGAAGACAATCCGGCCTCGCTCGGGGGACTCGCTGGAATCAAGCAGGTAACGGTGAGCGTTAACGCGCCGACCGGGAGGAGCGTGCAGCTCGTCTCTCTCATAGCGCAATGAAGCACGAAGCAGCGGGGGCAGAACAAGAGATAAAAATGGCACAGCTTGGACGCCGACACTTCTGGCGGAGAAAGTTCTACGTACACGCGATCCAGCGGAAGTATTTCTTCCTCTCTCTCGTCCCATTGGTCGTCTGTGCGTTCCTCATGATCTTCCTGGTCTTCTTTCCGCTTCTCCTGGGCGTCTGGGGATCGGCCTCCGAAGCCGAGAAGGCGGCAACCCTGGGGCAGATCTTCGCCATGGGAGGCATCCGCATCTGGCTTGCAATCTTCATCAGCATGCTCGTCTCAGGCCTCCTGAGCTATTTCGTTACCAACAAGTTCGCCGGCCCCCTCTACCGGATCGAGCAAGTCTTGCGGGGAGTAGCAGATGGAAATCTTCCGACCACCGTACGAATTCGGCGAGGCGATGACCTTCAGGATTTTGCGGGGCTCTTCGAGAAGGCCTTTCGGACGATCACCTCGACCCTGACGGCGATGAAAGAGCAACAGGCGCTGGCGGTTAAGGAGCTCGCCGCCCTCCAAGGGAGGGTCAAGACTGGATTAAACGGGGAAATCCTGCAGGAGCTGGAGGGGATCGGCCGTCACCTCAAGACGGTAGAGAATATCCTGGCGAATCTCACTTCAACGCTACAGGCTCCCAATCCGGAGCCGTCAAAAGAATAAGGCGGATCTAGTTCCACCCCCCCGAAGTGGTCCGACGCCCATACCCCAATCAATTTCTCCGCCGACGACGACCACGGCGTTTGAGGTGGAGGGCCTTGTCGACTACTCCTGCCAGTCCCTCGGTCAAGGGGAGGGT
>JBFHXD010000134.1:0-6651 GCA_041599135.1 Methylomirabilales bacterium (SeqCode) | reverse complement strand
GAGGAGTTCCGGGTCGTCTACCATATCCACCTTGTTCAGGAAGACCACCAGGTGCGGAACGTTCACCTGCCGCGCCAACAGGATATGCTCGCGGGTCTGGGGCATCGGCCCGTCATTCGCCGCCACGACGAGGATCGCCCCGTCCATCTGCGCCGCCCCCGTGATCATGTTCTTGATATAGTCCACGTGCCCCGGACAGTCGACATGGGCGTAGTGTCGCTTCGCCGTTTCGTACTCCACGTGGGCGATGGCGATGGTGATCCCCCGCTCCTTCTCCTCCGGGGCTTTGTCGATCATATCGAAGGGAACGAACTGCACCTGGGGATTCTGCGCATGCAGACACTTGGTGATGGCCGCGGTGAGAGTCGTCTTCCCGTGGTCGATGTGCCCAATGGTCCCAACGTTGACATGCTCTTTGGTCCGCGCGAATTTTTGTTTCGCCATGGGTGAACCCCCCTTTCCTTACGAGATCTCCACCTAATTATTATTTATTAAGGATGTGGAGCCCACGACCAGAATCGAACTGGTGACCTCGTCCTTACCAAGGACGCGCTCTGACCTACTGAGCTACGTGGGCCCCGGAACGATCCGGGACGATCTATTTCCCTCCTAACGGAGCTACGGCTTTACTCTCTCGGACTCCGCTCTCCCCGTGAACGTTTACGCCCTTCACGCAATCAGTATCCCCTGACGAGCCAGTCACGCCACTCTTGCTCAAACTCCGGCAACGTCAGGCGCGTGGCATCTTTTAGCGCGTCTTCGAAGGGAACCCCCTCGCCAAGCTGCCGAAGGAGCCGCTGTGTATCCCACCGACTCCACCGCTCGATGAGGAACTTGGTGGCGGTGTAACTCACCGCGTAAGCCATCCGCGCCTCCGCCCCCGTGAGCCCCACAAACGATCCATTCAAGGAGCCCAACGAGGGGAGTTTCCGCTCGTCGGCAAGTTGCCGGACCGTCTCAACCGCGCCATCCAGAGGAGTCCGCTGCTCAATCAGGGCCAATCCCTCATTTAACCAGGTGGGGACCTTCCCACCCGTGACGTCGCGAATCACCACGTGGGTGTATTCATGGTACAAGAGTGCTCGGAGATCTGTGGCCTGCCTGATTCCTCGGATGGGAATGCGGATCCGACTCCCGCGTTCTTCATAGGCCGCTGCGACCCATACCGGCAAATGGGTAACCCGTTGAAAGTCCGCATCGGAATAGATAACGACCTCAACCTCGTTCCGGGGATAGTGGTTCAGGTCGTACCCCACCTCGTCGTACGCTCGTTCGAGGAGCTCGAGGATTTCCCGACCCAGCTCTTCGGGAACCTCACCCACATAGCGCAGGGCAAAATGGGCCCCGGTCTGTCGCTCGTACCTTTCGTGAACCTCCTGTTCCCCTTCGACTTGAGCGATTCGCCGTTTGAGCTCCTGATCCCCAGGCCGGATTCTCAGCCCCTCTTCCCAGGTCCTCACCGCCTCGCCAAGATCCCCCTGCCGGTAATAGGCCTCCCCGAGATACCGATAGGGTTCGACGTTCTGCGGGTTCAGATCGCGGGCATGGCTGAAAGCCTCTACGGCCTGGTCCGCCTCCCGAAGGCCGAGAAAAGCAACTCCGAGCCCCATATAAAATCGCAACTCCTCAGGTGACAACTCAATCGCCGCCTGGTACTGATCCGCCGCTTTCTGGAAGGCCTGCTTCCGAAGCAGCTGGGTGGCAAGATTCCCGTAGGCATGAGCCAGATTCCGACGGACCACCGGATGGGTTGGGGCGAGATGTAAGGCTTTTTCAAACTCGGCAATTGCCTCGCGATGCCGCCCCTCGTTGCTGAGTTCTACCCCTCTCTGATTATGCGTGGCAACATCCCGTGTGCCCAGCGGAACTGCCTGAGCGACCGGCGGACTCACCACACGGAGGCACGCGAGGCTCGCAATCACACACCACCAACGCCCCCTCTTAGGGGTGCCTCGACACGGCCCGTGCGTCCCGGGCGTCGGTGAATCCATTTTCCGGGATGGAAACGGGTTGGAGCGGGAAACGGGATTCGAACCCGCGACCCCGAGCTTGGAAGGCTCGCGCTCTACCACTGAGCTATTCCCGCATCCCAAGGCGTATAACAGGGACGAACCAGCGCTTGCCACCCTCCAAACGACCCTCCCGTTAGCGTGCTCGCGTCCCGGGAATTTTTGGCCGCCTTAACATTGTTGGTGGGGAGAGGAGGATTCGAACCCCCGAAGGCGTGCGCCAGCAGATTTACAGTCTGCCCCCGTTGGCCGCTTGGGTATCTCCCCGCATTCGGCCTGCGCACTGAGCCGGAATATGAACGGGCAAACCTCCGTCTTCCGTGCTCATTGCTCGACTCCGATCCTCGTGGAGCTGGCGAGAGGATTCGAACCCCCGACCCGCTGATTACAAATCAGCTGCTCTACCTGCTGAGCTACGCCAGCCGCAACCCCCTATATTGATACACTTATGGCGCAAAGTAAAGGGTAATTTTTGCCTCACAAAAGGGGAGGGATTGAAATAAAAGGTTTTACCGCCACCCGCGTCCGCCATAGCAATACTCATGCCAATATTCGCTATTTTTCTTGAATTTTCGCGCGCGCCATCCGCTGGCGGAGGACCTCGTACATCAGGATTCCAGCGGCGACGCTCACATTCAGCGATTCGACCCGCCCTCGCATCGGAATGCTCACCCGGTCATCGCATTTCTCTAGTACACCAGGCCGAATCCCTTTGGCTTCCCCGCCCAAAACCAACGCGACGGGACCAGTGAGATCCAGGACCGTATACGGTTTTGGCGCACGCGGATCCAGCCCATAGACCCAGAGTCCCTCGCTTTGCAGACTCGCGATCAAACGCGATAGATTAGGTATTCGGGCGACCTGGACGTGTTCCAGGGCCCCCGCTGACGCCTTAGCCACACTGCCCGTGAGTCCCACAGCGCGCCGCTCTGGGAGAACCACGCCGTGGACCCCTGCCGCCTCAGCGGTTCGAATGACGGCACCGAGATTGTGTGGATCCTCCACACCGTCGAGGATGATGAAAAATGGCGTTTCGCCTCGTGCGCGTGCGGTGGCGAGCATATCTTCCGGTTGGGCATACGGCTTCGTCGCGACCAGGCCGATAACACCTTGATGCTTGCCCCCTGGTACGAGTCGATCCAGGGCCGGCTTTGGCTCGAGGTAGACCGGGACCCGGGCGCCTCGAGCCAACCGCACGATATTGGCAAATTGCCGATCTTGTCGCAAGACCAGAATTCGCAATAGTGGCCGCGTGCCTGCTCGAAGCGCTTCCTGGACAGCATGCAGGCCGTAGACGATCTCGCGAGCATCATCGCTTCCACCGGCTGGTGCCATCTGGCCGATCCTCTATCGTAATCCTGAAGGATTCGAGCTCCGCCCGAATCTCATCTGCCTTCTTGAAATCCTTTCGTCGCCGCGCTTCGGTTCGTTCGGCAACCTGCCGCTCGATCTCTTCATCGGTCAGAGACTCCTTACTTAGCCTCACCTCCGGTTCCCCTCCCCTGATGCGAGTATCAGCCGTCTGCGGTTGGACCACGATCCCAAACTTCCACTCCCGATACGACAACTGGAAAAGACCGAGTACTTGACCCAATGATCGAAATTCTTCCCGCGCGTTCTCGCATGCCTGCTTGGACAATCCAGTCTCCAACAACTTGTTGACCTCTGCTCGCAGAACCTGGAGCTGTGCGATAGCTGCTGGGGTGTTGAAGTCATCATCCATCGCCTGACGAAACGCCTCCCCGAACCGTTCACGCAACGGTGGGAGTAACCCATCCCCTGGTCCTTTCGCTGCAGACGACTCGTCAAGACGCAGAAACAGGTCGTAGAACCTGTCCAGCGCCCGTTTGGCCTCCCACAGGGCCTCGTCGGAAAAATCAAGGGGATGCCGGTAATGGGTGCCGAGGAGAAAATATCGGAGCGCCTCGGCTGTAACTAGAATCTCATAAGGCGATTTCTGGAAAATCTCGCGGATGGTAAAAAAGTTTCCCAGGGACTTGGACATCTTTTCTTGATTGACTTGCACGAAACCATTATGGATCCAGTAACGCGCGAACGGCTTTTCTGTTGCTGCTTCGGACTGGGCGATCTCGCAATCGTGGTGCGGAAAGACCAGGTCCTCGCCGCCGCCATGGATGTCAAACGATTCGCCGAGGTGCTCCATGGACATGGCGGAACACTCGATGTGCCAACCTGGACGTCCTGGACCCCACGGGCTCTGCCACGATGGCTCGCCCGGTTTCGCCGATTTCCAAAGTGCGAAGTCATGCGGATCCCGCTTGCGTTCGTCCACCTCCACGCGCGCGCCGGCCAGCAGCTCGTCGAGGTTCTTTCCCGACAGACGTCCGTAGCGAGGGAACCGCTTGACCTCAAAATAGACGTCGCCATCGACGACGTAGGCGAAGCCCCGGGTAACCAGTCGCTCGATCAGCGCGATCATTTGGGGGATGTACTCCGTCGCCTTGGGCTCGACAGTGGCAGGAAGGACCCAGAGGCTCTCCATGTCCTTCTGGTATTCGGCGATGAATCGTTCGGATATTTCCCCCGCCGATGCACCTTCCTGTTCCGCCCGTTTGATAATTTTGTCATCCACATCTGTGAAGTTGCGGATAAATCGTACCTCATATCCCTTGAATTCGAGGTAGCGGCGGATCATATCGAAGACGAGCGCGGACCGGGCGTGGCCGATGTGGCTGAGATCGTAGGCCGTGATCCCGCACACGTACATACGAACCTGCCCGGGTGTCAGCAGCTCGAAAGGCTCTTTCTGCCGGGTCAGGGTATTGTAGATTCGCAATCCCACCGGATGCTCCGTCACGAGCCCCCTTCACTTTCCTCTGCGAGGAGGACAACAGCAAGGCAGGCGATCCCCTCCCCGGATCCTAGCGGGCCCAGGCCCTTGGCCGTCGTCGGTTTAATGTTGATCCGGGCCGTCTCCGTCTCGAGGGCCTGGGCTAAGTTGGCCGCCATTGCTCCCAGAAGGGGGGCTAGCCGGGGAGCCTCGGCCACCACCGTCGCATCCACGTTGGCGATTCGGAAGCCTTTCGCTTTCACACGTCGCCAGCTCTCCTCGAGCAGCTCAAGACTCCGGGCCCCACGGTATCGAGGGTCGCTCACCCCAAAGTGGTGACCGATATCCCCTTCACCCGCAGCCCCGAGCACTGCATCGATTACGGCGTGCGTGAGGACATCGGCGTCCGAGTGGCCGTCTAGCCCCTTCTCGTGAGGGATCTCAACCCCCCCTAACAGCAGTGGGCGTCCGGAGACTAGGGGGTGGATGTCGTAACCGATGCCGATCCGCACCCCACATCCTCCCAGCGGCTAAGGATCTGTTCCGCCCGCTCAAGATCCTCCGTGGTCGTAATCTTGATGTTCTCAGGATAGCTCAACACGATCCTGACCGGGACCCCGAGCCGTTCCACCAGCACGGCGTCATCGGTCCCCCGAATCCCGTCAGCCGCTGCCCGGCGAACCGCCTCCCGGATGAGATCCCCCTGAAAGGTTTGCGGAGTTTGCGCGATCCAAAGCCGATCTCGGGACGGGGTTTCCCGGATGAAGTCGCTCTCCACGACCTTGACCGTCTCTGTGGCCGGGACCGCTGCGACGGCTGCCCGAACGCTCCGGGCTGTTTCGATGGTCCGATGAAGGAGGTCGGAAGAGACAAACGGGCGAACGGCATCATGAATCACCACGATCTGCGTTCCAACCGTTGCCCGCTGAAGACCAAGGAAGACCGACTCTTGCCGCTCGTCTCCTCCGGGGATAATCTCGATGATGGGAGGCACTGAATAGGGGGCGATGATTTCCTTCTGGCACCACTCCTCGGTCCCAGGCGGCACCGCCAAGATCAACCTGTCCACAAGACCGGCGGTGGTCAGGTTCAGCAGGGTCCGGGTCAGGATGGGCACCCCTTTCAACAGGCGGAACTGCTTGGGGACGTCTCCACCCACCCGACGGCCAAGGCCTGCGGCCGGCACGATCGCCGTCACGCCCATAATCTGCTCAGCAGCGACCCACCTTAATCAATGATCCCGCCCCGTGCCAATCGCTCACCGCGGATGCCGAGGTGCCAACTTCACGCAGCTTCGGCCTCCTCCTTCAGCCGGGAAAAGATCATCCGCCCTGCCGTCGTCTGGAGCACCGAGGTAACACACACATCGATCGTTTGGCCGATGTGCCGACGGCCATTGTCGATGACGACCATCGTTCCATCATCCAGATACGCCACTCCCTGGTTATACTCTTTCCCTTCCTTGAGGACATAGACCCGGATCTCCTCTCCGGGAAGGACCACTGGTCGCAGGGCGTTCGTCAGTTCATTGATGTTGAGCACCGGCACACCATGGAGCTCGGCCACCTTGTTCAAATTGAAATCATTAGTGACAACCTTCGCCGTGACCGCCTTGGCCATCGCCACCAACTTCCCGTCGACCTCCCGGATGTCCGGGAAGTCCATATCATGGATCCGCACCTGGACATTGGCACTCTTCTGGATCTTTTGCAGGATGTCCAATCCTCGCCGTCCCCGATTCCGCTTGATCGGGTCGGAAGAGTCCGCGATATGCTGGAGCTCACGCAGCACAAACTGAGGAATGATCAGCGTCCCTTCGATGAAGCCCGTCTCGCAAATGTCGGCGATCCG
>JBFHXD010000133.1:0-6658 GCA_041599135.1 Methylomirabilales bacterium (SeqCode) | reverse complement strand
TTCCATTCCATTACGACCACGAAAGATTAGCGCGGGAGATGGAGCAAGAGGATCTGCCGCCAGAGTTTGTCGAGACCATCCGAACCGGCTGGTGGACTACCTGTCTCGAAATCCTGCCGGCCAAGGAGCGGGCGCGCGGCAAGTATTAAGGTTCAGGGTTGAGGGTTCAAAGTTTAGGGAAAAGTAAGAAATCAGTGTATTGTTGCTGAGTGCTGACGGCCGACTGCTGACAGCTACAGGAGTGAAATGGGAAGACTCCACGATCTGGCCAATACGATTCTGGTGCAGCTCTACAAACACGTCCCGTGGCTGGCCGAACGCTGGGCAAGACATCACCAGTTTATCGAAGGGAAAGACATTCCCTGGGCTCCGCTTCGCAAACCCCTCCGAGAGAGCTCAATTGCGATGGTGACAACGGCCGGAATCCACCTCAAGTCTCAGACGCCCTTTAATATGGAGGATCCGGATGGGGATGCAACCTTTCGGGCTTTTCCATCAGACATCAACAAAACCGATCTTATGATTACTCACAAATATTACGATCATTCGGCGGCAGATCGCGATATCAACGTGGTCCTCCCCATTGACCGCCTGCGCGAACTTCGGGATGAAGGAGTCATCGGAAGAATTACACCAACCCTGTATAGCTTTATGGGCCACATCGACGGATCGCACCTCAAGATTCTTATGGAGGAGACAGCGCCGCAAGTGGCCGAACTCCTGGTCCGGGATGAGGCCGACGCGGTTTTTCTGACACCCGCCTGAGGCCTGTGCAACCAGGCCGTGGGCCTGTTGCAGCGGGCAATCGAGGACAAGAGAATTCCCACCATAGGCATCACCCTCCAGAAGGAGGCCACCAAGCACGTCAAACCCTCCCGGGCTCTCTATCTCCGCTATCCCTTTGGCCATCCGCTTGGGGAGGCCTTTTCCGTGAAACAGCAGCGTACCATTTTGCTCGACGCGCTCACGGGTCTCGAGATCATCAAGGAGCCAGGGACTATTCTGGAGCCGGGCTATATCTGGCGAAGACACCGATTTGACTGAGTGGTGGCGGGATTGACTTATTTACCTTCTGACCTACTATTAGAAGAGTGCTAGAATCTGTTTGTCTTGACCCGTCGTGGTCCTTTCTCAAGGTCTGTTCCGAGGTCTGCTGAATGCGAGTGCTCGTCGTGGAAGACGAGAAAAAGGTTGCCCGGCTCATCAAAAAAGGGCTGGAAGAGGAAGGGTATGCGGTTGACCTCGCCCCTGATGGCGAGGAGGGCTTAGGGATGGCCGTCGATGGGGTCCATGACCTCATCATTCTCGACATCCAGCTTCCTCAAATGGACGGGCTTGGCGTCCTCCAGGAATTGCGGAAGAAAAAGGTCAGTACTCCAGTCCTCCTCCTGACGGTGAGGGCCACCATCGAGGATAAGGTCTTAGGTTTGGATGCGGGTGCGGACGACTACCTGACCAAGCCCTTCGCATTCCAGGAGCTCCTCGCTCGGGTACGGGCCTTGCTCCGCCGACGCGCCGAGGCAGAACCGCCGGTGCTCCAGGTTGCCGATCTGTCGCTCGACCCGGCCCGGCGCCTCGTTACGCGGAGTGGCGAGAAGATCGACCTGACTCCAAAGGAATTCACCCTGCTCGCCTACTTCATACGTAATCCTGGGCGTGTGTTGACCCGGACCATGATTTCCGAGCACGTGTGGGACTACGACTTTGACACTACAACAAACGTCATTGATGTGTACGTGAACTACCTTCGAAAGAAGATCGACGCTGGTCGGGACCCGAAGTTGATCCACACGGTCCGCGGAGTTGGGTACGTGCTGAAAGTGGAGTGACCATGCGCATCCGGTCTATTCGCACACGCCTGACGCTTTGGTACACCAGCGTTCTCACCGTTACCTTTCTCCTCCTGGGAGGGACGGCGTATGGGCTCCTAGTGTATAGTCTCTCCCGTGAAGTGGACGCTGCGCTCAAAGGCGTCGCCCAGGCACTTGCCCAAGAGGGCCCTCGAGGCCGTACCACGTTTTTTCCCTCCGACGTTGATCAGGTCTTTCGTCGTTTCTTTGGGTTCTCTCCGCTTGATCCATACTTCGAGATGCTTGATCCCATTGGCCGCCGCGATCCTCGATGGCCACATACCGCGTCCACAAAGCTGCCGCTCAGCCCGTTGGCTCGGAAGAACGCCTCAGAAGGACGTCCAACGTTAGAGACGATAGCGGGCATGGGGCAATATCCGATTCGGGTACTGACCTTTCCGGTCACTGAGGCGGGCCGGGTCTCGAACCTGATCCAAGTCGGGATGTCGCTGAAGAGTATTTACATGACGCGCCAGCGCTTCCTGCTGATGATGGCCGCGCTCCTTCCCCTCGGGCTTCTGCTCGCAGGGGGAGGGGGGTGGGTCTTGGCCCATAGGGCGCTCAAGCCGGTGGACAGGATGACGGATGCCGCCCGTCGAATTAGCGCAGAACATCTCGCCGAGCGTCTCGAAGAGACCGGTACTCGAGACGAACTTGACCGGCTGGCGCTAACCCTCAACGAAATGCTCGGCCGTTTGGACGTCGCCTTTAGCCAGATCCGGCAATTTAGTGCCGACGCCTCCCACGAGCTTCAAACTCCCCTGACTATCCTGAAAGGCGAGCTGGAGGTTGCCCTTCGCTCGCCCAGGAGCCCGGAAGAGTATCAACGGACTCTCAAGAGCGCGCTCGAGGAGATCGATCGGATCGCCCATCTGGTGGAGGGCCTTCTGCTCCTCGCTCGAGCCGATGCCGGGGTGCTTCGCATGGACCGCCAGCCGGTGGACTTAGCCCAGCTCGTCGAAGAGACGTATGGACAGACCAAGGTTCTGGCCGACAACCAGACCATCACTCTTTGCCTTGGGGACGTGGAGCCCGTGACCATTCACGGGGACTACGATCGGCTCAGACGGCTCCTTTTAAACCTGGTGGACAACGGAATCAAGTACACGCCTCCAGGAGGCAAAGTCACGCTCTCACTGCATCGAGACGGACGATGGGCATCCCTGCAGGTCTCGGACACGGGCATCGGCCTCTCCTCGGAAGATGTAGATCGTATCTTTCAACGGTTTTACCGAGGCGCCGAGGCCCGTTCGCACGGCCAAAGTGGGGCCGGTCTGGGACTCTGCATCGCCCGCTCGATCGCCGAGGCTCACAGTGGACGCATCCAGGTCGACAGTGCCCTCGGCCAAGGAAGCACGTTTACGGTTCTCCTTCCCCTCGACACCTGAGTACAGTCTCTCTTTCATCGGCGTACTCTCCCCTTCTCTCCCATGAGAAATTTCTAATCCGGCATTAATCTCACTTTAATATTCCCACCTTACACTCATTAGTGATGAAGCCAAGGGGACGTTCGTTATGAAGGCGGGCGTTTGCCAAACCCAAACCCGAAGCAATGGAGGATCCCATATGGTGCATCGAGTGCGGCAATACGTGACCAAGCGATTTGGACCAGCGCCCTTGGCCGTTGTTGTGTTGTCCTTCTTCGTGGTCGGTCTGGTGGTTACGTCGGATCTCAACTGGACAAGTTCATCAGCGGCGAAGGACCCCGGTACCCCTGTCCAGGTAGCCCCAGCAGCTCCGGCCATTCCAAGTTCCTTCGCCAATTTGACCAAGACGTTAGGGCCGACGGTCGTCAATATTAAGGTGACCAAGGTTGAGAAGGTTCGAGCGTTTCAATGGCCCGAAGATCCAGACGGGCCCTTCGGCGAGTTCTTAAAACGATTTTTCAAGGAGATGCCACAGTTCCCGGAGAACTTCCGCACGCAGGGGGCGGGATCTGGCGTCATCATCAGCCGCGATGGCTATGTGGTGACCAACAACCATGTGGTGGATGGCGCCAAAGAGGTGACCGTCACCCTGTCCGACAAGCGCGAGTACAATGCGCGTGTCGTGGGGCGGGATCCAAAAACGGACCTCGCGGTGCTGAAGGTCGAGGCCAACGAATCTTTCCCTGTCGCGACTCTCGGCGACTCCGATCAGCTCGAAGTTGGCGACTGGGTCCTCGCCATCGGGAACCCCTTCGGCTTGAGCAACACGGTCACAGCCGGGATTGTCAGTGCCAAGGGACGGAGCATCGGTGCTGGCCCTTATGATGATTTTATCCAGACCGATGCCCCCATTAATCCAGGGAACTCCGGGGGCCCGCTTTTTAACCTTCGGGGGGAGGTGGTTGGCATCAACACCGCCATCAATCCCGCGGGGCAAGGAATCGGGTTTGCCATCCCCGTCAACATGGCCAAGCCGCTCATTCCACAATTAGTGGCAACCGGCGAGGTGACCCGGGGGTATCTTGGCGTGAGTATCCAGTCGATCACCGCTGAGTTAGCGAAGGTGCTCAAGCTGAAAGAGAGGAAGGGAGCCCTCGTGGGGGATGTGATATCAGGAAGCCCCGCTGAGCAGGCAGGGATCCGACGCGGGGATGTGATCGTCGCCTTCAACAACGAGGCACTCGAAGGCGCCCGCGACCTCCCCGCCATGGTTGCGAAGACTTCGGTAGGACAAGAAGTCCCCGTTACCGTCCTCCGGAATGGAGCGAAGCACCAGATTCCCGTCACAGTGCGTAAGTTCCCGTCCGAGCCGGCCAAGGTTGACGAATCCAACGAACCGGTTCAAGGAACGTGGGGCCTTCAGCTCAAAGATATCACCCCTCGGACGGCTGAGCAGCTCGGCCTCTCCGCTGACCACGGCGTGCTGGTCGCGGGAGTGCAAGCTGGGAGCCCTGCGGATCGGGCAGGAATCCGTCAGGGCGATGTCATCGTGGAGGTGAATCGCCAGCCGGTGAATTCCGTCAGAGAAGTCAGGGGGTCAATCGACAAATCAAAGGATGAGGAAGCGCTCCTGCTCCTGGTGAAACGGGACCGAGGAACTTTCTTCGTCGCCCTGGAGAGGGAAACATGAGGCCAAAACCGTTCGTCAGGCCGCGGACAGAGAACGCAAACAAGAAAAACCTGGAACTCTTGAACCGGGCGAAGCGCGGGGACCCCAAGGCGAGAAAGACGCTCCGGGAGATGGGCCTGCTATACTGGGAGCACCAAGGGAGAGTGATCGTTCGACGGCTTTGGCCGAACAACGGGGAAGGATATCACTCGATACTGGGGTCGTTCTCCGGATCCTCTCTCTATCTGAGATAGTCTCCCGTTTTCTTTCTGCCATCCCCTAAGCCATTTAGGTTGGAACCACGAGGCTGACGAGGGATTGGCCGGGCTTCGGGGTGGGAGGATTATCTGCAGCAAACACCAGCAGACTGCCCGTCTCATCCTTCAGGAACAACGGGACAGCCCTTTCCGCGTACAACGCCCGAAAGGCGTCATAGTCAAACTCCTCAGTGATCTCTGTCTTTTTGATTTCCCCGCCGGACTCGAAGCGGGTGGTGAGAAATGTATAGTTAGTCTCCGGCCCAAACAAGAGCCGACCGCGAAGGTGCGGAGGAATCGTATCGTCATTCCTCTCGCCCTCGGGGGGAAGCTGGTAGACCTCGGCCCGACCAAAGAGTGGCATGAAATGCAAGGCAGCAAGGGCGTTGATTTCGTCATTTGAAGTCAGTGCGAGGACGCGTCCGAATCCACCAAGGTCAATTTCATCAAGTACCGAATCCGAAAGAATACTCGCGTAAAAGGCCGGAAGTCCGGCCAGACGAGCAGCGGAGAGATCCCTGCGGTTCGTATCAACGATGAGGACCTGGTAGCCTTCCTCGTGAAGCGCACTGGCGACCGCTCGAGCCCAAGAGTGGGCCCCGATAATCAGCGCCCCTTGAACATTGGGTGTCGCGACGCCAAGCCAGCGCGCCACGCTGAAGGCGGTCGAACCATAAATGGCCACGGTCCCACCGATAACCATGAAGGTTAGCGCCACGAGCTGTTCGGCCTGGGGGTGGCCCGCCTGTGCCAACTCGAGAGCAAAAACGGAGGCCACGGCCGCGGCAATGATTCCCCGAGGTGCCATCCAGGACAGGAATAGCCGCTCTTTCCAATTCAGCTCCGACCTCAGGGCTGAGAATGCTACCGCCACGGGACGCGCGATGAACACAAGGACCGCCAGGAAGCTTAGGCTGCCCACGCCGATATAGGCCAGATCCGCAATCTGCAGGCGTGCTGCCAGAATGATGAAGAGAACCGAGATGAGGAGCACTCGCAAGTTCTCTTTGAATTCGATAATATGCTTGACGGCCGCAATCTTCTGGTTCGCCAGCGCAATACCCATCACGGTGACCGCGAGGAGCCCCGACTCTGTCCGGAGCAGGTTGGAAACGGTGAAGATACTCACCACAGCCATGAGGGCTACCGGATTCTGCAGGAAATCCGGAATCCAATAGCGCTTGAGAAGTAGTATCACCGCCCCCGCGCCAAGCCCTCCCAGGGTTCCGCCGATCAAAACCGCTTTCAGAACTCCCACGGCGGCTTGCCCGGTGGCTTTCTCGAATCCCCCGCCGAGGATGGCTTCGAAGACCAACACGGCGAGGATAGCCCCGATCGGGTCGTTGAGAATTCCTTCCCATTTCACAATTGAGCCAAGCTGAGCCTTGGGTCGCACGTGTCTGAGGAGAGGCCCAATGACGGTGGGTCCGGTCACCACCAGGATCGCTCCGAAGAGGACCGCCAACCCCATATCGAGACCCAGGACGAGACGGGCTGCACCAGCGCTGATCAGCC
>JBFHXD010000132.1:0-6679 GCA_041599135.1 Methylomirabilales bacterium (SeqCode) | reverse complement strand
CATATTCAGGACCCGCCGGGCCACTTCCCGGACGGTCGCGAATGCTTCGGGCATGATCTCATCGAGTGTCGCTCCCCGGTCGAGCTTTTCCTTGAATTCGGCCGTCTTGGCCCGAAGTGCGGCGTCCGAAAGCTTCTGGATCTCAGGTTCCAGATCATTGACCTGGCCCACGAGGGGCTGGAGTCGTTTGAGCTCGCGCTGGTTCTTGGTCCCGACGACCTTGCTGATCACTGTGTTCCAGATCGCCATACCTTTCCTTTCATAGAGAAACACGTGCAAAATCTTTTATTTATTTAAGTTAACACACTCCCCCTACCTCATCAACTCTAAAGGGACGGGCCAAAAAAAACCCCCCGAACACGCGGGGGGATTTCTGTGCGAATCTGTACCGTGTGTTGCCTAATTGCCGCGAATCGCTCTCACTTTCCGCTTGTCATCGATAATGTAATCCAGCGGGTTTAGCGGATTGTCTTTGACGAGGACCTCATAGTGGACGTGCGAACCGGTGCTGTATCCCGTGCTCCCGACGAGGGCGATTACCTGCCCCCGCCTCACGCGGTCGCCTTTTTTGACCTTATTCTCGCTATTATGGCCGTAAAACGTCTTGAAGCCAAAGCCATGCGTGATAACGACGGCTCGCCCGTAGCCCGCGAGCCGTCCCGAGAAGGTGATGACTCCGTCAGCAGGGGCAATGATCGGCGTTCCCATCGACGCCGCAATGTCGATGCCGGTATGTTGTTGCCGCCGACCGGTGAAGGGGGACTGGCGTGGGCCGAACCCGGAGCTTACATAGCCTTGTGTTGGCCAGATAGAGGGGGTCGCGGCCAATTTGTCTTTTTGCTCCGTGAGGTAGGAGGTCAGGACCTTGAGGCTCTCGGCCCGGAGGGCAACCTCACGCTCCATGCGCTGCAGGTCCTGGTACAGCTGGTCTACGAGCAGCGCTTGTCGCTCGATCTCCTCGCCCTCGCGAATGGCTTTCCCGAGTTCCAGAGTGCCACCGCCGACCGATGCGCTTTCTTCGCCCTCTGCTTGCTCTTCCATCCCTGCCAAGTGACGGATCTGGTTGTCAAAGGACCGCAGCTGCTTTAGCTCATCCTCCACCACCATGAGCTTCTCCCCAACGACCCGTTGTGCCTCAACGGTCTTGCGCAGCCGTTGCAGCTCGCTTTCCTTCACTTGAACAGTCACGTACTGATACACGACGTAAGAGATGGCCAACAGTGCAAAACCTGCACAGAGCAGGACGGCCTGAAGCCCGCGGTGACTTAGGTGTATCTTGCGGGTTTTGGAGGGGGGGTCGCCTAGAATCAGGATGCTGTACCGCCGCTGCGCCATCATCACCTCCAGTTACGGGAGCCAGAAACGGCTCCGGGGGCAGGCAGCTTTTTAGTTCGCGAGACCCTCAGTCTGGACTCTGGCTCGCATCCGAACCAAGGCTTGCAAGGTTAATGCCGAAAGTTCGCAATAAAAATAGGGGGGAACTCTTCGAAAACGAGAAAAGGAACAAAGTTTCAAAGGACGCTAACACGGTGAATAAAAAGGTGTCAAGGTCTTTTTATCTTTCTTTACGTTATATAATTACTTATAAATCAACCTTCAAGTTCTACGTGAGAGATATAACAAGGGTCTTCGGCTATTACTGATCGATGAGGATTACGGTAAACCCATGGTCAGCCACCTGTACCGCCACACGTTTCGCTGCCTCCAAACTGTCAAAGTTTCCGACCCGAACCCGATAAAATGTCTGTCTGTTCACGCTGACCTTGTCGATGTATGCCCCAGAAGTCACCGCGTCGAGGCGGGCCTTCACCGTCACCGCGTTCTCCTCAGTCGAGAATGCACCGACCTGAAGCGTATACGTCTGAGGGGTTTCGGCAAGGTGGTAGTCAGGAACAACGCTGAGAGGCCAGACACTGACCCAGGCGATCCCCTGCCTCACCATGCCCAGGGTTCGGGCCGCTGCATACGAGAGGTCGATGATCCGGCCCTCCACAAAAGGCCCCCGATCGTTTATCCGCACTTGAATCGATTGCCCGTTCTCGAGATGCGTGACCTGCACCCACGTCCCGAGTGGAAGGGTTCGGTGCGCGGCGGAGAGCTCGTGCATGTCGAACACTTCTCCACTCGCGGTTGGGCGTCCGTGAAACTTGGGCCCATACCACGAGGCGACGCCCACCTGCGCCCCAGGCGCGGGTGGGCGCACACGTGGAGCAGCACACGCAGCCACAAAGAGAACGAGAAGCAGGCCACACACTCGGCGAAAAACAATCTGTCTCTTAAGGGGAGTGCCAGCCCAACCTTTCAAATACTCTCCTCCCGAGAGTGAATGTAGCCCCACTTTACTGACCTCCCCCTTCGCGTGTCAAGGTGACGAGGTAAAATGCCATGTGGTGAATTCAACACAGTGGAAAGATTGTCAGGGTGAGACTTGATACTTTGAAAAAGTTGCACCCGGTTGGGAGATACCAGCCCCCCTTGCCTGCTAAGGTAAGCGCTAGGTATTTGGATTGCCTCTTGCAACGGCGACGCCAAAGCGATGTATTACCATTTAACTTTTTGACCCCCCTGGCGTCTAAGGGGTCAGGGGGGAGGTGATGAGGTCCAGCGGAGGTTGAGCGTGGTGAAGGAGGCGGATCTTGCCCTGATTACACAACTCCGGCAAGGTGACCAGTCCGCCTTTGACACCCTGGTTCGGCAGCACCAAAAGGATCTCTTCCGTTTGGCCTATCGGATGACACGGAATAGTGAGGATGCGAAGGATATTTCCCAGGAAGCGTTCCTCCGGGCGTACCGGGGACTCGGGGCCTTTGATGGGCGCTCCAGCCTCTCCACGTGGCTGTATCGGATCACCGTGAATCTCTGTCTGAGCCATCTGAAACACCATCGTCCCTCGGTAGAGGGAGCGCTCGTGGAGAACACCGCAGACCCGTCTGCCCAACCCCTGCAGGATTTGGCAGAGCGCGAGCGACTGCGGGCTGTAGGTGAGGCCGTCGCGGACTTGCCGCCACAGCAGCAAGCCGCGCTGGTCCTGCGTGTGCACCATGGCCTCCCGTACCGGGAGATCGCCGAGATCCTCGAGAGCCCCGAAGGGACCGTGCGCGTGAACTACTTCCACGCGGTAACAAAGTTGAAAGCACAGCTGAAAGGCCTGCGCGACGATGTGTGAGGACGATTATGGAATGTGACACCTGTCGAAACAAGCTGCTCGAATATCTAGACCGCGACCTGGCCGGAGACGTGCGGACAGAACTCGAGGCGCATCTCACCGAGTGTGCGGGGTGCCGCGAGGAGCTACAAAGCCTTCAGGAAACCCTGGCGCTCGTCGCGAGGATGCCAGCGCCCGAACCCTCCGAGACATTCTGGCAGCAATATCTGCGGGAACTCCGGCAGAATGTAGCGACGCCCACGTGGTCTTCCCGCATCCGGGACTGGTTTGCGAGCCTCACGGTTCGACCAATTCCAGCCATGGCGACCGCGATCGCTCTGGTTGTGGCGGTCTTCCTGACGTGGAACATTTTTACTGAGCAAGCAACACCACCGACCGCCTCGCTGGTTTTGACAGAACAACTGGCCTTGAGCCAAGACCTTGAGCTGCTTCGGGACATGGAATTACTCGAAGCACTAGAACTGCTCGAGGACTGGGACGTGATTGAGTCCACCTCGGATCGCCCAAGGGCGGCCTGAGATGCTTCGAGTATGGAAGGTAATGCTCATCGTCGGGCTGATCGCCGCAACGACAGGGACAATCAGTTGGAGTGAACAGGTGCAACTTACTGCACACGAAGAGCAACGGGAAGACGATGACATGCCCGAGGACCTCGAACTTGTGAAGGAGCTGGAGATGCTTCAAGTGCTCCAGATACTGGAAGAGATGGAGATCTTGGGAGAAATGGAACCATTACTGCCTGCAGAACCCGAGCACGAGGAGGGAGCGCGATGAAAAGGCTTGTGGCGTCGCTGCTCAGCTCTGTGCTTCTCTTGCCGGTTGTCATACCAACCTGGGCCCAGGACCGTGCACCACGCGGAGCCCATCCGAGTTCTTTCGCCCAGTCGCAGGTCGGTTCGCCGAACGGATCGCGAGAGGCGGAACTCCGACGCTGGTGGCAAAACCTTTCTCCCGAGGAAAAGCAGCGGATGAGAAAACTGCATCAGCGCTGGCAGTCCATGTCCCCAGAGGAACAAGAGGCCATGCGCCAGCGATTGGAAACCTTCCGGCGGCTATCCCCGGAACAGCGGGAGCAGATTCGCAAAAACCACCGGCGCTGGCAGCAACTCACTCCGGAAGAGCAGAACCGTCTCCGGAAGCAGCTCCACCGCTGGCAAGACCTTCCCCCGGAAAAGCGTCAGGCACTCCGGGAACGCTACCGCAAGTTCCAGAATCTTGCACCCGAGGAGCGCGAGCGCTTCCGTGAGCGATGGCGGCGGTTCCAGGAGCTCTCCCCCGAGGAGCGGCAGCGACTACGTCACGAGTGGCAAGAACGGCGCCGCAAGCTGGAACAACTCTCGCCCGCAGAGCGCGAGCGCCTGCGTCGCCGACTACACACGCCTCCTCGAAAACCCCATTCCTCGCGCGCGCGCTAGCACACGGCAAACATCCGACACCCTCGCTGGAGCTCGGCCCTCCCCTGCCCGCTCAGCAGGCAAAGATTCCTCACGACGGCCTCCTTGGCGCCATACTTGCAATAATTTAGACACGAGGCTATTTTGAAACTGCTTTGGTGGCCTCAACCGCGGCGGGGGAGTTACCGCCATGCCTGAACCGACCGTCGCCCATTGAGAACAACATATGGTCTCTGAAATCGTAGAGGTCAGTGGACACATTATCGATTCACTCGTTCTCCCCAAGATCCTCGACGAGATCATCGATCTTGAGGGGACGTTCGAGATCCTCGACATTACGGTCGGCAAGCACAAGACGGATCCCTCGAGGACCCGCCTGAGGGTCAGTGCACCTTCCGAGCAAAAACTCCAGGTCATCCTGAAACGCCTCGCCAGGTTAGGAGCCACCCCACTCACCCTCAAGGAGGTCCAGGTAGTCCGTACGCGTCAAGGTGGTGTCTTCCCACCCCAGTTTTATTCCACGACGAATCTGCCGACCTTTGTCCGGTATCAGGGGCGCTGGCGACCGGTGCAGAACATCGAAATGGACTGCGGGATTGTCATCGATCCGCGCAGCGCTCGCGCGACGTGTGTGCCTATGGTTCACGTCAAGAAAGGAGATCTGGTGGTCTGCGGCACGGCTGGTGTCCGAGTCACCCCGCTCGAGCGGTCACGGCAGAAGGATGTGTTTCAATTCATGGGAAGTGCGGTGTCTTCAGAGAAACCGAAGGCCCTCCTCATCGAAGGCGTCGCCAGGGCGATGCGGTCCACGAAACGCGCCGGGCAAAAAATCCTCGTCGTCGGAGGCCCAGCCATTGTGCACACCGGAGGGGGCCCGTATCTGGAGAGACTCATTGAGGCCAAACATGTCGATGTGCTGTTTGGTGGAAACGGCCTCGCAACCCATGACATCGAATCAGCACTGTTTGGTACCTCACTCGGGACTCCGCTCGATCGCAAGGCCGCGGCACGGGACGCGCATGAACATCACATGCGCGCCATCAACACAATTCGCGCGTGTGGAGGCATCCGCCAGGCGATCCGGCAAGGTGTTCTGACCACAGGCATCATGCATGCGTGTGTCAAGCACCGCATCCCCTTCGTGTTGGCCGGGTCCATCAGAGACGATGGGCCGCTGCCCGATGTCATCACCGATGTTGTCAGAGCCCAAGACGAGATGCGCCACCACCTGAAAGGCGTAGGGTTGGCCCTCATGATTGCTTCTACCCTCCATGCGATTGCCACGGGGAACCTCCTCCGAGCCACGGTGAAGACCATCTGTGTCGACATTAATCCCGCCGTCGTGACCAAGCTGGCGGATCGGGGCACCTTCCAAGGGATCGGAATCGTATCGGACGCGGCATCATTTTTGCGGGAACTCTGCCATGACCTCAAACTGCCCCGACGGTAAGGGTGCATTCTCCCGGCCACCGCAGGCGCTCTTGATGTGCCGCCCGAGTCACTACACCGTCGCGTATGAGATCAATCCCTGGATGCGCGTCACCAGACAGGTGTGTCAGCCCGTGGCGGCACGACAGTGGCAAGCCTTATATGACCTGCTGACCAAATCGCTCGGCGTTCGTGTTCCGCTCCTCCGGCCCGTGAAGGGCCTCCCAGACCTGGTCTTTACGGCGAACGCGGGCCTGCTCGCCGGACAAACGTTTATCCGGACGAATTTCCGTCATCCTGAGCGACAAGGTGAAGAAGCAATTTTCGAGCGGTACTTCCGGCGACAGGGATATCGCGTGGTAACACTCCCCCGCCAGTGCAACTTCGAAGGCGAAGGCGATGCGTTATGGGTGGGTGATACGCTCTTCCTGGGCTTTCGGTTTCGTACCGATGCCAAAGCTCACGAGCAATTGTCGAAGATCCTGGAGCGTCGGATTCTGCCGCTCGAGCTTGTCAACAAGCGTTTTTACCACCTCGATACGTGCTTCTGTCCGTTGAACGCGACGTCGGTGCTCTGGTATCCGGGAGCGTTCGACCGGTACGGCTGGAAGGTAGTCGAAACGCATGTCCCGGATCCGGTGCCTGTGTCCTCGGCCGATGCGCTCAGATTCTGCTGCAATGCGATTGTGAT
>JBFHXD010000131.1:0-6715 GCA_041599135.1 Methylomirabilales bacterium (SeqCode) | reverse complement strand
GTAGGTATCGCCGGACGAGCAGCGGGCGAGGTAGTCGTTGTCTCCGAGCTTCGTGAAATTGACGACCTGGCCACAGGGCTTGCCCTGCAGCGCGATCACCGCGGTCAAATCCTGCCCCGGATCTATCGGCCTGGCCTGCGCCATCAGAACCGTGGTCAAGAGCACGGCCCCAAGCCAACACCCTGCGTTCTTCGCAACACCCATGGATCTCTCCTTTGTGATGCCCGGTTATAACCGGGCAAATTCCCGGGGATCGGCGAGCTTGCTCCACAGAATCTCCCGGCCCTTGGCGATTTCTTGACCCAGCGCGGGGTCCCGATCCTGCAATAAGGTGACGACCTTCATAAAGAGAAGATTGAACTGGTCGCGTAATGTCTCTAACGGCGTCTCCTCTTCGAAAGCATGAAAGCGGCGGAATCGACCCATCAGGTCGTCAATCTGATTTTTGAGCGCCAGCTTTGTGAAAAACCCGATCGCGCTGGTGTCCCGAAGGCGTGCCACGAGCGCCTTGACGTCGTACGCCTCCGTGACCGGGACGGCGGCTCTGTCCGCAGGCGTATCGGCAGACGTGTCCGCGGGCGCCTGCTTTTCTCCGGTTTCTTCGGCCGGTGCCTCGGTCTCCGCTGGCTTTTCTTCGCTCTCCGCCGGCTTTTCGCCCGTCTCCGCCTGCTTTTCTTGGGTCTCCTCGGCAGGCGTCACAACGCCATTCCCTCCGGCGACATGCGTGGCCGCCATCAGGGTCACCACGAGCGTGGCAAGCGCAAGGACGGTCAGACTGCGTAATCTCATAACATTTCCGTATCCTGATAATGACTGGACGAAGGGTGGCGGCGAAAAATTCTCCTCTGACCCGTACCACTCCCCCCTGAGGTCTGGGTAGCCATTATATACAGCAACGCCCTCCCAGGTCATCCCTGCCCGAGAGGGCGTCTCCGTGGTTGGCGCCCCGGAGGTGGGCCGGGGGCTATCGTCACTCCATTAGAGCATGGACACGAATTCCTTCCAGGGAGTGGCCACCAAGGTCTCGGTGGTCGAATGTCCGTAGGCCCGAATGATCATGGCCGCTTTTTCGACTTGCTTGAGATCATCCGACTCGACGATATCCACGGCATCGACACGACCCAGCGTCGCAAAACTCTGCTTCCAGGTCACGCCAGGACACTCGCTCTTGATCTTGGACGCCACGGTAGCGGCGATTTGCTTAAAGTCCTTGGGATCTTTGAACGCCTGAGGAGAAAACCGACTGAGGATTATGTAGGTCGCCATCGGACACCTCCTTTTGCCTCCACTTCGTTTGACTGCGCGTTTCCGGCCTTCAAGAAAATTCTACCTTGACCCCATCCCTAATGCTTCTTCTTTCTGGTGACCTTCGTCTTATCCTGGTGTACCTGCTTGCCGGGTGCTCGGGGCAACCGCACTCGCCAAATCTTCTTTCTTGGCTTCTGGAGCTTTCCCACAAGAACTGACCGCCTCCCTCTCACGGGGTGTCGGGCTGCTGATCTAAGTGTCTCCCCACTGAGGTGGGGCTGTCAAGCACACCGAGTGCATTATTGTGAGACCTGACCTCTTAACTTACCCTAGAGGAGTGCCTTGACTGCAACCGACGTGTCCTGGAGTTGGGGCTCTTTGCCGCTGAGATCCTTCTTGCTTCGGATGAGGCGCTGAAAGGCCAGGAAGTCCTTGGCGGTGGTGTTGATCGCGAAATACGCCGTCAAGATGTTCTCTTTGAAAAAAAGAACCGTGAAGGACTTATCCTCGAAACGGCCGCGCAGGAGGGCCCGATCGTACTCACTCTCGTCGCCAGCGAACTGCAGGTGAAGATCGAAAATATCCGACCACACGTACGTCAAAAGATCATACGGCTTGCTCGCCCCGGCCATGTTCTGGGCGGCCAGTATGCCACAGTATTCTGCATGCCCCCAGTGCTCCACCCGCCGTCGCTTGCTAAAAATGGGGTCGAGGTAGTTGGCGACGTCGCCCGCGGCGTAGATATCGGGGTGGGACGATTGCAAACACTCGTTTACGACGATCCCATTGTCGACCTCGAGACCGGCCTGCTGGGCGAGCTCGACGTTGGGGACGATCCCCACCCCGATGCAGACGAAGTCGCACGGAATTTCCTTTCCGGACCGGGTGACGACGGCGGAAGGTCGGCCTGCGCCTCGAATTTCGGTAACCATCTCGTTTGTATAAAAGATGACACCCTTTTCGGCACAGTACTCCTGGAAGAACCCCGCCAGGGTCGCGTCGGCGAAGCGGGCCCAGATGTGCGGTTGGGCCTCGATGACGGTTACATGCAGACCACGTTGCGTCAAGGAAGCGGCAACTTCCATCCCGATAAAGCCCGCACCGACGAAGACCGCCCGCCTGCCCGGACTCGCCTCGGCATGGATGGCGGCAGAGTCGTCAAGCGTCCGCAGATAGTAGACGCCCGGCAGATCGCCACCCGGCAACCTCAGGCGGACGGGCCGTCCGCCCGTGGCGATAAGGGCCTTTTCAAAAGTGATCGTTTCGTCATTGGCGAGCACAGCGGTCTTGTTGGCTGGGTCCAGCTGCCTCACGGCGACACCCAGAAGGAGATCAATGCGCTGGTCGGAGAAATATTGCTCGGGATCGAAGAGAAGCGCGTCGCGGGCCTTTTCCCCACGGAGGAACTCCTTGGACAAGGGCGGGCGGTCGTAGGGGACGTGCGGCTCGTCGCCGACCAGAGTAATCGACGCATCGGCATCGGACTTTCGGAGTTGCTTGGCCGCTCGGTGAGAGGCCAAGCCCCCGCCGATCAGCAGGAATCTCGTGGACTTCATAGAGAGTGTGCCGTCGCTGGTGCCGGAGATGACCTGCGAAGTATGGCTACCTCTTTTTTCTCATCGCCCCATCAGTATTACCGGCCGGGATGCACGTGTCAAGCAAGCACAAGCCTATCCCCAGCGGAAAAGCAGCGTGTCCCCCCTTTTTTCCAGATCGGGCGGTGTCAAGCACCTCGAATGTATTATTGCAAGACCTGCCCCCGCTCTTTATTATGAAAGCGTCCCGTTGATCAGCGAGCTCTGCCCACTGATCTGAGGTGCACCCAGTGGCGAAAAGGCCACGCTCTCACAAGCTCACCGAGCGACACGAAACAGTGCGGTCGGCGCTCAGGCAGGTCCTCAGGGAAGGCCCGCTCACGGCTCGTGAACTCTCGGCGCGTGTCGGGATCAGCGAAAAAGACGTTTTCGGCCACCTCGAGCACGTAGCGCGCTCGCTCAGGCACAGCGACGAGCGCTTGCGTGTCGAACCGGCCCAATGCCTCGCCTGCGAATTCGTCTTCAAGGAGCGCACTCGACTGAGCAAGCCCACCAAGTGTCCGATGTGCAGGAGTGAGCGCATGGACCCACCGCGCTTTATCATCCTCACCGGAGGGCCACACGACCGTCGCTGATGGTGCCGCAAGTGGGCTATGAGCGACTCTTACCCCGGTTCCATCGTTAGGCACACCCATTGCACAGCCCTCTCTGGCCATGGAACGTTCGGAATTAAACAGGACTGAACCCAAAAGCCTTCCTCCGGAGGCAATCCGTCAGAGCCTTCGGGTTACCCGGCGCGAGGCAGTCCCGTGGGCCATCATGTCGGCTCTCACCGAGTCGTACATGATTCCTTACGCACTGGTCCTGGGCGCGAGCGCTTTCCAAGCCGGACTGCTCAGTTCCGTTCGAAACTTCATTCTGTCACTTGTGCAACTGAAATCAGCAGAAGCGGCCAGCTGGTTCCGCTCGCGAAAGAAACTCATCTTGTGGACCGCTCTGGTCCAGGGGATTCTCTGGATTCCGCTGGCAGTGGTGGGACCGCTCTTTGGACCATGGGCGGTCCCAGCACTCATTGTGCTCTACACGCTCGGGACCGCGAGTGCCGCGCTGGGTGCACCGGCATGGGGAAGCATCGTCAGTGAGTACCTGGCGCCGCAGGAACGGGGTCACTTTTTCGGGCGCCGAAGCCGCGTCGTCGGTGGATGGATAACGGTGGCAGGCTTGGCGGCTGGTATTCTCTTGCAGTGGAGCGCCGCAACTCCGCTGATGGGCTTTGGTCTTCTGTGTGCTGCGGCCGCCTTGAGCCGCATGGTTTCCAGTTACTGGCTGTCGAAGCTAAAGGAGGGGGCCTGGCAGGAGCCTGCCGCAACACAGTTTTCTTTCTGGCAGTTCATCCGCCAGGTGCGGACCAGCAACTTCGCCCAATTCACTCTTTGCCTGGGGCTCTTCAATTTTGCCACCCATCTCGCCGCGCCCTATATGGCGGTGTATATGCTCCAGGAACTGCGTTTCGGCTACTTCACGTACGCGGTGGTCGTGTTGACAGGATCGACGGCCACGTTTCTCTCGGCGACCCGCTGGGGGGCCGTGGGCGACCGCTTCGGAAACATGCTCGTGGCACGCTGGACAATGCTTGCGATCAGTATCCTTCCGCTCCTCTGGCCGCTGTCGCAGGGGCCACTCTGGCTCTTGCTGATGTTTCTGATCGGGGGAAGCCTCTGGGGAGGACTCGACCTCGCGATGGTAAACTTCGTCTACGATGCTGCCAGCCCCGGAAAGCGGACACGATGCATAGCGTACTTTAACGTCATCAATGGCTGCGGCGTGAGCCTTGGTGCCATGGCGGGTGGCTTGCTCATCGGTTGGCTTCCTCCGCTGTACTCAAGTAGCATTGTCAGCGTATTTTACTGCTCGGCGGTGCTGCGGTCGATAGCGGCCGTGGTGTTCATACGAGCGGTTCGGGAGGTCCGCCCGGTCAGGCAAGTCGGCCTCCGGGAAGTTATGTATGACCTGGTTGGCCAACGGGTCATTCATGTGCTCGGCTTTCTGTCCGTCATACCGGAAACGGAGGCGAACCAGCCGCATTCCGAAAGAACAGAAAAACCCTGACCGCTCAATAATAATCCCGTCCGGGCAAAGCTCGTCCGGCATCCCCGGGCCTGGCGTTGGAGTGGACCCCTTCTCCTAGGCCGCGTACCACAGCACCGCGATGAAGTGACACGCGGTGCCTGTCATAACGAACAGGTGCCACAGAAAGTGGCTGTAGCGGACCCGCTGAGCGGCGAAAAACACCACACCCGTCGTGTACGCGATGCCGCCTGCAACCAGCCAGAACAGCCCCCACGGCGGCACACGGAGCCACAATGGCTTGATCGCGATGAGGACGAGCCAACCCATGGCGAGATACACGCACGTCGAGAGTATCGGGTACCGTACCCCGCCGACAGCCTTCAGTAGGACACCAGCAATGGCCAGACCCCACACGAGCACCAACAGCGTCCAGCCCCACGTGCCGCGGAGGACGCCGAGCGTGAACGGCGTGTATGTACCAGCGATCAGGAGGTAGATCGCCCCGTGGTCGAGAATCTGGAATACCCGCTTGGCCCGATTGCTTGGCAATGCGTGGTAGAGCGTGGAGGCGAGGTAGAGCAGCACCATCGTCACCGCGAAGACACTCGCGCCCAGAATTCCCGCTGTCTCGCCACGTTGGACTGCGGCAAGAACGAGAACTGGGGCGGCAATCAGTGCGGCCAGCAGGCCGACACCATGGCTGACGCTGTTCGCGATTTCCTCCCCAAGCGACTGCGTGCGTTCTCGCCATGCGAGCGATTCGTTCACGACTCTATATCCTACGCGGCTTGGCTGTGGATTATCTTGTCCCGTACGAGGCCCTCGATCTGTACCTACTGCGGTGTAAGATCCCGGGCCTTCCGCGGACTCATCCCTTCTAATCTGAGTCTTTTGGTCCGTCCTGTAAAGGAAAATGCACGTGGGGGTCGGCGGGCGCCGTCGATGGTGGCAAGGACCCCGCGCTCTGGCATGATCCTTGCTTTTCTTCCCTGTGGAGGCAACGCGTGTCTTCCGATACAAAAATCCGCCGTTACTCACGCCTTGTGGCCTATCTACCCGTTCAATGCTCTCCTCGAAGTCACGGGCGGCCTGCGACGAAGGTACTCACCGGCAAGACCAACTCCATCAGCCCCGGTGGGCTGGGACTCCTGTTGCCCGAGACCATCCCCCTCGGGAGCTCGGTAGTGGTCCAGGTCTGTTTGGAAGAACCGCTATTCGGACTGGTCATCTGGCATGGCAGGCCCATGGTAACGAATCTGGGAACCCGCATCCCCCATGGCGTCGCCTTCGACCAGCTGGTCGACCCAGACCTGATACGCCAATGGGTGCATAACGCCGAACGACAGGCCCATCGCCGAGTCCCAGTCCAGTTTGACGTCGAGTTCACCCAGGCGGGGAAGGCCGGGCATGGCACCTGCCTGAACCTGAGCAGGGACGGCATGTTCATCGCGATTAACCACCCCCCCCTCCCCGACACCGAGATCGTGCTCCGGTTCACGCTGCAGGGTCCTTCCCACACGTTCTCGATCCCTGCGCAAGTGGTGTGGATGCGCGGGGAGGAACCCTCGCCGAGTGCCATCACCGGGATGGGGATCAAGTTCCTCGAAGTCAACCCCTCCTTAGAGGCTGCCCTAATCGACGCGGTCATCGCTCGGCTTCGCGGGGAGGCCTCTCCCTCACCGGATTCCGCCCGGCCCGAATAACCACGGCTGACCCCGATTCTGGGCAACTTCCTACAGGTGAAGATCGCAGTTTTGACAATGATTGAGCGGTAGAGGCCCAGAAACGTCATCCAACTTCCACGGGTCTCGCATGTTAAAGTAGTCCCCGCAGCGGGGACATCTGACGGAGCTCGTGAGACC
>JBFHXD010000130.1:0-6723 GCA_041599135.1 Methylomirabilales bacterium (SeqCode) | reverse complement strand
TTTTTTGGCGGAGAGGCCGGGATTCGAACCCGGGGTGGGTGTCACCCCACACACGCTCTCCAGGCGTGCACCTTAAACCGCTCGGCCACCTCTCCGCGTGCTAGCTCATAGTCAAGAGCTGATAGTCGAGAGACAATAACGACAGGTTCGATGTTCTCCGCTCGACTCTCAACTCTTCGCTCTCAACTAACTCTGGACTCTCAACTATTGGCTATCAGACATCAGTGGCGGAGGGGGTGGGATTCGAACCCACGTGCCCCGCTCATCGCGGGACAACCCGATTTCGAGTCGGGCCCGTTACATCCACTTCGGTACCCCTCCTGCTCGTCTGTCCAGAGCCGCGGAGCTGACGTGCTTATCGCCGGGCCAGGAAGAACTGTTGCAGGAGAGCTCGCGATTCCTCCGCCTGCACCCCGCCGACCACCCGGACCCGGTGAGGGAAACGTGCGTCCTCGAGAATACGGTACAAACTTTCTACGCCGCCGCCACGTGGATCGGCAGCCCCGTACACCACGCATGCCACCCGGGCGTGGATCAATGCGCCGGCGCACATCACACACGGCTCCAGGGTGACATACAGGGTGGCCTCGGGAAGCCGATAATTCCACACCCGTTGCCCCGCCGCCCGGAGCACCAGCATCTCGGCGTGGGCGGTTGGATCCCGCAAGGCGATAGGGCGATTATGGGCTGTGGCTAGGAGGGTCCCGTCCTGGACCAACGCGGCGCCCACCGGGACCTCACCCTCCTCACCACCCCTCCGCGCCTCCTCCAGGGCGATTTTCATCCAGGGCAGGTGCCCATTAAGGGCTGCCTCGTTGTCCGAAAACATCCGATACCTCAGGCGAGAGTGGTCAGAGTATAACAGAGGGATTCTTGAAGGGCAACCACCAGGAGGGCGTTACGCCTGCCGTTGGAGAATCCGATCCACTTTCGATTTGAGATCGGCAACCAAGGCTTGGTGCTGCAGCTCAAGTCGCCGTCTTTCCAGCGCCCGTTTCACGGAGTGGAGCATGACCTCGGGCTTAAATCCCTTTACAATGAAGTCGAAGGCCCCCAGCTTCAGGGCAGTGATCACATTATGGGAGGAGGGATGGGCGGTGACCACGATGACCGGCGTTTCGGGGATGATACTTCTCAGTCGTTCGATCAGCTCAAGGCCTGACAAACCTGGGAGGACCAGATCAACCAAGACAACGTCGACTGGCTTCATCTGCAACAGTTCGAGGGCCTGGGCGGCCGTGGGCGCCGTGAGGACCCTATATCCATGTTCTCGGAGAAAGTCAGCATAGATCGCCCGCTCCATCAGCTCGTCCTCAACTATCAGGATGCTGGCTAAAGGGGCGCGTGCTGGATCCCCTCTTGCGGGATCTTGACCGGCTGTTCCGGAGTGCCGCGTCGTTTCCAGCTCGTGCAGGTAGAACAGGGTGCGCTCCAGATCCTGGCGCAAACGCTTTACCTTGAGAAATGTCCGAATCCGAATGAGGAGTTCGCTTCGAGCGATCGGCTTGGACAGAAAGTCATCTGCCCCCCCTTCAATTGCCTTCTCCTTTTCCTCCACCTGGTCGAGGGCTGTGATGACTACAACGGGGATGTCGCTCGTTTCCTTCTCGGCCTTCAATTCCCGCAACAGGTCATGGCCGTTCATGCCCGGCATCATGAGGTCGAGTAGGATTAAATCCGGAGTGGTCGTTGCGAGTGTCCCCAGTGCTTCCTCACCGCTCGTGGCGGTCAGGACTTCAAACCCTGCTTCCTCTAAGGTGGCAAGCAGGATTTCGAGCGCTTGCGGATCGTCATCGACTGCCAAGATCGTCGCTGGAAGATGACCTGCCGCCGCATCCTCGGTTTGTGAACTGTAATGCTCTTCTCCATCCATCATTGAAACTGCTCCGTGCCCTGTTTTTGTGCACTTTCTATGCCAATGCGATGGTCCACTTCCAGGCGGAAACTCGACACCCCCCCTCCGTAACTATCTAATTTTCAATGGCCATAGGGGCCAAAGTGCTTTGCCGCCTCTCCCTCTACGATCGTTTTTCTTTGCGGAAAACGCTTGACCGAAAGAACCTGCTCCAATAAGGTACGAACGGTGTATTCCCAATCAGAACACCCCAGTCGAACCGTCTCAGGGGGGTAAGCCTCCGCGCACTGCGATCCTCGGGAGTAGTCGTGAGATCAATGTCCTGCTTCGTTTACTCATGGATGCGGCGTTGCCGCGCTGGGGCCCTTGCCCTTGGGTGCTGGCTTGTCTTGATCGGCGTGGCGTTCGGCGTGGAGTGGCAGGGAGAGGGGACTGTGCTTTCCCTCTATCCAGAACGGAAGATGGTCTTCCTCAACCACGAGGCCATCGAAGGGTGTATGCCTCCGATGAAGATGGCCTTCTGGGTCACCTCGACTGACTTGCTAAACGACATCAAGAAGGGTGATCGGGTGCATTTTTCGTTCACCATCGATGGGCCGATGATCGTCATCAACAGCATCACGAAAGACGGGGAGTAGCGGGACGAAAGGCACTCGATGCCTGATGCAAACCGGGATCCGAATATGTGGAAACACCGTCCGGGACAACGGCGTGTTCTTGGGGGTCTCGTCTGTGCTGCGACCATAGGGCTGCTCGCCGTTGCACTCTTCGTTTCTACCTCACCGAGCACCGAGAGTCCAGGTGCCCCGCTAAGTCGTCAGCCGACTGCGCTCCTGCAGGAACAAGACGCACCGCGGGTCCCGGACTTCACCCTCATCGAGCGCAACGGCAGACAGATCACGCTCGCCGACCTCCGTGGAAGGGTGTGGATTGCCGACTTCATCTGGACGCGGTGTCCAGATGCGTGCCCGCTGATGAGCGCGGTGATGGCGAGACTTCAGGCCGAATTCGCTGAGGAGCCCGATCTCCGCCTGGTCTCCTTTAGCGTTGATCCCCAATACGACACTCCGACGGTCCTCGCCTCCTACGCTGCCAAATTCGACGCTGATCGCGATCGGTGGCTATTCCTCACGGGGGAAAAGCAGGTCGTATACCACCTGGTCCAACAGGGATTCAAGTTGCTGGTATATGACCCCGACGATGCCAAGACGTCTCGCGGCCCGGGGACCCCGCCAGCAAGCCCGCTCCGGCAGGGGTGGTTCGCTCCCCCCGTCGCCTGGGCCCATGGCGTTGGCAAGCATCGCGAGAATCCGGTCATTCACAGTGACCGGTTCGTCTTGGTGGATCGGAATGGGCGGATTCGCGGCTACTATTTGAGCACAGACACGAACTCCCTCGAGCAGCTAAAGCGGGATGCAACGGGCCTGCTGCGTGCAAGCCGGATATAGTCTTAGGAGACGCGAGCCATGAAAACCGTCAAACATATTTTGCAAGATAAGGGACACAACGTCTGGCACATCACACCTGACACACTGGTGTATGATGCCTTGAAGCTTATGGCCGAAAAGGAAGTGGGGTCGTTATTGGTCCTTGAGGAAGGGAAATTGGTTGGCATTATCTCGGAACGGGATTATGCCCGGAAGGTCATTCTCCAAGGAAAATCCTCTTTGAACACCCCCGTCAGGGAGATCATGACCCAAAAGGTGATTTCGGTGCACCCCGAACAGACACTCGAAGCATGCATGGCGCTCATGACGGATAAACATATCCGACACCTCCCGGTGCTCGTCGATGATCGAGTGATTGGCGTCGTTTCCATCGGCGACGTGGTCAAGGCCGAACTCGCGGAAAAGGACTTCTTAATAAAACAGCTCAAAAACTACATTACGGGAGACCGATAGCGGTCACGTAAAACATTCTGCTGCGCTCATCCAAGGGAATGTCCTCGAGCTACAGTGTACATCAGCGCGTAACTCGCGTATACCTACTGCGATGGCAACAGCGCAATGCCATCAATGTCTCCAAGAATTTCACTCCACGCGGCTCCCTCACATCCAGACGCACTCCTGTTACGACAGCACCCCTTCCCTCCCCGTTCCAGTGCTCCAGGCAACTCTTATCAGTCTCCAGTGAAAGGATAATCTCATCAAAGCCACGCACGCCACCTCGGCCTGTGCAAAGCACTATGCTAGAATTAATCTCGGAATGGCCGCAGGCAGCGCCCTGCCAGACCACAATTGTGGGAAGAAAAACATGAAGGTCGGGGTCCCGAAAGAGATCGTCGATGGCGAGAATCGTGTGGCCCTGGTCCCAGAGGCGCTCGGTTCGCTGCTGAAAGGGGGGATGGAGATCCTGGTCGAGCGTGGAGCGGGCGAGAGTGCCTTTTTGCCTGACGGCGCCTACGAGAAGGCCGGGGCCACCCTCATGCCCGATGCGCGCGGGGTGCTTTCCCAGGCGGACGTGGTGCTCAAGGTGCAGCCGCCAGTGTTGAACACAGCCCTTGGCCAGCATGAGGTCGATCTGATACGCGAACGTGCGGCGCTCATCACCTTTCTGCAGGCCGCGAGCCATCCCGATGTGATTCAGCGCTTGGCAGAGCGAAAGATCACGAGCTTCAGCATGGACTGTATCCCCCGCATCGCCCGCGCTCAAAAGATGGACGCCCTCTCTTCGCAGAGCACCGTCGCGGGCTACAAGGCTGTCCTGACTGCTGCAAGCTCGGTCGGGAAGTTCTTCCCGATGCTAGTGACGGCGGCGGGGACAGTTCCTCCGGCGAAGGTTTTGGTCCTGGGGGCTGGCGTGGCGGGTCTCCAGGCAATCGCAACTGCGCGGCGTCTGGGCGCAATAGTCCAGGCATACGACGTTCGGCCGGCTGTCAAAGAGCAGGTGGAAAGCCTGGGAGGCACCTTCGTGGAACTCGATCTCGCCGGTGAGGAGACAGAGGATGCGAGTGGATATGCGCGAGAGCTTACCCAGGAGGCGCAAGAACGAGAGAAGGTGCTGCTTCGCCGCCATGTCGCGCAGGCGGACATCGTCATCTCGACGGCATTGATTCCGGGGAAACGGGCACCCATCTTGATTACCCGTGAAATGGTGCAGGAGATGAAAGCCGGCTCGGTAATCGTGGACCTGGCGGCAGAAATGGGCGGGAACTGCGAGTTGACCGAGCCCGGCGAGCTGGTCATGAGAGACGGAGTGGTCATCCACGGGCCGCTCAATGTCCCCAGCACTATGCCCCTGCACGCGAGCCACATGTATTCCAGGAATGTCTCGAGTCTCCTGCTCCACCTCGTCCGCAACGGGAAACTCGAGCTCGATTTCAATGACCCGATCACCAACGATACCTGCATTACGCATGACGGGAGCGTAAGGCACCCATGACCGAAGGTCTCGTGATCCTCCTGGTCATCTTCGTGCTCGCGATGTTCGTGGGCTTCGAGGTCATCACCAAAGTTCCAACCACCCTGCACACCCCCCTGATGTCGGGATCGAACGCCATCTCTGGGATCACGATCATCGGTGCGATGACGGTGGCAGGAATGGGGGCGACCACCCTCGCAACAATTCTCGGGATAATTGCGGTCGTATTCGCGATGATCAATGTGGTCGGCGGGTACGTCGTGACCGACCGGATGCTGCAGATGTTTCGGAGGAAGCCGGAGAGCGAGGGGTAAATGGCCGGCCTCATTGAGCTCGCCTATCTTCTTGCCGCATCCCTTTTCATCATTGGTCTCAAGCGTCTCGGTGCACCGGCCACGGCGCGGCAGGGGAATTTTCTGTCCGCGGTGGGCATGCTCATCGCGATTGTCGCCACCCTGCTGGACCGGCAGATCGTCAGCTTTCAGTGGATCGTCGTCGGAGGTGTCGTGGGATCGGCGCTCGGCCTCTCGATGGCCCGCGCGGTCAAGATGACCTCCATGCCACAGATGGTAGGGATTTTGAATGGCTTTGGTGGTGGCGCTTCGCAACTTGTCGCGGCCGCCGTATGGCATCGACTCAATCAGCCGGGGGCCGTCCTGCCGCTAGACACGGCGGTCAGCATCTACGCGAGCACGCTCATCGGAGGGGTCACGCTCTCTGGAAGCATCGTCGCGGCCGGGAAGCTTCACGAGATCATCCCCGGCCGACCGGTGCTCTTCCGCTTCCAGCATCTGTTCAATATAATCCTTCTCCTTGGCGGCGCAGCGATGGGAACCTATCTGCTGATCTCGCCCGGGCACCCGGGCCTGTTCATCATGATGAACGTGATGGCCCTGATCGTTGGCGTGCTGGTCGTCATCCCGATTGGCGGGGCCGATATGCCGGTCGTCATCTGCCTGCTCAACTCGTATTCGGGGTTGGCGGCTGCGACGACCGGCTTTGTCATCTCGAACCACGGCCTGATTATCAGTGGTGCCCTGGTCGGCGCATCGGGAATCATCCTGACGCAGATCATGTGCCGGGCGATGAACCGGTCGTTCACCAATGTCTTGTTTGGCGGGTTTGGGGCTCAGATCGCCGTGGGGGGCGATGCACGTGGCCTCGCGGCTCGGGGGGTGCGAGAGACCACGGCGGAGGATGCGGCGGTTCTCCTTAGTTATGCCCGGTCGGTCATCATTGCCCCGGGCTATGGATTAGCCGTCTCTCAGGCGCAGCACCAGGTTCGGGAGCTCGCCGATCTCTTGGAAAAAAGAGGGATAACCGTCAAGTACGCCATCCACCCGGTGGCCGGCCGGATGCCAGGTCATATGAACGTGTTGTTGGCGGAGGCGAATGTTCCGTATCCGCAACTTTTCGATATGGAACAGATCAACCCCGAGTTCGACCGGACGGATGCGGTTTTGGTCATTGGCGCCAACGACGTGGTAAACCCAGCCGCCCGCAACTCC
>JBFHXD010000129.1:0-6748 GCA_041599135.1 Methylomirabilales bacterium (SeqCode) | reverse complement strand
TTCGCCCTTTGCAGGACCTTGATCGACCTGGCGATGTGTTTCCCTTCAGCAGAGGTGTAGCTGAGCTCGATCTTATCGCCTGCCTTGAGGTCAGGCAACATCGCCGCGGCCTTCTCCTCGACCGTAAAGCTCCGCTCCACTGCCTTGGCCTCCGTCCCCTTGACGGTCAGGGTTCTCGCCTGCTGGTCTACGGACACGACGGTCGCAGTCAGGCTCTGGGGCCTGGCTGCCTCTTTCGCGCCCGGCTGGGTGCGTTTCTCCCCGTACTCGCCGGCGAGAGCGGGAGCGGCGACCAGGGTGACGATCGCGAGGGCTACAATCGACAGCACAACCCGCTTTTTCACCTATGTTCACCTCCTTCGAACGAGGGCTCGGCTCGTGTGAATGAGAGCACGGCGCGTAAGGGCCGGTAAAATTTACGCATCCCTTACGGGAGTTGCGGACGTTCACCGCACCTTATATTAGAATCCCAAACCAGACTGAGAAAGAAATACCCTGTCCCTCGTGCACGGCGGTTGACGCGGGAGGCGCAAAAGCGTAGAGTAATCGAAACCTTGCGAGTGGGCCCGGCCTCATGGGGCACCGGGTGGGCGACAAAGCCGGGTGCGTTTAATTTTTTCGCAAGGGGTGAAGCCTTGTGGATCTTGGTCTGTGACGGGAAGTGAAGGAATTTCCGGGCACCGATGAAGAAAGTAACATCTGATAAACGGACGTGTCCGGAGTGCGGCAGCGAGAAGGTGCATTTCATCGGCCAACCGGAGGCTGGGGTGGTTGGGCAGATGGAAGCGACGAGCAATGTGTTTATGTGCGAGGTCTGTGGCGCTCAGTTCCCGGATCCGCAAGCGTCGCCATAGCGCAAGGTCGCTGCACGATCATTCGTGGAAGCCGTAACCGCAGCCGAGGCACACGTACTGCCCGTCAAAGGCCCATCCTTCCTCCTTGCGGAGGTCCACGCTGTCGCAACGCGGGCATCGGACTTCGGCCTGGTCAACTCCCATTCCGCGCGACCCCTCAATGAGTGACCGCCCCAAGCAAGTGACGCAGGCGTTTCTGCCCCCGACTCCCCAGATTGAGGCGCTGCAACTCACTGATGACCCGCTCTAAGACCCATGCAAGTTCAGTGCTGTCCTTCGCGTCCCCTTGTTCGTAAATCCAGAGTAACATCTGATGCCTACGATCGAGCTTCTGTTGTGATACACGCATGGCCTGGCCCCCTTTCACAGAGACGTACTCCGACAAATGCAAGCACTCCTCGGGTCGAAATCGGAACGCTCAGGAGAGAGGAGAGAAAAGAAAGAAGGCAGGTAAGTGGATGGTTCTGCCGAGGACCAGCTGCCCCATGCTGGGGAACGGGAAGGAGAAGGTCCGCTGCCGCTAGACGCTCACACTCTCTGGTCATCAATATACTCTCATTGCGGCCGTTGTCAAGCAGTTGTTGGGCACGGGTGGAACGATGCAGTGGCACGAGAAAGCGAAGGGAGAGACAAAAAAAGAAGTCATTGACAACACACCAAGAAAGAGCTATTTTCCGTGCGACTATAACTTCTCACGGTTTTGTCTTTTGATGAATTTATTAAGGCCGCGAGGACTGAAGTCCCGCGGCCTTTTTGTTGCAAATGTACCCTCAGGCGTAAAAATGACCGACCGCAAGAGCGCGGTCCGGCCCAGCGCAGCACCGGGGATCGGTATCGGGAAAAGGAGAAAGAAGCATGGGATCGAAAGTGTACGTCGGCAATCTCCCCTTCAGCGTGGATGAGCAGCAACTCCGCACGCTCTTTGAGGAAGGGGGCCGCGAGGTCCTGGAAGTCAATATCATCACAGATCGAGATACGGGACGCCCCCGCGGCTTTGCGTTTGTGAACATGGCCAGCCAAGAAGCGGCGCAGGCGGCGATCACTGCGCTCAACGGTTTCGAGGTCGGGGGGCGCGCCCTCACCGTCAATATGGCCCGCGAGCAGCAGCCCCGGGGCGGCGGCTTCAGCCGCCGGGATAGGTACTGACGGCCAAGCATTAAAAGGGGAGAACCCGGTAGCAAATAGGGCACCGGGGGGGCCACACAGGCCCCCCGGTGCTTTTTCATTGGATCGGGGGAGAATTGTGCGGATCGTCATCCTGATGGGCGTCGCCGGTTCAGGCAAAACGACTATCGGACGGCTCCTCGCCAAGGATCTCAATTGGGGCTTCTACGATGGAGACGACTTTCATCCCAAGGCCAATGTGGACAAGATAAGGCAGGGGATCGCGTTGACCGACGAGGACCGCGACGCGTGGCTCGCGGCGCTCGATCGCGTCATCCGACATCTCATCAGTGAGGCGCACTCCGCGGTAATTGCCTGTTCTGCGTTAAAGCAAAAGTACCGGGACCGTCTCGCGGCAAATCAAAGCGAAGTCGTCTTCGTCTACTTAAAGGGAGGCTACGATCTCGCGCATGAGCGGCTTCTTTCACGGAAGAATCACTTTATGAAGGCGGACCTGCTGGCCAGCCAGTTCGACACGCTGGAAGAGCCAGAGGGCGTGCTGTCTATCGATGTCGCCCAAGAGCCTGACATCATCGTTGACCAGATCAAGCAGGCCTTGGGATTGGCATGACCTGCATCACGCTCTCCTCTCGACTCTCCACTATCCGCTCTGAACCGTAAACCGTAAACCAACGAAAGAGAAAGCTGGCGGAAAGGGTCAAGAAGAATCCGGGGATGGCGAGGTTTCCCCGATAAGCCGATCGACGACACTGTCGATCACGGCAGCCTCCTCCGGGGTGACTTCGAGGAACTTCACGCCCATGCCCGTGAGAGCACTCGGCGCGCTTTCCTCACCGCGGATCCAGACGACCTCGGCGGGGATCAACAGCATGTGGGACGTATCGTGCGGCGTAAAGCGGAGCAAGGTCACAGCCCCGGGTGGGCACGGATCATCCAAAGTGGCAATAAACATTCCGCCCCCGCCCAGATTCAGGCACGTCCCGTGTCGCACCTTGCCTCCCCCGGTGAACTCCACATCGAACTGGACTCGGACTCGGGGATGGGCTCGTTTTCTGGCGTGGCGCACCCATCGCCGTATCCGGTCCGGGTCGACCCGCTTATCAAAAGCGACGCCGTGGGGGACGCTCGTTGCCAGATCGGTTGACAGGGGCCTATCACGCCAGATCACACGCCCGGGCAGGGGTTCCTCCTCCAAGACCTGTACCAATACCTTCGTTTTGAGCGAGATGGGCTCGGGAAGCAAGAGTCCAAGGCCCTCGGGACTGATGGACTTGGTCTTGCCCATGACCTTTGCCTTGGGCCGCTCGCCGCTCAGGGGAATGCACTGAACGGGGAGGTAGGCCAGTAAACGGATATAACGGCGGGTGTTCATATATCTTTTCGCCTCTCCACTCTCGACCCTCAACCCTCGACTATTCAGCATCTTCCGTTTTGTCACGGTGCTTCTCTTCGCGAGAGGCCTGCTCAAAGACTTCCGGCAACCTGTCGAGATTCTTCCATGGGACAAATTTTTGCCAGGTCACCTGGCCGGTATCATCCCGGATGACCTCGACTTTGATGCCTCCCCTTACCCGTGTTGTTCTGATCATCCCCCGCTCACTTCTCGCCTCGAGAAAACAAACCGAGCTTCGCAGCCGTGCGCTGCCTGAAAGGGCACCTTCGATTGTGCCCCGGCCATACTCACACCATATGTTAATGAAAAGCCTGTGGGTGAAAATCGGCGGATCCCTGTTTTTTTTATCGGAAAATGTGCGAGGCTTTGCCTAGGCAGAATGCCTATGGCTCTCAACTCTGCGCTATGACGGGAGTCATTGACAGAGGGGAGCGAGAATGATAGACGCCCTTTCAGCGTATATTATCCACGAAGAGGCGTCAGCGTGGAGGACGCATGTCGGTTTACCTGAATGCGATCATGATCGGGTTGCTCCACGGGGTGGAACCCGGTCACGGCTGGCCGGTGGCTGTCGCCTACTCCCTCCAGCGCACGCAGCGGACCTGGTTTGGATTGCTCACCTCGAGCATCCTTGCCTTTTTTCACCTTCTTTCTTCCCTGGCGGTGGTCGTGGTGTTCCTTCTCGTCAACCGGGTGGTGGACCTCTCATCGCTGCCCATTGTGCGGTACGGCGTGGTCGTCTTGCTCCTCTACATGGCGTACCGCGCGTATACCCAACCCCACACACATACGCATCAGCATGACGACCACGGTCACCCGCATAGCCACGCGCACGAGCATTCCCATGTCCACCATCGCAAGACGCCCCAGTCCCTCTGGGACATGGCGGTATTCGCCTTCCTCCTGGGGTTCATCCACGAGGAAGAGTTTGCCCTGCTGGCCCTCTGTCTGGGGGGCGTGCACTGTGTGACGCTCATGCTGACGTACGCGCTCGCCGTGAGTGCGGCGCTCGTCGGCGTGACGCTGCTGGCCATTCACGGCTACCGCCTGCTGGAGGACCGGGTGAAGCAATACGAGCAATACATGCCAAAGGCCCTGGCGGGTTTGTTCATCCTCATGGCAGTTCTGTACCTCCTCCGCGCCCTCTAAGGAGTCAGTCCGCTTTCTCCTGGTTTTAAATTCGAATTTCGAAATTCGAAATGTCGCAATAGGATCTCAACTATCTGCTCTCAACACCGTTCGCTTCCCTGCTATAATCCCCGCCTGTATCTGACCGCATGAGAGGCCCTATGCTGAAATGGATCATCTGGGTGACGGCGACCGCCCTCTATCTTCTCGTGAACTTCCACCGTTTCGCCCTCGGCATCATCTCGGACCAGCTCATGGCCGCCTTCAACATCGCGGCGGTGGGCCTCGGTGGGCTGTCCTCCCTCTATTTCTATCTTTACGCCGTGCTCCAGATGCCGGCGGGTATCCTGGCGGACACCTGGGGCCCGCGCCGTACGATTACCGCCAGCGGCGTGATCATGGCGGCCGGCGCGTTTGTCTTCGGGGCGGCCCCGGATTTGACGACGGCCTACCTGGGGCGATTCCTGGTCGGTGTCGGGGTGGCGGCGGTGTTCGTGAACATCCTGAAGCTGCTTGCCGACTGGTTTCCCCCGCAGTACTTCGCGACGATGACCGGCCTCACCACGACCGTCGGCTTTCTCGGCGGCTTCGTGGCCAGCGGCCCGTTTGCCCACGTGGTCGAAATCGTGGGCTGGCGGTGGGGGTTTTACGGCGTCGGGTTCCTCACGGCTGTGATCGCGCTCGGCTGCTTCTGGCTGATTCGAGATTGGGCCGCCGCCACTATCGCGACGACCGATATCCAGTATCTCCGCCCGCTTTGGGAGGTGCTCAAGACCCGGGAGACCTGGCCGGTCTTTTTCGCCAAGTTCGGGATCGCCGGGACCTATCTCGCCTTCTTTGCTTTGTGGGGTCCTCCGTACCTCATGCAGGTGCACGGGCTGACGCGTGCCGAGGCCGGGGACCTCATCGCGGTCGGGGTGCTCGGCTTTATCGCGGGGGGGGCAGTCATCGGGTATCTCTCGGATCGGCTCTTCCAGCAGCGCAGGCTTCCCCTCTTGCTGGCCAGCTGCTGTTACGGCGTGTTCTGGATCGGTCCCGCCGCGAATCTCCTCCCGGCGTCGCGTCTTGGCCCGTACCTGTTCGCCTTCGGCTTCTTCGCCAGCAGTCTGTTGCTCTGCCTCTCGTGCGTCAAAGAGCAGCAGCCCGAGCGGGTCGGCGTCGCCATAGCGGTCGTGAATACGGGAGGATTCCTGGGCGCGGCGGTCCTGCAGGTCCTGTTGGGCTTGGTCCTGGATCTGTACTGGCAGGGGACGATGCAAGGGGGGGCGCGGCTGTACCCACCCGAGGCTTTCACCTGGGCGTTTCGCGTGTGTCTGTTACTGATGGGCGGGGCGCTCGTCAGTATCTGGTGGATCCGAGAAGGGCCAGTCGGGCTTCCTTCACCAGCGAAACCTGAACTCTAACCTCTAACCTCTCACCTCGGCCTGAGCATTTGACTCTCAACTCTTCACTCTCAGCCCTCAGCCCTTAGCTCTTAGCTCTCGACCCTCAACCCTCGACTCTCCGCTAAGGATTGACAATGAAGGGTAAAGAAAGATATATTCCGGGTGATCGCTCTCGGATGCCAAGTGGGTAAATGAGGAGTGCAACGATGAAACGCACAGTGGTTGCCCTTGTCGTCGGGAGTCTCGTGCTGGGCGGGATGACTCTGCCGGCCGCCGCGGGTGGCTGGCACCGCGGGCACCACGGCCATTACGGTGGGCACGGCTACTTTCTCGGGGGATTCCTGGCCGGAGCAACCACGGTCCTGGTCCTGGACACTCTACGCACTCCACGCGTGGTCTATGGTCCCCCAGCGGTCTATTATGGTCCGCCGGTAGTTTACGGACCGCCGGTAGTTTACGGACCGCCGGTGGGCTACGCGCCGCCCGTGGTCTACGGGCCGGTCTACACCCGCGTACCGGTCTGCCAAAACGTCTGGATTCCGGAACGGTATGAGCAACAGGCGCGAACACAAAATGGCTTCACCACGTATTATCAGGTCAGGGTCCCGGGCTACTGGCAGCAGCAATGCTACTGACGTCCTTCGGCCGCTCCTGAATTAAGCAGATCCCTATTCGCTTTTCACTCTTCCCCCTCGATCCTCCGCTTGCCCTGAGCCTCGTCGAAGGGCTCTCTACTCTCAACCCTCCACTTTCTGATGGCGCAGCGCGGTTTTAGGCTGGGTGGGAAAAGTAAAAGTCCCAAGTGACCCGTCCTGATCTCTACTTCCGGGCGGTCAGTCCCTCTATCTTTCCTTCGCCCTCCT
>JBFHXD010000128.1:0-6824 GCA_041599135.1 Methylomirabilales bacterium (SeqCode) | reverse complement strand
TTGGCCCTGCGGACCGATCCTGGGCAGCACGCCCTTCTCCTGAGGCCAGAGACGGGGCGCAAAGCACTGGTCGTGGTCTCTGCGGACAAGGGACTCTGCGGGGCGTTCAATGCCAACATCCTGCGGAGGGCATTTGAGTATCTGCGCCAAGCCGGAGACACCGAAGTGCAGATCATTTTGTTGGTGGTGGGCCGGAAGGCCCGGGATTTCTTCCGACGTCGTCATGTTGAGCGGGAGGGAGAGTGGATTAACATCTTTGATCACCTGGCGTATGAGCACGCAGCCGAGATCGGGAGACAGGTCGTTCGAGGCTACGTCGACGGGGAGCTGGATGAGGTCACCTTGCTGTATAACGAGTTTAAATCGGCCGGTGTCCAGCGGCTGGTGATGGAGCACCTTCTTCCCATCACCCCCCCTGCGGTTGAGGGTGAAGAGCTGCAGCCGATTGAGTTTATCTTTGAACCTTCGCCTGAAACCATCCTGCGCGAGATGCTGCCTCGTCATGTGGAGATTCAGATTTATCGCGCACTGATGGAATCGGCGGCGGCGGAGCAGGGGGCGCGGATGACCGCCATGGAGGCAGCCACAAAGAGCGCCTCGGACATGATCGAACGACTAACCCTCGTGTTTAACAAGGCTCGGCAGGAGCGGATCACGAAAGAGCTGATGGATATTGTGGGTGGGGCCGAGGCCCTTCGGAAGGCGGGCACCGCCTAACGAACACGCTTGACGGAGGAGAAGGGCAATGAGTGAGGGATGGATCAGCCAGGTGATTGGGCCGGTGGTAGACTGTGAGTTCCCCCCCGGACATCTGCCAGCGATTTACAATGCCCTCAAGGTGCCCGGGATGGAGTACGCCGATATCTTCGCGTATACCAAGGAGCTGACACTGGAAGTGGCCCAGCACCTCGGGGAGAACAAGGTCCGGTGTATCTCATTGGCCGGGACCGATGGGCTTGTCCGGGGACAAAAGGTCATTGATACCGGTGCACCCATCAAGGTGCCCGTCGGTCAACCCACGCTGGGCCGCATCTTGAACGTGATTGGAGAGCCGGTGGATAAGCTGGGGCCGGTACACGCGGAGAAATTTTATCCCATTCATCGAGAGCCCCCCTCCTTTGAAGACCAAGCGACCGAGGCGTCCATGATGGAGACGGGGATCAAGGTGGTCGATCTGCTCGAGCCATACACCCGGGGAGGCAAGACCGGCCTCTTCGGGGGGGCCGGAGTGGGAAAGACCGTTCTCATCATGGAGCTGATCCGCAACATCGCCATGGAGCATGGAGGCATTTCAGTTTTTGCCGGCGTCGGAGAACGGACGCGGGAGGGGAATGATCTTTGGCTCGAGATGAAGGCGAGCAAGGTAATTGACAAAACCGCGTTGATCTTTGGCCAGATGACCGAGCCACCGGGGGCCCGGCTTCGGGTAGGTCTCACGGGCCTGACCGCGGCCGAATACTTCCGGGATGAAGAGGGACCGGATGTCCTCCTGTTTATCGATAATATCTTCCGCTTCACGCAGGCGGGCTCCGAGGTTTCGGCCCTCTTGGGTCGAATGCCGTCAGCCGTCGGCTATCAACCGACCCTGGGGACAGAGATGGGAGAACTCCAGGAGCGGATCACCTCCACCAAGCGAGGATCGATCACATCGGTGCAGGCGATCTATGTCCCGGCTGACGACATCACCGATCCAGCACCGGCGACCACTTTTGCCCATCTCGACGCAACCACCGTGCTCTCCCGCCAGATCGTCGAGCTCGGGATCTATCCGGCGGTGGATCCACTCGCCTCTACCTCAAGAATTCTCGATCCCCGCTTCTTGGGCGAGGAACACTATCGCGTGGCCCGGGGGGTGCAGCGAGTTCTGCAACGGTATAAAGACCTGCAGGACATCATCGCCATCCTGGGAATGGAGGAGCTGTCCGATGAGGATAAGTTGGTCGTGTCGCGGGCGCGGAAGATCCAACGGTTTTTCTCTCAGCCCTTCTTCGTAGCTGAGGAGTTTACCGGAACGCCTGGAAAGTATGTCCCGCTGAGGGAGACGGTGAAGGGATTCAAAGAGATCATCGAGGGCAACTGCGATGAGTGGCCAGAGCAGGCCTTCTACATGGTAGGCAATCTCGAAGAGGCAAAGGAAAAGGCGGAGCAGCTCGCCGGCAAATAGAACAGCTGGTAGGCTAGAAGGCTAGTAGGCTGGGACGGCATTCCAGCGTGCCCAGGGGGCACTTATGGCCAAAGTTGAAGGCATACCGAAAACGGTACTACTTGAGGTAGTGACCCCGACCCGCATGGTCGTGCGCGAGGACGTTGACGAGGTGGTTGTGCCCGGATCCCAGGGATATTTCGGCGTTCTGGGGGGCCACCTGCCCTTCATGTCTACCCTCAAGATTGGAGAGCTTGCATACCGCAAGAACGGGAGTTGGCGGTATTTGGCGGTACGCTGGGGCTATGTAGAGGTCCTACCCGAGACGGTGATTGTGTTGGCGGAGACCGCGGAGCGGGCCGAAGAGATCGATATCGCTCATGCAGAGCGTGAGCGCGATCGCGCCCTAGAACAAATGACCAAATGGGGTGAAGAGGGAATAGATATTTCGGAGGTCGAGGCAGCCCTCGCTGGAGCCATAACCCGGATCGAGGTAGCGAAGAAGGCTTAATACGCACACCGACTTGTCCGTGTCGATGCCGCCCGCCTTGTGACTCTACCCCTGACTTCCGTGTACGCGTGCCTGCAGCTCACCGACAGCCTTGCGCAACATCGAGACCTCAGTCAACAGGTCTGGGAGTCGACCCAGGGCGGCAAGCTGCCGCTTGGTCTTCTGAATCGGGCGTGCAGGACTCCCGAAGACGATCTCGCCCGGCCTGATCTCTTTCCGCGAAGGGATCCCTGACTGAGGGCCCACCATTACGCCATCTCCGAGGGTCACGTGGTCCGCGACCCCGACTTGTCCCCCCAAGATGCATCCCCGACCCAAGGTGGAACTGCCACCGACCCCCGTGTGGGCAACGAGGAGGGAATCCTCGCCGATCGTGACGTTATGGCCAATTTGGACGAGGTTATCGATTTTCACGCCGCGCCCGATGACAGTAGAGCCCAACGTTGCGCGGTCGATCGTGACGTTTGCCCCCACCTCGACATCGTCCTCGATGATGACGTTCCCAATCTGGGGAATCTTCACGTGCCGTCCGTCTTCTCGTGTAAAGCCAAATCCGTCCGACCCGATGACGGACCCGGCGTGGATGAGGACGCGGGAGCCTATGCGGACGTGATCGTACAGGGTAACATTGGCCCGCAGGGCCGAGTCAGCTCCGATCACACAGTCATCCCCGACGACACTACACGGTCCGATCGCCGCTCGGTCGCCAATTCGGACGCGATCGCCGATGACCACGAAGGGACCGATGGACACTGCCGCCCCGAGCTGCACGTGCTCGCCAAGGGCGCTCGATGGATGAACCCCGGGGCTCGGCGCCTTGGGCGGATGATAGAGGTGAAGCGTCCTGGCGAAGGCCAGGCGAGGAGAATCAACCAGGATCAGCGTCTTGTGAGAAGACCGCTGGGTTCTAGGGGCAATGATGCAGGATGCCTGTGACGCTTCGGCCTTTTGAAAAAAGGTCTCATTTTCTGCGAAGACCAGGGAGCCTTCCCGGGCTGCCTCGATAGTGCTCAACTCTTGGATTGGGAGTGATTCATCCCCTAGCGCCTGCCCGTGGATATGGCGCGCAATTTCACCCACTGTATAGCTCATCGTGTTTCCTCCTCGGAGGGACCTGCGCGGCGGTGAAAGATCTCTGTTTTCGATGCTGCGAGACATCGAGGATGCGGCGGCCAGGCGATGAAAAAACCGGAGAAAGCGAGTGTGGGGCGGTACTGACAAAGGTGGGTTCCGGTCAAAGCTCGTCGTCCGTGAGGGTCTCGCCCCCCGACTCCTCCTGAAGGGCCTCCTCCATCATCGGCTCGAAGTCTTCCCCCATCTCATCGCCAAGCTCTTTGCCCATCCGCTGGACCCATCGACGGACACTTTGGGGATCATTTTCATCCAGATCTCCCAAGGTGCTCGGATCGGCTAGCTTTTCGAGACGCTCTTCTTCGGTACGGATCCGGACAAAACGGGACAGGACCCGCGTAAGCTGCTCGCCTCCACATCGTGGACACTGGAGAGGGGGCGGATTGTTGATGCTCAAGATGAGTAAGCTTACCTGCCGGCGGCAGCCACCACACTCGTACTCGTAGATCGGCATGACGCTCTCCCCTGGATCCCTCCGATTCTAGCAACTCGACGCCGGCCGTCAAGTCCCGGGAATCTGTAGTCCAGCCGGGAAGGTTCGGGGAGTGTTGCACGGATCATGAACACGCAGAGACCCAGGTGGCAAGCCGCCGATCAGGGTCGCCGCGAGAGCCTGGGAACGAAGGACCGGAGCCCCGGCAAATCCATCAATAATAGACAGCCCCCATCCGGTTTATATTGACCGCTTTTAGGGAGTGTGTTAAGCAGAGCCTACCATGCGGTGTCCGCACTGTGGTTACGTCAGCTTCGGTGGCCTCGCTGCCTGTCGTCGATGCGCCAACCCCCTTCCCCAAAGTCGACCGGGTCCGGTGCCTCCGGTCGTTGAGGAAGACATCTTCAACGAAGACGTGGACCTCAGTCGTCTCACCCTCCCTGCGGAACTTCTCCTTCCCTCGCCTCCGCCGGTGGTCTATGGTGGTTTTGGACGGAGGGCAGTCGCCGCGCTGGTGGATGCATCCCTCCTCTTTCTCCTGACAGTCCTCGCCATGATTTTAGCTTCCCTGGCGGCCATTGGAGGTGCGACCATGTCCGGCGAAGTGACCCGTGACGTTATCCTCCTGGCATTGGGGGCCGCACTCGTCACCGCCTTTGCGGTGAGTCTCGCGTATCATGTCGTCTGCTGGGGGATGCGTGGCCAGACGCCCGGACAGATGCTGTTGGGACTCCAAGTGGTAAGAGAAGATGGAGAGGAAATCGGATACACCGGTGCCTTGCTTCGGTGGGTGGGGTACGTTTTAGCCTTGCTCCCTTTGGGGTTGGGCTTGCTGTTGATGTTTGTTTTACCCCGGCGGCGCGGGCTTCATGACCTTTTGGCGGGGACCTGCGTCATTCGAGTCGGTTCTCAAGCAGGATAGAAGGCTGGAGGTGACGGGTGATGGCTGAAAAGAAGAGGGGCCGCGGAATCGCCTTTCTGGCTCTCTTGATCAGCATCGCGGCCTTGGTGATCGCGGTTATAGCCTATCAGCGGACTGGGGCCGAGCTGAAGCTTCGCGACCGCGTCGAGTCTCTCCAACAGGCCCTGGAAAACGCCCGCAAAGAGACGGCCGACACCCTGGACCAGCTGGAAGAGATGATCAGGGGCTCCGGAAAAAAGGACCGCTAGTTGCGCCGAAAGCCATCCCCCTTCCCCACGAGCCTGTAGGGCTTCACGAAGATCTTCCGTTCGACATCACGAATCGCCTGTCCCAACCGATAGCACTCCGCCCCGTGCTTCTTGGCAATGCTGATAGCCCGGGCGATCTGGGCCCGATCATTGGGCAGAACCACGCAGAACCCAATCCCCATGTTGAAGACCCGGAACATTTCCTCGGTGGCCACTCTCCCCATCTGTTGGATAACACCGAAGATCGGGTGAGGATCTGGCCAGAAATCGATGACAAAACCGACCCTGGCCGCGACCCGGCTCAGGTTGAGCAGGCCATCGCCCGTGATGTGGATGAGCGCCTTCACGTGCAGTCCCGCTTTGAGCATTGCGATGATTTCCCGGACATAGATACGCGTGGGCTCCAAGAGTTCCTGCCCAATGGTCCTGCCGAGCTCCGGGATGTGCTGCGTGGGCCGAAGCCGTTGGCGGTGAAACAGGACATCGCGGGCGAGGGTGAGGCCGTTGCTGTGAATGCCGCTGCTGCGCAATCCGAGGATCACATCTTTTGGCTTTATGTGTTGACCGATGATGATGCGGTCCAAGGGAACGGTGCCGACGCAGGTGCCGACGAGATCAAATCCATCGTCCCCGTGGACCCCTCGAATGATCTCCCCGAGTTGGGCGATCTCCCCCCCGGGAATCGTGATCCGGGCCTGTCGTGCGCCCTCCTGCAGCCCCTTTCCCATCTCTCGGAGCAGGCGGCGGTTCGGTGCCTGCACCGCCAGATAATCAACGAGCGCGAGCGGTTCCGCCCCGACACAGAGGAGGTCATTGACGTTCATCGCAACGCAGTCAACGCCAATGGTGTCGAACTTGCCAAGCATCTGAGCGACGAGGATCTTGGTCCCCACCCCGTCGGTAGAGATGGCCAGGCCAAGATTCTTCCCAAGGGCAATCACATTAGCGAAATACCCGAGGGGGAGGATGACGCGGCCAATCTCTTTCCGATAGGTAAAGGTCTTGCGTACCAGGGCGGTCAGGTCGGTGAGGGCAGACGTCACTCTCGCCGTGTCGACGCCGGCTTGCCGATACGTGACCCGCTTTGAGTAGACCATCCGCCACCCCGCAGCAAGGCTGAATCCGGCTCACCATAGCCTAATTCTCATGACCAGACAAGCCGTCTCGGGTCCCGGGACCCCCTCGACACCTGGGTCCCGATCTGTTATCCTGCGATGCGTTCCCGAGAGTAACCTTTGTCCACCGACGATCGGGCAGGTAGCTCAGTCGGTAGAGCACGGGACTGAAAATCCCGGTGTCGGCGGTTCGATTCCGCCCCTGCCCACCATGGGTTTCACAGCACTCCCGATAGTTGGCCTCGAGCCGATGATTCTGTCCGGCTGTCCGCAGCAGCCTCAGCCCAGCGCCCCGCAGATCCGCCTCGTTCACAGTCTCGT
>JBFHXD010000127.1:0-6906 GCA_041599135.1 Methylomirabilales bacterium (SeqCode) | reverse complement strand
TGGCCCAGCCAGAGAGCTTCTCGGCCATTGCCGAGGAGGACCGCGAACATCCCGACGCCCTTCTGCTCATCGGCCCTTCCCATCCTCCCGGGAAAGGTGAGGAATCAGATGGGGTTGACATTGCGAAGCTGCGGGATGTGCTCTATGCTAGTGCTTGGGCGGGCCGGGCCAACTCACTCAGCTCCGCTCATGTCCACTGGTCAGCAATTGATGCTGCCGTCGAGGCGACCTGGCAGGAGGACGGAACCACGGGGACACGAAGACGTGGTGACGCGGTTATTGGAGACAAGGACGCGGCGTGGCCACTTCGCCCGGTTGTCTCTTCGCAAATCAACGCTGTTCGGCTTATCAAGCAGCGCCGCAGCTGTCTTGCTCTCGACGGCATCACCTCGATCTCGGCCGAGACATTTTATGCCATGCTTGACCGGCTGCTGCCACGGCCCAGAGTGCCGCCCTGGGACGTCTGGCCTTGGCCGCCGCATCTCCATTGCGGCATCTTTGTGCACCGGGTCCAGGGTTTACCGTCAGGTCTGTACCTCTTTGAGCGAAGTCCAACGGTCCACGAGTGCCTACGGTCTGCCCTCCGTGCCGACTTCGTCTGGAAACGTCCGGAGGGCTGCCCGGAGTACCTGCCACTGTTCAAACTGGCCGAGGGAAACTTCCGCGAGCAGGCAGAGGTGGTGAGCTGCCATCAGGAGATTGCCGCCGCCGGCGCCTTCAGCCTCGGTATGATTGCCGAATTCGCCGAAAGCATCCGTGGAACAGGTGCATGGTGGTATCGAAAACTGTTTTGGGAATCCGGCCTGCTGGGTCAGGTGCTGTACCTAGAAGCAGAGGCCGCCGGTGTCCGCGGAACTGGGATCGGATGTTACTTCGACGACGCCTTTCATAACTTGCTCAGCCTGCGCGGAGATCGCTTTCAGAGCCTGTACCACTTTACCGTTGGCGGTCCGGTCGACGACCCGCGGCTGATGACGCTGTCGCCCTATTTTCACTTAGACAGCGCAAGGGTTGAAGAGGAGGGCTGATCGCGGCAAAGGGGACTGAATGGGGAAAAAGGGGTTGGGAGTCTTTTCTTATTCTGAGATAAGGAGGCACACGGATGCGTAAACGAATCATCCCTCCAGTTCAGCAAGACACCTCACCTCCGGGCGAAGACTGGCTGGATCTGGAGCGTCTGGCGCAGGTGGAAATCACCTCGGAAGATGCCGAGCATCCCATCGAGTCCGCGTTGCTGTCCGGTCGAGGCTCGGGGTGGCAGGCCGCAGGGCCCGGAAAGCAGACGATCCGGCTTATCTTCGAGCATCCGCAACGGCTCCGGCGGATCTGGCTGCACTTTGTCGAGCTGGCCACTGAGCGCACACAAGAGTTCGTACTGCGCTGGTCAGCAGACGGCGGCCAGTCGTTCCGGGAGATCGTCCGCCAGCAATGGAACTTCAGCCCCCAAGGCGCAACCGACGAGACGGAGGACCATCACGTCGATCTCTCGGGGGTCACAGTGCTCGAGTTGAGCATTATTCCGGACATAAGCGGGGGAGATGCACCTGCTTCCCTGGCGCAGTTGCGTCTCGCCTAACTACGCGTTCCAGCGGACGCGGCGACGGTGAGCTTATTCGTTAACTGTCTTAGAACAAGAACTCGAAATGAGGTCGGCTAAACTTATATTGGTTTGCGCCGTATTGAGTGGCTTCCTCGGAGTGCGGTTAGGGAATGCATGTACTTGTATGGCTCCCCCTACCGTTGAAGAAGCCGTTGCCAATTCTTCTGCGGTGTTCACAGGCAGGGTTACGAGAATTTATCGTCCCTTCCTGGATAGGTTGGGCATTACAAAGACCCCTGGGCATCGAGTCGAGTTTAAGATCAACAAACGGTGGAAGGGTCCGGTGACGAAGACTATTGTGGTCACCACGCGATTGAGCGGCGAAGCGTGCGGTTATCCCTTTGAAGAAAACAAGCAGTATCTTGTCTATGTCGTGGATGAACCAGCAGATATACAGACCGGAATATGTACAGGCACAAAGGACATGGCTGCCGCACCGCTAGAAATAGAGGAGCTTAATCGACTGCTTGAGACTCATTGATCAGTAGTTTTTCATGCGGGCGGCAAGCAGCACGGCGATCACGGTCATCCCATCGACGATCTCGCCGTCAAGGACCATTTGCAGGACCTCGCGAAAGGGGAAGGGGCGGACCTCGATGAACTCTGTCTCATCGAGAGGCGGTCGCTCGAGTTTGACCAGGTCTTCCGCGAGGAAGAGGTGGGCCGTCTCGTCCATGACACTCTTGCTCGTGTGATACGTGCTGACGGGGATCAGCCGGCCAGCCCGGTAGCCAATCTCCTCCGCGAGTTCGCGTTGCGCCGCGTCCTCGGTCGTCTCGCCGGCATGGACCCCTCCCGTGGGCATCTCCCAAGTCACCCGCTTGGCCACGTAGCGATATTGCTGGATCAGCAGCACCGTGTCGGGATCGAGGAAGGGGAGGATACCGACACAGTGCCCGCACGTGACCACGCCGTAGATCGTTGTGCGTCCATCGGGTAGCTCAGCCACGTCTTCGCGAAGTGAGAGCCACTTATTACTGTAGATGGATTTTGTAGAGAGGGTCTTCCACGGGATCTCGGACGGTTTCTTCATAGTGCCCGCTCCTTGAAAAATCTCCGCGTATGCCGAGCTGTGTCGTCTTGTGCATGCTCGAGTGAGGCTTTCAGTCGTTTCAGATCCTCGGCGATGTCGACGTCGAACCAGAGGGGAAGCATCGCCACCTTCAAGCCCTTGGCCTCCGCCCGCCGGATGGTCTCTGACACGACCTCGGCGGTGCTCCACGCCATCTCCTCAAAAAGTTCCCGGTACAGCTTGCGTAAGCCGATGAGGTAGTATCCCCCGTCGTCGCTCGGGCCCAAGACGAGATCGATGTGTGTGGTCGCGATGAGATCGAGGGCCTGCTCGAGAAAGTGGGTAGGGAGCGTGGGCGTATCGCTATCGATGGCGAGTGCTCCGGCATATCCCTTCGCAAGCAATTGGTCAAAAGTATTTGCCAGCCTGAATCCCAAATCGGGCCCCCGTTGAGGCAGCAGGACAAAGCCTGGGGCAAACTCTTCAAAGAAGGTCCTCCCTTCGTCAGGTGTGTAGGCGATGGCGGGGCTCGCCGTCTTGAGCGCAATGACCTGTTCGATCTTGTCTAGGAGGAAGCACCGGTATAACTCAGCCGCCTCGTCGGTCGAGAGAGGAGGAGAGAGCCTCGTCTTGACCTCACCGGCCCGTGGTGCTTTTGCCATAATCGAAACGGCGAATGGCATCATCGCACTCTTTCCGTCACAGGTCGCCGACTCGAACCAGGGCAACGCGATCATCGCTCTTCAGAGCGAGGTAAAGGAGGCCTTCCCCGGAGTTGAGCGTGATGTTCGAAACGTTCCGCGGGATCCGCCTCGTTTCGCGTACCTCCACGGAGGCCTCGTTCACAATAGAAAGCGTGTTGTCTCTGTTGTTCACTATATAGATCCGTCCAGCTTTCTCATCAAGGGCGATACCGATGGGGTAATCGCCGACGGGGACGGTGCCGAGGATGTCCATCCTTCGCCCGTTCAGCACTGTGACACTGTTGGCTTCTGTATTCAGCACGAACACCACGCCCGTCTCCGTGTTCACGCCGAGATGGGTCGGACCGCGCCCGACGGCAATCTCGCCGAGTCGGTGACCCTTGAACCCGTCAACCACGATCACCCGATCCGTTTTCACGCTCACCACGAACACTCGTCCCGTCACCGGATCCACGGCGACACCACCCGGCCCCTGTCCCACGGGAACCGTGAACAGCACCTGGCCTGTGCGGCCATCAAACGCTGTGAGGGTTCCCTCGCCTTCGATGCCGACGAAGACGCGATGGGATGCGCGATCGACGGCGATCCCGTGGGGCTGTCTGCCCACGGCAACCCGGAAGCGCTCCTTGAGAGTCCGGGTATTGAAGGCAGCTACAAAGCCACTGCCTTCATTCGGGGCATAAAGGTGGCCAAGCCCCGGGTCCACCGCCAGGTGGCGTGCCCTCGTCGTCAGCGGAATCGTCCCCACTCGTTGCCCGTCTGCTCGCAGGACCGTAATGGTAGCACTCCACTCATTGGCGACAAAGACTCGGTTTGAACCCGAGTCGAATACGACGTCGTTGGGCCACTGACCGACCGGGACCGTTGTCACCAGGGGCACTTCGCGACTGGGCGCGCATCTGAGCAGCGCAACAGTCATCAGCACAGTAGCCAGGGTGATTGCCAAGGAGCTACGACGTGTTCGAAAGCAGCTTTTGATAGGACTTTCCTTCCACGCGCTCAAGATAACCCAGCAGTTCACACTCGAGCGCCGCTGCCAACTCCGGTTCTTCTTGTAGCATGTTTCTCCGCTCGCTGGAATCTTTGACGGTATTGAAAAGCTGCAAGAGATCGAATTCAGCAGAGTAGACCAGTTTCCATTCCCAATTCCGGTAGAGAAAGTATCGGCGCTTGAAAGAGGCCCTCCCCACGATATCCCTGTTGAGATACCGGTCCCGTTCCCTTCCAAGCAGCAGGGGAACCAGGGAGATCCCCATGTGAGGATCGTTGTAGGGCGGATCAATTGAGTACCCTGCCAGCTCGGCGATCGTGGGAGCCATATCTGCGGCGACCACCGGAACATCCTCCACTCGGCCACGAATACCATGCGCTAACAGGATCAGAGGGATTCGGATTTCTTCTTCGTACAAAGTATGGCCGTGAAGACTAGCGCCGTGTTCCCAAAACTGTTCACCATGGTCAGACGTCAGTAAGATGACGGTGCGATCGTAGATGCCCTGCCGTTTCAGCCAGGTCACGAACCTGCGAAACGCTCTGTCCACATACGACAGGTTGTTGTCGTACAGGTCCCGCTGGGTGTCGCCAAAATCCATGCCATCTGCCTTTTTCCACAGGTCATTGTGCACATCCATCAGATGGAGAAAGGCAAGGAACCGATCTCCCTGGGCAAGCTTGGCAATCGCGTCTTGGGCCCATCCAAAGACTTCGTCGGCAGGAACCGAGTGTTGATCAGTGGCGGGTCGTGATCCAACCAATTCGATCACCGGAAACCCTGGAGGGAATATGGCTCGAGGGCCAAACTCTTTGACCACCATGACATGCGGTATGCCCTCGGCTTGCGCGAGGTTGAAATAGAGGTTCTCACGCTGCAGGGATGGCCCATACATGGTAAAACGGCTTCTTCCCGCGACCAAGAAGGGAAAAGCGGCAAACGTTCCGCCGCCCTGCGTATAGGCGCGACGAAAAGAAATGGCTTCCTGGAGGGCCCACTGATCCAGAAAGGGAGTAAGATTCCGATGATACCCGGCGGAGTGAAAGGCATCCCCGCGAAGCGCATCCACCACAATCACGATGAGATTGAAATTCTCGGGAAGGAGAGAGAGACCTGTTCTTTTCAAGGTCCAGGGGAGAGGCCATGGTTCTTGATGGTGGTTGGGCTGTGGATCCTGTCCAAGGCGTATCCAACGTCCTATGCCAACAAGGTCGGACAACGCCCGCGCATGGGTGGTATCAACGATGCTGAATTCGTTGGCCTCTAACATGGCAGCCTTGATTTCTCGGTATTGCTCAAGCGCAGTGAATGGAAGGAGCCCTGCGGCAACCGTGGCAGTGATCACCATCCACCGCCCCTTTGTCGCAACACGTCGCGCTGAGTCAGCCGGGCGAAGCTCCTCAAAGATCAAAACCTGGATTCCCGCTGCGATCACGGCGGCGATCTTCAACATGGCCCCCTTCAAGTAGGAGAACACTGTATACCAAGGATTGAAGAGGTCGCCGTACACTACCGAGTACCCCAACAGTAGCGGTGCCAGCAGCGAAGAGGCCAGTACAAGCCCCCAGGTCCATCGACCGCATCCTCGGCGGGTGACAAGCCACGTGATAGGGAATACCAGGGCAGTCCCCACGGAGAGGGCGATTATGCCGATGAGGCTGTGTTCGCAGTTTCGGGGAGTGTGGGGTGCAATCCGTTGGAAGGCGGCGTAACTGATGGCTCCCCCGCCTCCAACCAGTAGAATGAACAGGGGCACTAAGGCGGTGTTGAGGCGGAGCGCACGCATTTCCCATGCAATCGCATACGCCAGGGAGATCAGGAATACTGCGGCATAGAGCCCAGCGATGGAGAGGAAAGGCAAGAAGGGGAGGCATCTCCGCAAACGCGGGTAGATGGCTAGCCTCCTTGAGAGAAACCTCACCCCGGCTAACAGCACCAAGATCCCGATCCCAAACCACACGCCGGTCACACCTGAAAGTACCGCCGGGAAGAGTTGCCTCAGGATGACCTCAAGACTGGAATCCAACTGCGTGTATTGCTGCAGCCGCTGCCAGGACGGATCGACGAACACGGGGAGGGCTGCGAAGAAGAAAAGAGACGAGAGAAATACCGCTCCGTCGTTGTCCCTGAATTTATCAATTTGAGCAGATCGATGCGATGTTGACGGCCGGAAGCGCCATAACATGACATAGACCTGGAGCAGGAGGGATGTTTGAAGCAAGGTGTGTCCCCAGCCTACGAGCGCGTCCGCCCTGTATTGAAACGCGTACGCAAGCATGGTAACCGCGCAGAGTTCCATGCCCACCAAAGCCGTCAGGGCGTGGGAGAAGTCCTCGCGAGTGCCGCGAATTGCCACGTATTGCAGCATGGAGGTGAGCACGAGATACGCGAGCCCAAGCCAGAGGAGCGCGGTAATGTGGGTCCTGATCCACTGGAAGAACGGACTTTCTCCCGGAGAGATGTAGTGGGAGAGATCGCTTTGGACTGCCGTAAAGCAAGCGATGAGGACAAAAGCCGAGAGCGCACCGAACACGTGGAGCCACGGGATGAAGGCTAGGAGCCTCGGTGTGGGATACGTAGCTGAGGAGGGACGACGACG
>JBFHXD010000126.1:0-7068 GCA_041599135.1 Methylomirabilales bacterium (SeqCode) | reverse complement strand
GACCAAAGGGCAAGCAGGCGGCCAACGTCATTAAGCGATAGTTGGTCGGATGCAGCTCAGGGCAGAAAGGGCCTCGAGATTTTCGGGGCCCTTTCTATTTGGGTCAGGTTCAGGGAGCCATACAAGCGTTCTGATGAGTCAATTCGAAAACGGCACTCCTCGGGCGGGTGACAGGGCGGTGCCCACATACCGTGCGCGGGTATAGACTCGGTTGCGGATAGGTTGCGTTTTTGGGTCACGAAATGTCACGTTTTGCCGCGTCCTGCACACCCAAGTGCTTGAAGTTACTGATTCTGCTCGCCCTTGCGCAGGATTCGTAATCAGCGGGTCAGGAGTTCAACTTTCCTCGCCGGCTCCAGAAACTTAGGAATTGGTTCGCGTTCTCATTGGCCAGTAAACGGCGGCGGACCCGAAATCTCAATCTGGCCAACCATGCCAGCCTCCTGGTGCCCTTCCTTGTGGCAGTACAGCTTGAGATTCGTGCCGGACGTCATGGGATAGAAGTACCAAGCGACGGTCTGCCCCGGAAGCAGTTCCACATCCTGGATGTCTCCGTGGATCTCGACGAGTGTTTTCCCCCCTGCGTCGATGACCTCCACCTTTCTCGTAAAGATCCTCGTGGCGAATCCCTCCGACGAAAAGTAATGGGCTTCCGGACTCGGATTGTGTATGAGCAGCTTGTAGTACTTGCCCCGTGTGAACTGAAGCTTGCTGGGAAAGAACCGTAATTGCCCCTGTTTCGAACCGGTTTCCACGCGGACTTCTATGGCTTTCGGTGGGCCGCCAAAGCTCGGCGAGGGCAGGAAAAGAGGCAGCACAACAAGAAAACCCAGGCTTGCGATCACCCATTTCGTTAACCCGCGGGGTAGATTCATGGCGACCTCCTATTCCATATGTCCAAGTTCCCACGTGCCTGCACACGCACCCTCATGCGGCCGCCAATGAAACGGCCTTCTCTCCCGGCGTATAAGACCCTACTCCATTGAAACGGTGAAGCCATCCGCTTCGTGGATTGCGGTACCGATTAGTGTGTATAGATGTTCCGCGTCAGCATTCAGCAAATCGACGCTGGCTTTAATGGCGGCCACGCCCCCGGCATTGAGATTATGGTTCAGGTACAGCGTGAGGTCGTGGAGCTTCGCGAAGAAGGGCTGAAACTTCTCGTCGGCCTGCTGCATACTCGTGAGAACCTTGGTGTAGCGGCCCCGAGTCTCCTCCAGCCGGACTTCGCTGTGCGTGCGGAACTCTTCGGTCTCATATTTATCGAGCTCCGCAGTCCAACGCGTAAAGAACGCGTTGCCAACTTTATCCAGTGACGTGATGCGCTTGCGGAACTCGTCGAGTTTTTCGTTGGACTGTTTCAATTCCTGGTTGAGGCGCTTGAAATCTGTCTGCAGATTGGGGCCTTCCTTTTGACCAAGTGCGTTGGCGGTATTCATGGTAGTGCGAATCTGCTCCTCGGTGACCTGGAGCGCTCGTCGAGAATCCTCGACTTGCGAGGCCAAATTCGCGGCCTCTTTGGGGCCAGACGTCGCGCAGCCGGACATGGCAAGAGCTGTCAGCATAAGAAGATTCAGCGGTACGTGAATGACATTGGATCGTTTCATGGTGCACCTCCATAGGGAATTTCGGCTGCGAATCAAGCCCGTTTCCTGGCCTCGTGGACCATATCGACTAAAACCTTCCTGGTTTCGTGTACACCTTTCACCTCGTGTGTGAACGGGATACGAGCACCATGGATCCGATCTCCCGTTCTGAGCCGCACGTGAAAACCCAGCCGGTCCACCGAGGTCATGATGGCTTCTTCGGCATCGAGGCCGCCGAACCCCCTCGCTAAGAGAAGCAGAGCATCGGCATGGTCCGCGTTCATGTGCTCGATGATTCCTGACGCCACGTCGGCCAATGGATCGGGTTCGGCCAAACCGTATTCCTCGGCGGACACCCAACCCATCACGCCAAAGCCGCCCACGAAATAGACATCGAGAACCTCCATGCGATAGAAGCCGAAATCCCCGAAGTCTACCCAATATTTCGCGTTCTCGTATCGGGCCAGATACAGGTCGCGCAGTTGTTTCCGTTGTTCTTCTGGAAGACGTGTGATATTGCCGATGAGGGTCACCCGGCTACTTGCCAGTGGATCACCACTCCAGTGGGGCTGAGTCACCAGGAGGCTCGTGCGAGAATCAGCAGTAATGTTTTGTGTATGGACGGCCATGTGACTGATGAGGAGGATGGGATAACCACGATCGTCAAGGGCATAGGGCATGACCGAGCCAAACGGCCACCCCGCATGTTTTCGGGAAAGGGTCGAGAGACTGCCGACACGACTCACATGGACGAGCGTCCGCGCCCGTTCGGCGTACGTCGGTTCGGGGACAGGGGGCTTCTCAGTTGCGGGCTCCCCACCGCCGTGGTGTCCGGAAGATGGCTTTGACATTGGAAGCACCTCCTGCTCCATGGGGCCCGAGGGTTTGCATTGCCAGAGGCCGTCTGATGCCCTGTGACAGCTGTAAGAAAGGGGAGTAAATTATGGACTGCGATGCGAGGAGTGTCAACCCCGGCACTCGGTATTCCCGAGATGCTCGTGTGTCTCCCATCGGGTCACCTTTCAGGTTCGATCACGCGCGCATCCACCAACTCTGGGGCCGTGGTTTTCCTTGACCATGGGGGGTCCGTGTGGTAACTCCGGTAAAGCCAGGGATCGATCGGTTTCGTGCCTCCAGGAGAAGCAAGATGAAGCGTGCACTGTTGCTGGTGGACCATGGAAGCCGCCGCGAAGAGGCCAATGCTGTGCTCGTCGAGGTTGCCGAGATCATCCGGGGCCGGTCCGATTTTGACATGGTCCATTATGCCCATATGGAAATCGCCGAGCCGACCATTTCGCAGTCGTTTAACGCCTGCGTGGCTGATGGGGCCCAGGAGGTGATCGTCCATCCCTATTTTTTGGCCCCCGGATCCCACTATAATGAAGATATCCCTCGCCTGGTGGCAGAGGCAGCCGCGAAGCATCCGAAGGTACGTTGGACCATCACCGAACCTTTGGGCATTCATTCCAAACTCTGTGAGGTGGTCCTCGAGCGGGTGCAGGCTGCCCTGAGCCGCTCTGCCGCGGAAGGGTCCCGCTGAGATCGAGAGATCCGGGATAGCACCCGCCGGAGTTGCCGTGTCACCGTAGGGCCCATTGTTGCTGCTTTACGCCATGCCAGCTCTCCTTCAGGCATCACCTCGCGGCAGCTTCCCTTGTTCCTGACAATTAGGGCAGTAGACGGCAGTATCGAAAGGTCCGAGACATGATGAGAGATGGCAGTGATGGGATCTGATGTCACCGACGTCAAGCGCGCAGAGATCCGGCGGATGTTTGCTTCCATCGTCCCCCGGTACGATCTGATCAACCGCCTCTTGAGCTTCCGTCGGGACGTCTACTGGCGCCGGGCGGCGGTGACCCACGGACAGATTCCCCGCGGAGGGCGCGGACTGGATCTCTGTGCCGGAACCGCCGATGTGGCCTTAGAGGTCATCCGGCAGGTGCCGGAGGCACAGGTCGTCGCGGTGGATAACTGCGAGCCGATGCTGGTCCGGGGGCTGGTGAAGGCTCGGAGGGCAGGCGTGCCGGATCAGGTTCGCTTTGTGGCTGCGCCCGCCGAGTGGCTCCCCTTTCATGACGAAACGTTCGACGGGGTCTTTGTCGCTTTCGGAATTCGCAACGTTGCCGATCGCAGGCGGGGACTCGGGGAGATGGCGAGGGTCCTGAGACCGGGCGGACGCGCGGTCATCCTGGAATTCTCGACCCCGTCGGTACCTGTTTTCCGGTCCCTGTTCCACTTTTATTCCCATCGGATCATGCCTTGGATTGGCGGTTTGCTGTCGGGGAATCGAGCAGCCTATGAGTATCTGCCGACGTCGGTGGATGGCTTTCCGTCACCTGAGGGGCTGCAGGCCTTGATGGAGGAGACGGGATTCTTCGAGGTGTCGTATGTGCCCCTGACAATGGGTATCGTGACGATTCACCACGGGAGGAAGGCCGAGCGTCGTGGGTGAGCAGCACAAGTCCGTTAGCCTTTTCCAGCAGCTCCGCATCTTTCTGGAGCTGATCAAGTTTCCCCATACCGTCTTCGCGCTTCCGTTTGCCTTGACGGGGGCAATCCTGGGCGCCCAGGGGATACCGGAATGGAAGAAGGTCTTTTGGATCCTTGTGGCCATGGTGGGGGCCAGGACCGGTGCCATGGCGGTGAACCGGCTCGTTGACAAGGACCTGGATGCCTTGAACCCGAGGACAGCCACTCGCGCCCTTCCTCGAGGCCTCATTCGACCTGCCACTGTCTTCATCATTGCGGTCTGTTCTTTCGCCCTGTTGGTTTTTGCCGCGGCCCGACTGAATCGTCTCTGCCTCCTTCTCTCCCCCGTCGCCATTGGCCTCACGATTTTCTACGCGTACACCAAGCGGTTTACCTCTCTCTCACACGTGATTCTCGGACTCTGCCTCGCCTGTGCTCCGATCGGAGCCTGGATCGCCGTTCGGGGGCAGCTAGAATTGCCACCCTTGATCCTCGGGTTGGCCGTCCTGTTCTGGGTCGCCGGTTTTGACATCCTCTATGCGTTGGCGGATATCGAGTCTGATCGCACCCACGGGCTGTGTTCGATTCCTGCGAGGCTCGGAGTTGAAGCGGGGATGCGGGTCAGCCTCTTCTTCCATGTTGCGGTTCCTATCCTGCTCTGGGTCGTGGGACAGCTACTCCGCCTCGGTCCCCTCTACTACCTTGGGGTGCTGTTCGTGATCATGCTGCTTGGGTACGAGCACGCCACGATGCGCCGTCACGGCCTGCAGCGGCTCGAGACCGCCTTCTTTAATATAAATGGGCTCATCAGCATCACCCTTTTCACCTTCACCCTCCTCGATGCTTTGGTGATCGTCTTCTGATGGTTCTCACGCGCACGATCCCATCTCCCCCAAGTTAGCCCCTTAACAAAGCCAAAACCCCTCCTCCCCTGAAGGGAAGAGGGGTCCATGAGCCATTCGATAAGTTTAGTTTTCGGAATGGTTACTTCAAGAGCTTGTACCCACGATTCCGCATGCAGGCGTCGTAGGTGTTCTCGTATTTCTTCTCGGCTGATGTTCCCCCTATTGTCGCTCCGGCAGCAGCACCGGTCGTTGCGCCGATGGCTGCTCCCGCCCCCGGGGCTCCGGCAGCGGCTCCAACGGCGGCTCCAAGCGCTGCTCCCGCGACGGCCCCGATTCCCCCCTTTTTCAGGGCCTCTTCACCCGTACTTTCAGAGTGCGATTTGGCGATCTGCTCGCATTCGAAGAGGTCCTTTTGATACCTCGCACTGTCCGTGGTAAATGTGGGATCGACGGGAGGGCGATAGCTGGAAGCACACCCTGCTGCCAGGAAGAGAACAACCGGCAAGAGGACCAGAAACCGTTTCACCTTGTTCACCCCCTCTCAGGTCAACATTGACCTCGAAGGAAGCGAGTTCCCATAATCGCGGCTATTCTAACCCAGAGCCCCCGAGCATTGTCAATTTTTTTGACAAAGGCCCTCCTCCGCTTGATGTTGCGCCCGAAGAAGAGCAGGTCCCATCACGACAGTGGATTTCCTCGTAAGTCTGCGGAAGGGGGTTCTCGCTCTGTATGAAACGGGCTATTATGGACGCCACCCGAGGTCGGAGTTCCCCACATCCTCGCGATCGCCCCAAGGAGGGTTGGCCCTGAGCTGGCCGAGGACCGCGCCGGCGGTTCCGGTTCTGTTGAGGTGTGGCGGACCTCCGTTGGTTCAGGGCAACTAGAGATGCACAGGGTAAGGAGGCTCGGTCATGACAACGACGCTGTACCATGAGCCATGGGAAGAACTGGAGGCAATCCTCAGGGCCGGCGATGCCCAGAGACTGAAAGTGTATTTCGAGGAGCTGTCACCGGGTGAGACAGCGCGGGTCATTTCCCGTTTGCGAGAGGAGGACCAGGGACAACTCCTCACGCTGCTTTCCCCCGAGGATGCTGCAGCCCTGCTGTCGGAGCTGACCCGTACCCAAGCTGCAGATATTATCGAGGAATTGCCCTCTACGCAGGCGGCCGCCATCGTTAACGAGATGCCGAGCGATGAGCAGGTCGATCTACTAGGCGAGCTGGACACCCACGAGGCGGTAGCCATCCTCCAAGAAATGGCGGAAGAGGAAGCGGAGGACGTCCGGCAGCTAAGCCAGTTTCCCCCCGATACGGCGGGGGGACTCATGATCACTGAGTATCTCGCCTACCCGGATAGATTCCGAGTCGGAGATGTTCTTGATGACTTGCGAGAGCACACAGGTCTATACGCGAAGTACGATGTCCAGTACATCTACGTGACCTCCCAAGCCGGGATGCTGGTCGGGGTCTTACGGATGCGGGACCTGCTCCTTTCACCCAAGGAGACGCCGGTCACTGAGATCATGGTTTCCGATCCCCTGCGGGTCCAAACCGATGCACCTCTCGATGCGCTGCAGCACTTCTTTGATCGTTACCGGTATTTTGGTGTTCCGGTCACGGATGTGGAGGGACAACTGGTGGGGGTGGTACGACCCGCCGATGTGGAGGAGGCGATCGGCGAGCGAGCGGATCGGACCTTTCTCAAGTTCAGCGGTATTGTCGGAGGAGAAGAGTTGCGCAGCATGCCGCTCCCGGTGCGCGCGTTCCGCCGCGTGTCGTGGCTCAGCATCAACATCGTGCTCAATATTATTGCCGCCAGCGTGATCACCCTGTACCAGGACACGCTCGCTGCCGCCATTACCCTGGCGGTCTTCTTACCCATCATCTCCGATATGAGTGGCTGCTCGGGCAACCAGGCGGTGGCGGTGAGCCTGCGCGAACTCGCGCTGGGATTGGTGAAGCCCTATGAGGTGTGGAGGGTACTCCTCAAAGAGGCCGGGATTGGAATCTTCAATGGCCTGCTCTTGGGGATCCTGCTTGGGGGTGTGGCGTGGGCGTGGAGGGGGAATCCGTATTTGGGTCTCGTCGTGGGCGGGGCATTGGCGCTCAACACCCTCGTGGCGGTGGGGCTCGGCGGGACGATCCCCCTCCTCCTCAAACGAATGAAG
>JBFHXD010000125.1:0-7149 GCA_041599135.1 Methylomirabilales bacterium (SeqCode) | reverse complement strand
GGTCGGCTCAGCCAGGGCTGTCACCGGCTCATCAAGTCTGGAGCCAAGCTTACCGAGGGATGGGAAGACGTGGTGGAGGAATTGGGGGCACATTACCTGCAAGACCTCCCCCCGATGCCCCCCTTGCCCCCCGTCGAACGGGATGAGGGTCGGGTGCTTGAGATGCTTGGAGAGGAGCCGCTGCATATTGACGCCATCATCGCTGGCTCGAAGCTGCCCGCGCCGGCCGTCGCCACATCCCTGCTCGCGTTGGAAATGAAGGGGTGGGTGAAGCAGCTGTCCGGCAAGACCTTTGTGCGTGCGCACGATTGGGGGAGAGGCACGGCAAGCCGTTCCCCTCGTTAGCGGAAAATTCTGTGAGATGGTATGATGAAAAACTTATCGCTCCGCACTGCACTCTCTCGCGAAGCAACAGGGCGGCCTAGCGTTCGAGCATGCTGGCGCTGCTGACAGCTGACCGCTGTTCCGAGGAGGAACATCTCGCGTGCCGAAATCACTGGTCATCGTGGAATCGCCGGCCAAGGCCAAGACCCTGAGCAAGTTTCTGGGCAAGGGGTATGTGGTCAAGGCCTCCTATGGCCACGTTCGCGATCTGCCGCGCAATCGCCTCGCCGTGGATGTCACGCGGGACTTCAAGACCGAGTACCAAGTGGTCAAGGGAAGGGAAAAGGTCTTGGAAGATCTCCGCAAGACGGCGCGGGGCGCTCAGGCCATCTATCTGGCCACCGATCCGGATCGGGAAGGTGAGGCTATCGGCTGGCACCTCGTCCAGGAACTGAAACCGCCGAAAAAGACGGTGCGTCGGGTGATCTTCCACGAGGTGACCAAGCGAGCCGTCCAAGAAGCCTTTACCCATCCGAGCGCCCTCGATAATAAAAAGGTGGAGGCCCAACAGGCGCGTCGTGTCCTTGATCGTCTCGTGGGATACCAGGTGAGTCCCCTCCTCTGGGAAAAGGTACGGCGGGGACTGAGCGCGGGCCGGGTCCAGTCCGTGGCGCTTCGATTGATCGTTGATCGCGAGCGCGAGGTTCGTGCTTTTGTTTCCCAGGAGTACTGGACGATCGAGGCCCTTCTCGCCGCAGGGGAGCCGCCCGATTTTCGGGCCCGGCTCTTCAAGGTGGACGGGGAAAAGGTCGAAATTCACAACGAGACCGAAGCCCAGACCCTTCTCCGCGAGCTCGAGCAACAGCGCTTTTCGGTGAAAGGGGTAAGCACCCGCGAGCGGCGGCGCCATCCCGTGCCTCCGTTTACCACGTCGAAGCTTCAGCAGGAGGCGGTCCGAAAGCTTCGCATGACCGCCCGACGAACCATGACCATTGCTCAGCAACTCTACGAGGGGATCGAGCTGGGAGCGGAGGGCGCCGTCGGCCTGATCACATACATGCGGACCGACTCGACCCGCGTGTCGACCGAGGCGGTCGGGGAAGCCCGCAACTACATTACCGAACGGTTTGGTGCAGAGTACGTTCCTGAGCGGCCCCCAGTGTATAAGAGCCCCAAGGCGGCCCAGGAAGCCCACGAGGCGATCCGGCCCACGTCGGTCTATCGGGATCCGACCGCTGTGGCCCCCTACGTCACGAGAGATCAGCTCAGCCTCTACACCTTGATTTGGAACCGCTTTGTTGCCTCGCAGATGCCTCCGGCCCTCTTCGACGTGACCACCGTCGATGTGAAGGGAGGTCGGTTCCTTTTCCGGGCCACGGGTCGTGTCACCCGATTTCAAGGCTTCATGCGGCTCTACGTCGAGGGAACCGACGAAGGGGTCAAGCCACCGGTCGAGGAAGGACAAGAGGCCGACACCAATGGGCAAGCCGATGGCGAGATGACGTTACCGCGCCTGCAGGAGGGAGAGGTGCTCGAGCTGCGGTCGCTCGATCCCGCGCAACATTTCACCCAGCCGCCCCCGAGGTACACCGAAGCCACATTGGTCAAGGCATTGGAGGAAAATGGGATCGGTCGGCCCAGTACCTACGCCACCATCGTCCAGATTATCCAGAACCGGGATTACGTGGAGAAAGAGAAGGGAAAGTTCAAACCGACCGAGGTGGGGGAGGTGGTAGTAGATCTTCTCGTGAAAAGCTTCCCCCGGATCATGGATCATGAGTTCACCGCGAGGATGGAGTCCGTCCTCGACGAGATCGAGGAGGGGACGGCCGACTGGCTCGAGGAGATGCGGCGCTTCTACGGAGCCTTCTCCGGGTGGTTGGAGGAGGCCAAGACCGGCATGGAGAATCTCAAGGCCCTCGAGGAAAAGACCGAGGAGACGTGCGAGAAATGCGGAAGCCCGATGGTCATCCGGTGGGGTCGGTTCGGGAAATTCTTGGCGTGCTCGGCGTACCCCGAGTGTAAGAACACCCGCGAACTCGTGCACGCCGACGGCCGCGGACCGACGACCGACGTGGGTGACGAGAGTGCAGAGGCGGTCAACGGTGATCGGTCAACGGTCGAGGAGCGAGAGTGCGACCAATGCGGCAAGCCGATGGTGCGGAAGCGGGGCCGCTACGGACTCTTCTGGGCCTGCTCCGGCTACCCCGAGTGCCGCAACGTCCTCAGTCCCGATCGGAAGGAAAAGGCAACAGCAGAGCCCACCGATGAGCAATGTGAAACCTGTGGCGCCCAGATGGTGATCCGCCACGGCCGGTATGGCCGCTTCCTGGCTTGCTCCACCTATCCGAAGTGCCGAACCGTGAAATCGCTCCCCCTCGACGTGAAATGCCCCCGCTGTAATGCCCCCCTGACCCAGCGCCGCTCCAAACGAGGGAGGGCTTTTTACGGGTGCACAAAATATCCCGAGTGCACCTTCGTGCTCTGGCATCGCCCGATCCCCGAACCATGCGCCGAGTGTGGCGCCTCCTTCCTCGTCGAGCGGCGATCGCGCCAGGGTCGCGAACTCCAGTGTGTGGCCGAGGGTTGCAATTACCGCAAGCCCGCGGCATAATCACCCCCATGAAATCCAATGCGTGCGTGACCATCGTCGGCGGAGGACTGGCGGGAGCTGAGGCGGCCTGGCAGGTGGCGAACCAAGGCGTGCCGGTACGTCTCCTCGAGATGCGGCCTGCAGCCCGCACTCCAGCCCATCAAACGGATCTGCTGGCCGAACTGGTCTGTAGCAACTCACTCAAGTCACAGCAAATCAGCAGTGCCTCAGGATTGCTTCACGCCGAGGTCGACCGGTTAGGCTCGATCATTCAACAGACGGCCAGGGCGCATGCCGTCCCAGCTGGCACTGCGCTGGCCGTGGACCGGACCGCGTTTGCTCGGGACGTGACGCGCCGGATCACAGGTCACCCCCTGATCGAGCTCCACCGCACAGAGGTGAGGGAAGTTCCCCCCGAGCGGCCCGTGATCATCGCCACGGGTCCTTTGACCTCGGACCCGCTTGCTGAGAACCTCCGTCACCTCTTCAAGGCGTACCTGGATGAGCAGACCCTGGATGTGCGCTCCGGATCAGGCGCTCGACTCCTCTCTTTCTATGATGCCATTTCGCCGATACTGGCCACGGAGTCAATCGATCGGAAAAAGGTCTTCGCGGCCTCCCGCTATGGGAAGGGGGGTGAGGATTACTGGAACTGCTCCATGACTGACGACGAGTATGGGGCTTTCTGGGAGGCGCTGGTGGCTGCCGAGCTCTATCCCCTCCACGACTTTGAGAACCTGGAAGAGGCCTCCTTCTTTGAGGGATGTCTCCCGATCGAGGAGCTGGCGCGGCGGGGCAAGGAGACACTGCTGTATGGCCCCCTGAAACCGGTCGGTCTCACCGATCCACGAACGGGACGAAGACCTTGTGCGGTGACGCAGCTACGCCAAGAAGACAAAGCGGGCCAGATGGTCAACATGGTCGGCTTTCAGACCCGGCTCCGGCGCGGGGAGCAGCAGCGAATCTTTCGGATGATTCCCGGCCTTGAGCACGCAGAGTTCCTCCGGTACGGCAGTGTTCATCGCAACACCTACATCCCCGCCCCGCTGCTGCTTGCACCGACGCTGCAATTCAAGGGGGACAAAGAGTTCTTCATCGCGGGGCAGCTCATCGGCGTAGAGGGGTATCTCGAGTCGATGGCGTCTGGTCTCTTGGCGGGGATCAATGCGGCCCGGCTTGTGCACGGGCTGGAGCCGGTGAGCCCTCCGGACGAAACCATGTTGGGGGCGCTGTTGCGCTACGTGACCTCGGCAGATCCCTCCCGCTTTCAGCCGATGAATGCGAACTTCGGTCTCGTCCCTCCTCTCGAACGCAGGGTCCGCGACAAGCAGGAGCGGCATGCCGCCTTGAGCCACCGGTCCTTGCAAGCTATGGAGACCTGGACCCGAATTTTTGCTTGATCTTTTCCACACCAGGACGTATCGTGCAGGGTCGAGGGGATAGCGGACGAGCTATCCCCTCAATCGCTATGGGGGCCGGCAGTGAAGCAACTCATGGAACAATACTTGCGTGAGCTTGAAGGGGAAGGATCTTCCCCTCACACCGTGCGCAATTACCGGATTGACCTGTTGCAGTTCTTCGGCTTTCTCCAAGACACGGACCCGGAGACACCCGAGGCGACGCGCCTAGATCGGCTAGAGCCGCTCACGGTGCGAGCGTTTATGACCTCGCTGCGCCGTCGAGGGCTCACGCCGGGGACGGTGGCTCGCAAGGTGGCATCGGTGCGTTCGTTTTTCCAGTTCTGCTGCCGTCGAGGGCGACTCAGCTGGAATCCCGCCGCGCTGGTGGCCACGCCCAAGCTTCCCAAGCCGCTTCCTCGCCATCTCACGGTGGATCAGGCCTTTCAGCTCTTGGCCACGCCCCAGGGGGATGACCCGCTCGTCATCCGGGACCGGGCCATTCTCGAGCTCTTCTATGGGTCGGGGATCCGCTTGGGCGAGCTCACCGGCCTCACGGTTGATGATCTGGACCTGGAACAGCGCCTCGTGAAAGTGATGGGAAAGGGGAATAAGGAACGCATTGTCCCAATCGGCCGGCCCGCCGCAGAGGCGTTAGCAGCGTACCTGGCTGTCAGAGATGTGTTGAGGAGAGGGAAGGGTGGTGCCCACCGGGCTCCCCTTTTTCTCAATCATCGAGGTGGGCGTCTCACCCCGCGAGGCGTGGAGCGTATTCTCGAGAAGTATCTGCGGCGGAGTGGGATGGGCAAAGCCATCACACCCCACGGGCTTCGGCACAGCTTTGCCACGCACCTGCTGCAGGCTGGGGCAGACCTCCGAGTGATCCAAGAGTTGCTGGGACATGCCAGGCTGACGACGACCCAACGCTATACTCATGTGAATCTGGATCAGCTCATGGCGGTGTACGACAAGGCACACCCGAAGGCGTGAGGGGGGAGGCGAGGACGTGATGTGCAGAGGCAACGTTACGCATGCTGAGGCGTTGTAATTCGCTGGTGCGGGCCACCCCCGCCTGCGCTCCGCTCCGGCGGCGGGACCCCGGCCAACGCAAGCCAGATGGCGCCTGCCTCGGAAGGAACCCCCCCTCGCTCTTGAGAAAGCTGTCAGCAGTCAGCTGTCCGCTGTCAGCAAAGAGAAAAGGGTAGATCTTGGGTCTTCGGTAATGGGTGTTAAACTTTGGACGTTGGACTCTGGACTCTCAACTCTCGACTATGAACCGTGAACCATGAAACGTGAACCGGTCATCCGTAGTACGACGATTCTCTCGGTCCGCCACAAGGGACGTGTCGGCGTGGCCGGGGATGGCCAAGTCTCTTTGGGTGAGACGGTCATGAAGCACACGGCGAAGAAGGTCCGGCGGATGTACCACAACCAAGTTGTGGCGGGATTCGCGGGGGCTGCCGCCGATGCCTTTGCCCTCTTTGCCAAACTTGAGGGGAAGCTGGAGGAGTACCACGGAAATTTACCTCGGGCTGCTGTCGAGCTGGCCAAGGATTGGAGGACCGATCGGGTGCTCCGTCGCCTGGAGGCCCTGCTCGCCGTGGTTGATCGGGAGCACTCCTTCATCATTTCGGGAACCGGAGACGTGATCGAGCCGGATGACGGAGTCATCGGGGTTGGGTCAGGCGGTCCCTATGCGGCAGCGGCTGCGCGCGCGTTGGTGAAATTTTCCAATCTCGACCTGAAGGATATTATGCAGGAGTCGATGCGGATCGCAGCCCAGCTGTCGGTTTACAGCAATGACCAGATCACCATCGAGGAGCTGTGAGGCGTGCAGGTGGAGCGGTCAGTGAACAGGAAGGGTCAATGGAAAAGTTGACGCCCAAGCAGGTGGTGGCCGAGCTGGATAAGTACATCATCGGCCAGAACGCGGCCAAGAAGGCGGTCGCCATAGCGGTTCGGAATCGGTGGCGGCGGCAAAAGCTCCCCGCGGACCTCCGGGACGAAGTGGCGCCCAAGAACATCATCATGATCGGGCCGACCGGCGTGGGGAAGACTGAGATTGCGCGGCGGCTGGCCAAATTGGTCGAGGCCCCCTTCTTGAAGGTGGAAGCATCCAAGTTTACCGAGGTGGGATATGTAGGGCGCGATGTGGACTCTATCATCCGCGACCTGGCCGACATTGCCGTCAACATGGTCAAGGGCGAGAAGACGGCTGCGGTGTCAGAGCGGGCGGCCGAGCTGGCCGAAGAGCGCCTCCTCGATCTCCTCGTTCCCCCGAGCCGGGCAGGGACGCAGCCGATAGGGTTCGAGACATCCCAGGCTACCCCTCAGGAGACCCGGGAGAAATTCCGCATGATGCTCCGGGAAGGAAGACTGGATGATCGGATGGTGGAAATTGAGGTCCGGGACCGGACCCTGCCGATGGTCGAGGTCGTGCCGGGAGCAGGCGTCGAGGGGATGGACCAGCTGCGGGACATGCTCGACAGCCTCCTCCCCCACCGGATGAAACGTCGAAAGGTCAAGGTCAAGGAGGCGCGACGGATCCTGGCTCAGGAAGAGGCCCAGAAACTGATCGACATGGATGAGGTGCTGGCCGAGGCGATTCGGCGAGCGGAGAACTCCGGGATCGTCTTTTTGGACGAGATCGACAAGATCACGGGGCGGGAGCGAGGATACGGCCCGGATGTCTCCCGCGAGGGGGTACAGCGAGACCTCCTCCCGATCGTGGAAGGCTCGACGGTCAGCACGAAGCATGGGATGGTCCGCACCGACCACATCCTCTTCATCGCGGCAGGGGCCTTCCACGTCTCGAAGCCGGCGGACCTGATCCCG
>JBFHXD010000124.1:0-7169 GCA_041599135.1 Methylomirabilales bacterium (SeqCode) | reverse complement strand
GTCGCAGGTTCACATCCTGCCTCCGGAACCACGTCCCGTCCAATAAGAGACAAAGGGCCGCCGGGATAATCGGCAGCTTTTCTTTTTTTGTCCCCTTTTCCCGTATCATCTCCCGTTTCTCCTCCTTGATAGAAGGCCCGCGAGCACAGGGAAGACCGAAGACCTCCTCACATGGGTCAGAAATGGCTTCCGACAGCGCCGATCGTGGGTCTCTGTGAGGCGGCGGAAAATAAGCAGATCTGGCCTATTTTTGAGGGGGTTTTTACGCGTCAAGCCTTTCTTTTTTCAATAGTTAGGTGGAGGAACAAAAATTGCAATCTTACGCGGGGTACGGTAACTATCACACCGGAAAGGGATTTCCGTCTTCATGCCGGATGAGGAAATGATGACGGATTTTGGCCTGGGTCGACGACTACTGCACGGTCTTCCGTGGTCTTGGCGTACTGCGGTTCATCCGACCTTTCGCTTCTCGCAGACGTGGAGACCGAAGCGGTTTCCCATCGCCTATAAACTGGCGCTCGCCATCACGGTTCTCATCGCGGGCAGCATGGCCTTGCTGGGTGTGGTCATCCTCAATACGCAGACGCGATTCTTTCGCGGCCAGATCGATGCCTTTGGCCGAACCGTGGTCAATCAGATGGGTGAGTCGGCCAAAGAGATGCTCCTTGCCAATGACACCTTGGGGCTGAAGGTCCTGACCACCAACTTGGCCTCGGATCAACGCATCCTCGGGACTGCCGTCTACAATCATGAAGGGAAATTGCTCGCGCAGTCCGGGATCACGCCCCAAGGCTCCAGTTCCCTCGACCTGTCCGCGGAGACGATAGATTGGGACTGGAGTGAGCCGTCGGGCACTCCCATCAGCCTCGTGGCCTTTATCAGCCCGGTGAAGTTCAAGGATGTCGTTGCCGGGCATGTCCTGATCACGTTCAGCCGTTCATCCATGTATGAGTCGTTGCGGGACTCCGTACGGAAAATCGGCATTGTCACCCTGTTCATGATCATGCTCGCGATCGGCATGTCGTTCGCCATGTCCAGGCGGTTTTCCAGGCCCATTCACCATTTGGTCGAGGCGAGCCAGGCAGTCGGCGAGGGGAATTTTGAGTATCGGATTCAAGAGCAGCGTGCCGACGAGATCGGAGACGTCATGGCCGCGTTCAATTCCATGGCGGAAGAGCTTTTAGAAAAACACAGGATTCGCGAACGGTCACGGGAACTCGAGGCGCTCAACACCCAGCTCGAAGCGGTCTCGATGGCCAAGTCCAAGTTCCTCGCCAACGTGTCCCACGAAGTCCGAACGCCCATCAACGCCATCATCGGCTACGCCGACATGTTGGAAGACCAGCGCTACAGTGCGCTGACCGAAAAACAACTGACCTACGTGGAAAACATCGCGACAAGCGGGCGGCACCTCCGCGATCTGATCAACGACATCCTGGACCTGTCCAAAGTGGAGGCGGGTAAGATCGATCTCCGGTTCGAGCCCTTCCTCATCCGCGATGCCTTAGGAGCGACCGTCAACACCGTTCAGCCCCAGGTCGAAGCGAAACGGATTGAGCTGGTGCTCGATGAGAATGGATGTCCAGAGACGATGGTAGCCGACCTCCTTCGATTCCGGCAGATACTCTATAACCTGTTATCGAATGCCGTAAAGTTCACTCCCGAAGGCGGCCAAGTGAGGGTGACCGCGCGGCAAAACGGCGAACTCCTCGCCGTGGCCGTCCAGGACAACGGGATCGGGTTCAAAACCGAGGACGCCCCAAGGCTTTTTGAAGAGTTCACCCAGCTGGATGCATCGCTGGCCCGGCGGGAGGAGGGAACCGGCCTCGGGTTGGCCTTGACCAAAAAGCTGGTGGAACTGCACGGCGGGGCGATCCTGGCCGAGTCTCCTGGAGAGGGCCAGGGCAGCACATTTACGTTCACCCTGCCCCTCAATGGTCTGACACCATCGGGCAAGCCCAACGCCCTGACCACGGTGGCGTGAATGGCGCGAACCACACAGGATGTTCATCACATGAGACGGCTCGTCTTGCTGATGATCGGTGTGGTGGCGATCACCATGGTCGGGTGCACGAAGACCCTGCACATTTCTTTTATTGACAAGAGCCCGGTGACACCGGAGCACATTGACGACTTGGTTGCTGAGGAGGAATATGGCGAGGCGCTCGAGCTCTTGAACGATATGCCCGAGACGCATCCGCAATATGCCCTGTTGCAGAAAAAACGAGCAAGTGTCAAAAGGCGCGCCGCCGATTACGAAAAGAGCGTGCTACAGCAGATGCAAACCATGATAGAAAAGGGCGAGTGGTCTGACGCCCTTGACGCGGTGAATACCGGCCTGGACAAATTACCATCCAGTGCGGTGTTGAAACAGGGTCGCGAGGAGTTGCTCCGGAAACGGGCGCAGCGTATTGATGCACTCGAAAGAGAACTCCTGATTGCCAAGGGGCAGTGGCTTATCGAAGATGCGCCGCGCCGGGAGGAACTTGCCCGTGCGGCATCGGGTAACCTCATCAGCAAATGGAAACTGTCCCGGGCACGGAGTGAAGTCGAAGAGACTGCTGAAGAACTCTACCAGTGTGCGCAACGCGCGACGCACGATGATCAGCTTGACCAGGCAAGGACCTGTTTGAGCCTCGCTGAGCGGCTGGACCCTTCGGACACCATGAAGGCGGCCATCCGAGAACTTTCGCAGCAGATTACCAAGCGCGAAGCGGAGATGCAGCGCGAAGAAAGAGAAAAGCTCACCAGGCAGGCACAGGAAGCCATGGACAAAGGCCAGTTGCGAAGAGGGGAAAAAATGGTTTCTCAACTGGTCAAGATCGCTCCAGACGATCCGGAAGTCCGTGAGCTCGAACGACGGATGAAGTCCCTGAAAGAGGGCGCCCACAATAAAAAAATTCTCCGGGATTACGAACAGCTTGCCAAGCAGGCAAAAGAGGCCATGGAGAAGGGTGACTTACACACAGCTCAAAAGATTGTCCCCAAGCTGGCCAAGATCGATCCGGACAATCCAGAAGTCCACCAGCTCCAACAACGACTGGATGAGACCGTTGCCGAGACGGTGAACACAATGCTGGTACGTGGCAGCCGGCTGTATCGGGAAGAGAAGATCAAAGAGGCGAAGCAAGTGTGGGAAGCCGTGTTGGAATTGGATCCGTCCAACACGCAAGCACGGGAGGGCGTGGAACGGGCGAAACGCATACTCAAAAAACTCCGCGTCCTGGAACAAAAAAATAGACCACCCCAAGAGGCCTTTCCGTAACGTATCCTTCGTGCCATTCCCTGTTCCTGTTTCGATATCCTGACATGCGACTGCTTTTGTCGTGGTGCCGGGTTTCTATCCAGGGGGCAGGTGCTTGACACGTCTTCGCCGGTGGAGCATACTTAGTCGTCGGCGTGTGCAAGCAAACCAGGCGGCTTGTCGGTACGAGTATGGTGTGGCAGACGCGAAGCGCGGGGAATAACGACAGAGAGATATACTTTATCGGGAAGGGTCTGATTCTTCGGGGTGAGATCTCCGGTGTGGGGGATGTCCAGGTCGAAGGCGAATTCGAAGGCAAGATAAACCTGACCGGGACCGTCGTCATTCATGAAGGGGCAAAGGTCCGGGCGGACATCTTCGCCACAGACATCACGGTGGCCGGGGAGGTTCATGGAGATGTGATGGCCTCGGGCAGGGTGGAACTTTCACCGACGTGCAATCTGGTAGGGTCGATTCAAAGTAAACGGCTGGTTGTCCGGGAGGGGGCGGCGGTAAAGGGGAGTATCAGAGCAGAGACGCCGCGGAGTCCCGCCGCGGAGTTCGCCGAAATCACGCGGCTGGTTCAGGACAAGGAGACTGGGGAGAATAATCCGGGCTAGTCGTTGACACGGCAGCAGCGGAAATGCCCTCTCGGACGAAACCCGAGAGGGCATTTCCGTTATAATACTATATGATACCTACACCTCGGCTAGGCGCGGGCTTTCCGCTGCCGGGCCGACTCTCTCGCGTAAAACTTCCAGATCTCGTCTTGTTCCTGCAGGTTCAGGTGCGTGAACTCGACGCCGATCGACTGCCCATCGACCCACTTCACGGTGCAGTTCGTGCGGATGGGCCGGTTGCTGACGGGAAGGTGGAAGTGGAGAACGAGCTCGGTCCCGAGCGGGATCGTCTCCTCCGTCGTGAGCAGCGCCCCGGCAGTCCCGAGCTTGGTGATCCGGCCGTCTTGAGGACGGTCGCCTTTGACGTGGTACTCCATCGCGATGTCACAAGGAATGCGGGGCGAGCGTCGCTTGTCATCGTGACCAGTCATGGCGGCGTCTCCATCGAGCAGGGGGTGGCGGCGGCCGATCGGCAACGGGTAGCACTATTGTACTGATGAAGACGTGGCAACTTCAAGGCCATACTTGCCCTTGTCTTGACCAAAGCGGTCAATGACCGTACAATGACCTCGCGCTGCGTCAGTAAAGTCAACAACTTGGCGGTGTAGCTCAGGGGCAGAGCAGGGGTCTCATAAGCCCTTTGTCGGAGGTTCAAGTCCTCCCACCGCCACCAGCACTCTTCACACAATTTCCGCACCGGTACCGCTGCGTGTCTTCCCCATGGATCATGGTTTACGGTGCGCGCCAGAGAACCTTCCCATCTGCGTCAGCCAGGAACATTGTGGACGATCCATCGGGCCACACCGACAACCCGGCCCGGGATTTCCCATCCGCATGAGCAAAACCTAGCGCCAGCATTCCATCTTGCAACACGGCCATCCCAATGCGACGCTTCCCACTTGCGTCGTACAGGCCCAAGTACGGGGATCCATTGGGTTTCACGGCCAAGATCGCGCGGGTTCTCTGTTCCTGATCGGGCAGGAGGAGACGTGCCTCGCCGTCCTGCCACACCCCCAGGATCGCACGCAGTTTTCCTTTCGCATCCCGAACGACAAACGATTCCGCCTCAATAGCCTTGGGCACGGTATTCTTTTCAGCCTGCCCCATCAATACCACGCCGGCGATCATGGCCAGCGTTGCCGCCCCGATCCTATGCAAGCGGCGATTCTCGCGCTCCACGCGATGCACTCGGCGTGTGAGGGTTTCGATCGTTGGCTCATTCATGGGTGTCCTCCCTTGCGGATTGGGTCAGCCACATTATCCCAGCAGGATCACGTCACTCGACAATCATGGCGTGGACCGACACGCCGCTTCAGATGGGCTTCACATCCCCTGTCACGGATTTCCCGTCTAATATGGCATTAAAGTTGCTATATAGGCTATAGAAATATAAAATAATGGTCGTGAGAGAAGGGCGCGCCGGCGCGAGGGAGTGGGATGACCGCTGCGACCATGAATACAGAGAGGTCCTCAGCCGATGAGGATGCCGCCATGACTCACCTGGAAGATACGCGACGCTCGCCCCGGATTCCCTGCGACCTTGCGATGCAGTATGAGGTCAGGGGGGTCGGCCCTCGCACCGGGCGGATAATGAACATCGGGGCAGGCGGCGTCTGCCTCAACACGCAGGGCCCGATTCCCACTGTAGGAGCCGAAGTGCTCCTCCGCTTCCACCTCCCGCTCAGCAAGCGCGAGATTGAGACGTCCGGTAAGGTCAGGTGGTCAACCGAAGGAAAAGCCGGGGTGGAGTTCGTCCAACTTGGCCTCCTTCAACAAGACGAGATCTGGAGATATTACGCGAGGGAGTCAGCTCGGCAACGGCAATCGCGTTCGTAATCCGCTAGCCTTCGAGTCAGATCCGCCCGTTTCCCTTCCATCTCCCGCCAACACGGCCTTCATCCCTTCAGCATTTTCTGCGCGGCCAGCCCGAACAGGGACCCCTTTCTCAATGTCTATCATAATCGGGGGGGTGGAAGTCGTGGGTAGGCCTGTGGCCAAGGGTGGCGTAGGGGAGCAGCGTGCTTTAGATCTCGCGCCAGGAGAGAATCTTGACGAAGTTGAGGATCTGCCCACCCGGCATGCCGGGAGGCAGATACCTCACGAGATCGGGCATCTGATACACGCTGGGGACCTGGGACCCCAGATCAAAGAACCGGGTGACGACCGCGCCGACCACCTGGTATTGCTTCGTGATCTCGACCTGGTTTTCGGCAAAGATTGCGGCCGCGACATGGTTTTGGGATCGGGCCATGACGATCCGATCCTTCGCGAGCAGCCCGAGTGTGTCGCCGGTGGGGAAGACTCCGATCGGCAGTACATCGCTATTGACCGTGATGCTGACCTGGTGGGCCCCACTCGTGCCGTTTTCACTCCAATCGGCTCCTGCCTCCTTGGCGTAGAGCGTCCCCCCAATTCCCACGGTGGTGTAGCTGATGGTAGTGATCTTGGTCGGTCCGGTCGTGCCGCCGAGGATGATCGCGCCGGGGATTCGGATGATGCCTTGCACGGTCAAGGTCTGGGAGATGCTGTCCCAGGCGAGCCGGTTGAAGCCGTCGGTGACGTCGAAGCTGGCCGTGTTTTTGTAGATCGTGAGATCGTTGCCACTCACCGCCGAGCCGGGGAGCACGCCAGCCGTGACAGGATCCCACGAATTGGCATCGAGCCAATCCTCGTAGGTTCCCGGCAGCGCGTCGGGCCGCGGACCGGTGAGGGAGGGAAACGGAATGTCATAGTCGGCGGGCAAGTCGTATTTGGCATACACCCCGTTGTCCGAGTAGACGTTTTGGTCGCCAAAGGATCCGGCGAAGCCGTACTCGGAGTAGACCCCATCGAGCCGGGCCTTGAGCCCCGCCGGAACGCCATCGCTCGAACTGTTGCCCACACGGGACGCGCCACTGTTCATTTCGATCTGCCCCTCCTTTACCCTGACCTCCGCATTCAGGGTAGGGGGATTGGTATCCGGGAGCTTCCCCGCGAAAATCCCGTCGATGCCGTTATACCAATTGAAGATACCGGCGCCCCCTCCGAAATCAGCGGCGGTCCCTGCAGGCCCGAGGCCCTGGCCCAGGATGTGAACCGAGCCGGCAATCTTCACGTTGCCGTTGATCCGTAACCCTGTCCCGCTGCCCCCGGCGAAGATCGCGTTATTCCACACGGACAGATCCCGCACCTCCACCCGGACGTCCACCACCTTCCTGGCTTGCAGCGGCCCGGTCCCCTCGGCCCGAATGGTCAGCTGATTGCTGTTGAGCAGTCCGAGCTTGAGGTCATAGGTGGAGCCATCCCCGTAGGCGTCGACATTGACG
>JBFHXD010000123.1:0-7175 GCA_041599135.1 Methylomirabilales bacterium (SeqCode) | reverse complement strand
TGACCGCCGCCGCAACTACCGGCCCCGCCAGCGCCCCGCGCCCAGCCTCATCGACCCCCGCCAGGCGCCGGAATCCCTTGCGGCGGATCGCCCGCTCGATGCCTTTCATCCCCTCCCGGCCTAACTTATCTGGTCCGCTTCTCTCGAATGCGTGCGGCCTTCCCTCGTTTCTCGCGCAGGTAGAACAGCTTCGCCCGGCGCACACGGCCGACCCGAAGGCGCTCGATCCGGTCGATCATTGGCGAGTGGAGCGGAAACGTGCGTTCCACCCCGACCCCGTAGCTTACCTTCCGGACGGTGAAGGTAGACCCGAGGCCCGCTGCGCGACGCCGGAGGATCACTCCTTCAAAGGCTTGGAGCCGCTCCTTTTCTCCCTCGCGGACTTTAACATGGACCCGGACGGTGTCCCCAGGTCCGAACTCAGCAAGTGTATCGCGCAGGTACGGGGCTTCTGCCGCCCTCATATGGTGATCAATGTTCATGGTCTCCCCGTGTGTTGGTGCTTTCGCTCTCTCCTTCTGCTCGAATCTCGGCAAGCAGCGATTGATCCTCGGGCGACAGGGGCGCACGTTCCAAGAGATCCGGTCGACGGAGGAGGGTCCGACGGACCGCCTCGCGGCGTCGCCAGCGCCGAATCTGTTCGTGATTCCCCGAGAGCAATACCTCGGGAACACGCAAGCCCCGATACTCAGCCGGCCGCGTATATTGCGGATAATCCAGCAGACCGGTGGCAAAGGAATCCTGGTGCACCGAATCCCGATCTCCCACGGCTCCGGGGATCAGTCGCACCACCGCGTCGATCAGCACGAGGGCCGGCAGCTCGCCGCCGCTCAACACGTAGTCGCCGATCGAAACCTCGTGGTCTGCCAAGGTCCGGAGCCGCTCATCAAAGCCCTCGTACCGGCCACAGAGGAAGACGAGATGGCTTGCCTCCACCAAACGGCAGGCTGTGGTGTGATGAAACCGCTCCCCCTGAGGGGTGAGGAGGACCACCTGGCTCTCAGGCCGACGCAGGGCATCCACGGCTTCGAAGAAGGGTTCCGGCTTGAGGACCATCCCAGCGCCGCCGCCGTACGGCACGTCGTCCACCACGCGATGTCGGTCATGGGTCCAGTCCCGCACGTCGTGCACCCGAATTTCTATCAGCCCCTTCTCCTGGACCCGGCCCAGAATACTTTCTTGGAGGGCGCCCGAGAAGATCCCTGGAAAAAGGGTCACGATATCATACCTTCTCAGTATCAACCAACCCCTTGATCGGCCGGACGACCATCACCCGTTTGGCCAGATCGACATGCAGAACAAAGGCCCGGACGGCGGGAAGATACCACTCTTCCCCATTGCGCCGGACCACATAAAGGTCGTGAGCAGCTGACGGCCAGATGTCCACGATCTCGCCGAGCTCTTCCCCGGTCTCTGTCTGAACCTTGAGGCCGAGAATGTCGTAGTGGTAATACGTCGCTTCCGGCAGAGCAGGAGCCGTCCCTCGCGGAATGCAGATCTCGTAGCCCTTGAGCGCCTCGGCCGCCGTTCGACTGGTGACGCCCTGCAGTCGTGCCACGAGGAGGTTTCGCAGCGGACGCGCGCCCTCGAGGAGCACTTCCGATTCTCCCCGAGGTCCCCGGAGGATCACCGTTTTTCCCGGAGCGAGGAGGGCGGGCGTCTCACTGAAGGATCTGACCTTCACCTCCCCCCGAAGCCCCCAGGCCCCCAGTACCCGTCCCAGAACCAGTAACGTCTGAGACGTCACGGGATCCTACTCAACGATCTCCAAGACGGCCCGCCGCCGCGATTTGGCCGCGATCGCGTGAAGCAGCGTCCGCATCGCCCGGGCGGTCCGTCCCTGCTTTCCAATCACCCGGCCCAAATCAGTTTGGGCCACTTTGAGCCTCAGCGTCGTTGTCTTTTCGTCCTCGATCGCCTCCACACTGACCGCATCGGGGTTGTCCACGAGGGTCTTCGCGAGATACTCCACCAGCTCCTTTAACACCTCCGCCTCCTCAGTGCCGTCGCGGCTCTCGACCGGGGGCCCTCAGAGGAGGCCCCTTGCTCCCGGGCTTCCGATCGATAAGACGCTGATCGTCAAGCGGTTTTCCGAGCCCTCCTGAGGGCGGCAAATCGCTCTAAAACCCCAGCAGTCGAGAGGAGCTCCCGTACCGTCGCCGTCGGCTGGGCGCCCTTTTGAAGCCAGGAGAGGGCCTTCTCCTCGTCGAGGGCCAAGGCCGCCGACTGCTGGAGGGGATTGTAGACCCCGATGCTTTCGATCACGCGGCCGTCTCGGGGGGTCCGAGAATCTGCGACAACGATCCGGTACACCGGCCGCCTCTTCGCTCCGATCCGTTTTAACCTGAGCCGTACTGCCATCCAGTCACCTCCCGTTCCATGTCCCAATCCAATATTTATTATCCCAGGGGAAAGATCCCCCGCGTTTTCCCTTTCTTTTCTGCCTGCACGACCTGTCGGATCAGCCGCTGCATCTGCTGAAACTGTCGCAACAGTTGGTTCACTTGCGCGACCGAGGTTCCCGATCCTTTCGCAATTCGTTGACGGCGACTGCCGTCCAGAATCCCCGGATTTCTCCGCTCCTTCTCCGTCATGGAGTTCATGATCGCCTCCATGCGTGTGAAGGCCTTTCCGTCCACCTGCAGGTCACCCATGCCCGCCGGGAGGCCCGGAAGCATCCCGACGAGTTCCTCGACCGATCCCATCCGTCGAAACTGAACCAGGTGCTCGCGAAAGTCTTCCAGGGTGTAGGTATCCCGCTGGATCTTCCGCGCGAGTTCCTCAGCCTGCGCCCGATCCACGGCGGCTTCGGCCCGCTCGACCAGGGAGAGGACGTCACCCATCCCGAGGATCCTCGAGGCTGTGCGTTCCGGATGAAACGGCTCGAGCGCGTCGAGTTTTTCTCCGACCCCGACAAACTTGATGGGGCGTCCCGTCACAGCCCGGATAGAGAGGGCCGCCCCTCCGCGGGCATCGCCATCCAGTTTGGTCAGGATGAAGCCACTGAGCGCCAATGTGGTATCAAAGGTCTTGGCCACGCCCAGCGCGTCCTGACCGGTCATGGCATCGAGCACCAGCAGTGTTTCCACCGGATGGACCGCCTGCTTGATAGCCTGCAGTTCTGCCATGAGCTCATCATCAATATGGAGCCTCCCTCCCGTGTCCAAGAACACCGGCTCAAGGCTCTTGCCCTGGGCGTATCGGACTGCTTCCTGACATATGTCCAGGGCGGAAGCACGGGGATTGACGAAGACCTCTATCCCGCTCTGCTCTCCCAGCACGGCGAGCTGTTTTGCCGCGGCAGGCCGCCGCGTGTCAGCCGCCACGAGGAGCGGCACCCGACCTTCTTGCTTGAGACGCGCGGCCATCTTCGCCGCGGTGGTCGTCTTTCCAGATCCCTGAAGCCCGACCAACATCACCACCGACGGGGGTCGGCCAGCAAAGGCTAAGCCGCTCCCCTTGCCACCCAAGAGGACCGTCAGCTCTTCAAAAACTATTTTGACGACCTGTTGCCCGGGGGTGAGAGACTGCAGAACCTCCCGGCCGATAGCCCGCTCTCGGACCCGATCCAGGAAGTCCTTGACTACCCCATAGTGGACATCCGCCTCGAGGAGGGCCAGACGAATCTCCCGGAGGGCCACACCGATCTGCTCTTCGGTGAGTTTCCCGTGGCCCCGGAGCTTTTTAAAGATTCCCTGAAGCCGATCGGATAGCCGGTGAAACATCAGCCTGCCTTTGACAATAAATACGCGACGTTATAGGTATTGTCAATAATGAATTTATACGAGATCGGAACTACCCGGCGAGGAGAAGGGTCACATCCATGACGTTCGTGAGGGTTGGCCCGGTTTTGATCAAATCGCCCAGGCTCTGGAAAAAGTGGTACGAATCGTTTTCTTCCAAGGCGCGCACTGGATCGAGCTTGGCCTTTTTTGCACGCATGATGGTCTCGCCATCGGCGACTGCCCCGGCCGCGTCGGTGGGCCCGTCGCTTCCATCCGTGCCTGCACTGAAAACGACCAGATCCTGTTCACCAGTGATAGCGGTCGCAACCGCCAGCGTGAGTTCCTGATTTCGGCCTCCCTTCCCCTGACCGCGTACCGTAACGGTGGTCTCCCCCCCGAGCAGCAGACAGGTCGGGCGTACGACAGGGTGGCTGGACCGGCGCATCTGAAGCACAAAGCCGGCTAACGCGCTGCCCACCTCCCGGCTCTCCCCCTGGAGTTCCGCCGTCAGGAGCAGGGTGTGAAATCCGAGGGAGGCCGCGCGATCTCGGGCCGCCGAGAGCGCTTGCAAATTATTCCCGACGATCAGGTGGCGTGTCTTCTCAAAGCAGGCATCCCCGGGTTTGGGGGTTTCCGGCAGTTCGCCCCGTCCACCGCGCTCCAGATACTGACGAATACTTGCGGGCACTCTGTCCTGGAGTCCGTGACGGCGGAGGATGTCTAGAGCATCTTGATACGTCGTGGGATCCGGGGCAGTGGGCCCAGAGGCGATGATATCCAGTCGATCCCCGATGACATCGGAGAGCACGAGGGTGAGGCAGGAAGCCGGATGGGTTGCCCGCGCTAACTGCCCTCCCTTGACCCGAGAGCAGTGCTTTCTGACGGTGTTGATTTCTTCGATGGTGGCACCGCACCGAATCAACTCCTGCGTGACCGCACGCTTGTCAGACAGGTTTGTTCCCCTGACCGGAGCGGGCAGCAGTGCCGAACCGCCTCCAGAGATGAGGACAATCACGAGATCCTCGGGCTCGGCTTGGGCAAGCAGAGCGAGGATGGCTGCGGTTGCTTCAACCCCGCGCGCATCGGGGACGGGATGCGAAGCCTCATGGATCCGGACGTATCGCAAGGGAACGGAATGGCCATCCTTCACCACAACGAGCCCCGCGCTAATCCGATCCCCCAGCATCTCCTCTACGGCGGCCGCCATGACGCCGCTCGCCTTGCCTGCCCCCACGACATAGATTCTTCTCCCCGAGAGCTCATACACCTCACCATCCGCCTGCAGTCTTTCCCCATCACGCCGCAGATGTCGATGAACGGCTGTCCGTGGGTTGGCCGCCTCCAACGCCGCATGAAAGATCTCCCCCGCTGCCTTGCGCAACTGTGTGTTTCCCTTCCACCCGGAACTCACGGCTCCTCCGTTAAACCGACGGTCTCGACCGGGGTGTAGATCGCCCCCGCTGGGTGCAGCTGGCTCTGCATCAGCTCGACTGACCTCACCTCCATCCGTCCCACGCCACCAACCTCCATCGTGCGGAGACACTTCAATAAGGCATCGAGTCGCCCTCCTTGCTTCACGCGACCCAGCGTGAGATGCGGCCGAAATGGCCGCGCCTCTCGCGGAAATCCGAGTGGAAGGAACGCCTCGTCGATGCGCTGCCGCAGTGCTTCGACCTCTTCGGTCCCCTCCTGCACTCCAATCCATATCACCCGCGGCCTCCCCTTCGGCGGGAAACTCCCGAGACCAGCAAGCGACACGGTGAAAGACCTAAGATCAGCAAGGGAGAGCACAAAGGCTTCTCGCAATGCCGGCAGTTGGGCTTCTGCAACTTCTCCGAGGAACTTCAGGGTGAAGTGAAGGTTATCCGGCTTGACCCAGCTCACCGGCGCCGGCGTTGCTTTGAGCTTTCCCTGGATCTGGGCCAAAGAAGCCTTCAGGGAGGGATCCACGTTGATGGCGATAAACAGTCGCATGCGCGGTACGCATCGAGCGACGCGCCTTGCTCCTCAAGCCTGCATTCTGATTTTCAGCAAGTACCGCCGAAGCATCTCCAGGGCCATTTGGGAGGCCCACAACTTGTTCCCGTCTCGGTCGAACCGGAATCGGTGTTCAGACAACTCTTCTCCCTGCGCATCCGCCAGGGCAATGAATGTCATCCCCACCGGCTTTGTGTCGGTCCCGCCGCCAGGACCGGTGATCCCGGTCACCGCGACGGCGAGATCGGCCCCTGCCAGACGGCGGACACCTGCCGCCATCGCGACCGCCACTTCAGCACTCACCGCCCCGTGACGCTCGATCACGGCGGAGGGCACACCTAAGTGATCCTCCTTGGCCTGATTGTCATACGCTACGATACCTCGCATAAAATAGTCGGAGCTGCCCGGGACGTTCGTGATCCGGTGGCAGATGAGACCGCCGGTGCAGGACTCGGCGACGGCCACGGTCTTTTTCTCAAGACGGAGCAGCTCTCCGACCGCCTCCTCAAGGCGCTCTTCATCGACCCCAAAAACCGCATCTCCCAAGAGCCGCCGCAGTTTTTCCTCCCATATCTTCAGCTGTGGTTGGACCTCTTCTTCCCCTCCAGCAACGGTCACCCGGACGTGCACCTCTCCCTGGCGAGCTAGAAGGTTCACGGGGGGATGGTCGCCGATGAACAATTCTTTCATTCGCTCCTCCACCTGCGATTCGACCAACCCACACATCTTGATGGTCCGGGTTCGGATCTGTCGTCCGTGACCGGCTTTCTGGAGCAGGACGGGCAGCACCTGATCGATGAAGAGGGGACGCATCTCTCTCGGCGGGCCTGGCAGAGCTACGAGGAAGCGTTCGCCGTCCTCCCAGAGAAGTCCTGGAGCCGTCCCGTGACGGTTGGGAAGGACCGTAAACCCCTTAGGGATCCAGGCTTGACGCTTGGCAGCCTCCGGCATGGACACCTTGCGGCGGGCAAAGCGATCTTCGATCTTTTGCCGTGTCTCATCGTGGAGGACCAATGGCCTCCCACTCACGCCGCTCAGCGCGTGCCGGGTACAATCATCCGCGGTCGGACCCAACCCACCCGTGACGATGACGACATGCGCCCGATCGAGGGCTTGCCGGACCACCTGATCGATTCGCCGAGGGTCGTCGCCCACCACCGTGCGGAAGACAACCTCAATCCCGATCCCTTGCAGCTCCTCAGTCAGATAGAGACTATTGGTATCGACCGAAGCTCCCTGGAGAAGCTCGGTTCCGATGCTCACGATCTCTGCCGTTGTCGCCTTCATGTCAAGAGAAGCCACATCCGCAACACCAGGTTGGCATACAGGCCGGCGATCAGGTCATCGCCGACAATGCCGATCCCTCCCGCGAGACGTTCCGCCTGCCGCGCGGGGAAGAGCTTGATGACATCGAAGAGGCGAAAGAGGACAAAAGCAATCACTCGCTCCTGGACCTGGGGCGGCACGAGCAGA
>JBFHXD010000122.1:0-7221 GCA_041599135.1 Methylomirabilales bacterium (SeqCode) | reverse complement strand
GGCCCGGTCCCCTCGGCCCGAATGGTCAGCTGATTGCTGTTGAGCAGTCCGAGCTTGAGGTCATAGGTGGAGCCATCCCCGTAGGCATCGACATTGACGTTGGTATACAACGTCTGGAAGTAAATGTTGTCGCCCGGGTACGGCGGGACGACCGCGGGCTCGGCCGGGATAGGGCCGCCGAGGTCGTAACAGCGCTGCTGCGGCGGGATCCCTTGCCAGGTGATCAAGGCCGAGCAATCGATAGGCTGGCCGCCGGCGAGGGGGGTGGGGGAGGCGAAGTACTGGTTGGTAATGCCATTAAGGTCGAAGTCGGCGTCGTACTTGAGATCGCGCCGGGCGCGTTCGACAGCCATCTCGGCGACGTAGAGGACGCGAGTGGCGTTCCTGTCATTAAAGGCGATCTGGCTCTCGGTCATGGAGAGGGTCATGAAGAGCGTTGCGAAGATGAACAGGACAGCAAGGGCCAGGAGAGCCGCGATCAGGGCGAAGCCGCGCTGCGCTTTCAACCGGTGCATGGGAGGCTCCTTCATCATCTGTCTCCGTGTCGGGGGATACTGAACTGCTCAACATAGACCTTGAGAGCAAACGCGATGCCACAGGGCGATGCGGCTTCCATCCCATGGGCCCGGTCCAGTGAAGGGCGGTCGAAGGCAGGAATAAACGACAGCAAAGATGCGATGGCAGCACGAAAGGGCCATTCCCGCGGGCAACGGGGAGATCCTTGGTGCCCGTGGTGCGTGTGGGGTCAACGAGACATCTTGTCCATCTCCCCCCCTGGTTTCGGCCAGGGAGGCAGGCTGCGGGATTCGAATCGTGAGCGAGAGGAGATGGCCGCGGCATGATTCTTGCTCGACAGAAACGTGACCGGAGCCGACGCGCGAAGGGGCCAAAAGGAGGCTCATGATGGGTAGGATGACGAAAGCGTGGAAGGGGGCTTTGATGCTGTGCCTGGTGGTCTCCCTTCTCTTTTCCTCGGGCTGCGGCGCCCTCCTCCTGCTGGGCGCAGGAGGCGCGGGCGGCTACATGATCCGGAAGGGAGAAGAAGGGGAAAAGCAGGAATCCTCGGAGTCCCGTTCACTCTCGACCCGAAGGCTGGTACTGCACTCAGAGGGCAGTGCAGGACAGCAGGTGGCGCTGCCGGGAGGCTCGCGATGAAGAAGATCGTCTCTCTCCTCCTCGCGCTGCTGTTGATTCTGTTGGCGGGATGCGCAACCTTTCGGGGGATGGGGCAGGATGCCGAGAGCCTGGGGAGAGGCATCAAAAAGACGATGCACGAGACTGCGCAATAGAAAAGCGCGGACCCCGCCGAACACGGCAGGCGTCACACGTTCACACGCATCAGCTTTCGGCTAACAGGATAAACGCCAGGAAGCTCGAGATCAGAAACACCGAAACCCACGACGTCACCTCGAGGCCATCACCCCACCGCGTGATGATCGCCACGGCGTCGATGGCGCCGATGCACAGGGCCAAAAGCTCCCGCCACGACAGAGGGACAATCCCTTCCTTGAAGGACTGGATCAGTCGGAGAAAGGGAACGGTCCCCGGAATCACGACCCCCACCAAGACTAAGGTGACAGTCCATCCCCAATTGCCAGCCAGCCCCTGCGCGCATGCCAACACGATGTTGAATCCGGTGACCGCGATCAGGAACAGGCGAATGATGTATTGAGGGCGGTCCTCCTCCAAACGGACCACGCTCTTCTCTTTCTCGCGTACGTGATGTCTATTCCAAAAGGACCCCATCTTGGCTCCGGAGTCTAACACGCCGGCTCCTCAAACAGAAGCCTAAGTTTATCGTTCCCGTGGGACGTGTGTGTTGGCTGCGCCTGTCCACGAAGCGGAATGTTTCAGGTCCCTCAGCCGTCCACGTCGCCTTCTTGCCTTGACATTTCGATAAAGCCAGTGCTAGGTAGAGACCCTATCCACCTTTCCCATGGCGGATCAGCGCAGGAGCCGATCCATGCCCGTGCTCAATCAATTAGAGGAGCGGATCCGCGAGACGCAGGCGGCCAGTCGTCACCGGCATGCCTCCATCCTTTCTCGGTTTGAAATCGAAGTGCAGCGAATCGGAGGCGTGGTCGAGACAGCGGCCGAAGCACAGTCGGTGGGGTCCTCAATTGCGGTGCTGGCCACGGCTCGGGGCATCAGGCGGTGCCAGACCACCGACGCTGATCTCGCCACCGCGTTGAACCTGGAGATGGCCTTGGCTCAAGCAGGGCTCGACCTGGTCACGGGGCCGACGCCGGAATCGATTCCCGGTGCCGGCATCGGCATTACCCGAGCGGTGCTGGGGATAGCCGAAACCGGCTCGATCCTCGTCCATCTGGATGAGGTGGACGGGCGTCTTCTAAGCATGCTTCCCGAGATGCATGTCGCGGTGCTGCCCCAGGATGCGATCGTCGACTCGCTCGAAGAAGGCCTGCTCTTCACCCGCTACCTGGTCTTGAAGTCCCAGGCCCGCGGGCTTGCGTCCTACCTCTCGTGGGTGACCGGGCCCAGTCGGACGGCGGACATCGAGCGGGTTCTCACGATCGGGGTCCATGGGCCGAAAGAGCTGCATATTTTCCTGTTGCCTTCGACGGGGGAGGCACGATGAGCCGCCAGGACGCATTTCGGCGTCGAGCAGCCGCGGCGTTAGCCAATCCCCGGATTCGGGAAAACCTGGGCCGATTCGGCACCGCCTACCGAACCGCCAGGACGAATGCGCTGGCCGTCCTCGACTACAAAGAAGAGCGGGCGCGCCTCCGCCGCATGAAAGAGGATGCCGTCGAGCGCCTTCCGGAACTCATCGAGCAGTTTGTCGACGCGGCCACGCGGGTGGGCGCCCACGTGTATCGCGCCGGAACGGCCGAAGACGCCTGCCGCTATATCGGTCAGCTCGCCAAACACAAGGGCGTACAGCTCGCGATCAAGTCCAAGTCCATGGTGTCCGAAGAGATCGAACTCAATCGGGCCCTGGAGCAGTGTGGGATCACGCCGCTCGAGGCGGACCTCGGGGAATGGATCATCCAACAGGCCCACGATCACCCTTCGCACAGCGTCATGCCCTGCGTCCACATGAGCAAAGAGGACGTCGCGCAGGTCTTTTCCAAAGCCTTGGGGCGCGAGGTACCCCCCGACATCAGCCTGATGGTGCGCCTGGCCCGGGAAGAGCTGCGCGAAAAGTTCCTCACGGCGGGGATGGGGATCTCGGGGGCCAACATCGCCGTGGCCGAGACGGGAACCGTCATCATCGTCACCAACGAAGGCAATGGCCGGCTGGTCACGAGTGTGCCTCCGATCCACATGGTCCTGTTGGGATACGACAAAATCGTCCCGACCATTGACGCGGCGGCGCCACACCTCAAACTGCTCGCCAAGACCGCGACCGGCCAGCAGCTCACGGTCTACACCACCTTCATCACGGGAAAAACCGGGGCCAGTCGCATCCCGAGACCGCGCGAGTTCCGGGGCCCCGCCGACGGGGAGATGCATATCGTCCTCCTCGATAACGGCCGGTCGGCGATGCGGGATGATCCCGAGTTCAAGGAGGCGCTCTATTGCATTCGCTGCGCCTCGTGCGCGAATGTCTGTCCGACCTACCGGGTCGTGGGCGGGCATGTGTTCGGCCATATCTACACCGGCGTCATCGGCACCGTCATCACCCCGTTCCACCATGGCTGGGACAACGCGGCGGTTCCTCAAGAGGCCTGCCTGCTCTGCCGGGCCTGTTTCGATGCCTGCCCCGTCGAGATCGACCTGCCGCGGATGATCGTGGCCATGCGATCCCGGATCGTGGCACAGGAAGAGCAGAAGAAGGAGACCAAAGGCCTCCGGCGCTTTTTTCTGAATCGGATCCTGCCGAATCCGCGTCTCTACCATCTGGCTGTTCGCCTCGGGGCCGTGATGCAGCTTCCCCTGACGCGGGGACGGACAGTGCTTCACAAGCTCCCAGGCCCGTTGAAAAAACTGACGAGTGTCCGGGCATTGCCGGCGGTGGCCGCCCGCCCGCTCCGAAGGCGGGTGGCAGACGTCCTTCCGACTCGGGGCAGGGTGAAGCGAAGCGTGACGTTCTTCGCCAGCTGCCTCATCGATCAAGTCTACCCCGAGATCGGCGAGGCCGTGATCAAGGTCCTGAATCACTATGGGGTGACCGTCCACTACCCCAAGGCTCAGGGTTGCTGTGGCCTGCCGGCCTATTATGAAGGGCGGCAGGACGTGGCCCGGCGAATGGCCCGGGACCTGATCGCCGTCCTCGAATCGAGTCCGGGTGAGCACATCGTGACCGCCACTCCCGCCTGCACCGTCACCTTAAAGCAATATCTCCCCAAGCTCGTGCAGGGAGACCCGTTGTTGGAGGGGCGCGGACGGTCGGTGGCAGGATGGACGCGGGACTTCTCGGAGTATCTGGTCGACGTCCTGAAGCTCAAAGACAAAACCCTGGGAGGAGAAACCGCCGAGAAAATCCCCCTCACGTACCATGACTCATGCAGTGCGCTTCGTGGACTCGGCGTGCAGGAGCCCCAGCGGCATCTGCTCTGCATGCTGGCCCGGTACGAACTGCGGGAGCTCGACGACGTCGGAGAGTGCTGCGGCTTTGGGGGGCACTTCTCGGCCGACTATCCCGACGTGGCCGGTGAAGTCCTCAAGCAGAAGATTGCCGCGATCGAGCGGACGGGGGCACGGGTTGTGGCTGTGGACAGCCCCGGTTGTCTGCTCCAGATCCGGGGCGGGCTCCTCAAGCGACGAAGCGCGATCGAGGTCAAGCACATCGCCGAATTGATCGCCGAAGCACTCGACTGAGCTCATGCGGAGGCGTTGCGAGCCATCTTTTTACTTGCCAGCCTGACCCGGCATCTCTCAGAATAGCGGTCCCCGGCACGAAGACTGCGCCGCGCCGTTAATGGAAGCATGGCATGGTAAAAGCGTAACCCGCACACACGGAGGAGGAACAGGGTGGCCGCGATCCCAACGCCGGTGCTGGTCTCAGGAGCGACGGGGTTTCTCGGCAAGGTGCTGTGTCAGACGCTCAAGGAGCGGGGGCTGGCCTTCACCGCGTTTAGCCGGCGTCCGGATCGGGCCAAGACACTTGTACCCGGTGTGAAAGAAGTGTACCGCTGGCGGCCCAAGTTAGAGCTCGCCCCCGTGGCGGCCATCCAGAGTGCGCAAGCGATCGTGCATCTCGCGGGCGAGACCGTGGCCGGACGATGGACCAAGGACAAGAAAAAAGCCATCCGCGAGAGCCGCATCGTAGGCACGCAGCATCTGGTCGAGGCGATTGGCGACGCCAAGTCAAAGCCTGGCGTGCTGGTGTGTGCTTCGGCGGTCGGCTACTACGGCAACCGGGGAGAGGCGGAGCTGACCGAAGACTCCGGACCGGGAGATGACTTTCTTGCCGAACTCTGCCAGGCCTGGGAGGCCGAAGCCAAGCGAGCGGAGGAACTCGGGGTGCGCGTGGTCATGCTGCGGACCGGGGTGGTGCTGGGCCTGGGAGGCGGGGCGCTTCAGCAAATGTTGCTGCCCTTCAAGATGGGTCTTGGCGGGCCGGTCGGCAATGGCCAACAGTGGATGCCGTGGGTATCACTCGACGATGTGATCGGCATCATCCTGCATGCCATCGGGGTTACGGACGTCAAAGGCCCGGTCAATGTCACGGCGCCGAATCCGGTCCGAAATAGCGAGTTCACCAAGACGCTGGGCAAGGTCCTGCACCGTCCCGCGTTCCTCCCGGTGCCGCCCTTCGTGCTCAAGGTGCTGCTCGGCGAATTTGCCGACGTTTTGCTCGCCAGCCAGCGGATTCTGCCCACACGGATCCAGCAATGGGGCTACGCCTTCCGCCACCCCACCGTGGAGGAGGCGCTACGCGCCGTCCTCGCCTGAGATAAACACCCCAAGTGACGCGTTCTGGCCACCCACGCCGTTTTGTTTTACCGTCCAGTGAGGGGTACTTATCATGGTCTCTCCGCCTTTTCCGCCGACGCTTCAGCTTCTGAGTTTGAATAAACGCCTGGCCAGGGTCGTCCGTCTATATGTATGGTAGGGATATGATCGCTTCGAGGGTCTTCCGGGGAATCTTTTGGATGGTTCAGCCGTTTCATATACGGTGGAGGAATGTATGATGAAGAGAAGATTACTACACGTGATACCTGTGGGACTTTTCCTGGTCGCCCTGGTGTTTGCCTTGCCAGGTTCCGCGGCGGCCCGGGGACGGTTCTCCCGTGGCATTCATCGGGGCCGTCCCCATCACCACGGGATACACACCCATCGCCATCGATCTTTCGGCCACCGTCATGGTGTGCACCACCGGCATTTTGGTGTCTCCCGTCACCGTGTTAGCCGCTTTGGTGTCCGGTCCCACCACCTCTTCTTCCACCGGCACAACCACCCGTTTATCTTCTACCACCGCCACCACTTCCCGCACCACGGCTTCAAGCATCGCCACCGCCTGCACCACGGCCATCGGTTTGATCACAAACCTGGCGTTGACCACGGCGGGTTCCACCACGGGACAAAAGTATTCCTGTTCTCCCGGTAGGCTGTCACTCAGCTCTGGACTGCCAGCTCTCCGCTTAAAAAATGAGCCCCAAGTGACCCGTCCTGATCTTTTGTGCGGCCAGTCGCCGTCTTCGCGGCAAGCGCCAGCCTTCCGGATCAAGAGACCCGGCAATCCAGATCGGACACACCCCTTGGGGCTTGCCCTCGGAATATACCCAAGGGCATGGTCGCGTCAAGGGAAAAAATTCCCGACGCGTTTCCATGGCTGATCGTGATCATGGCATTGAATAATGAAGGTGGAGAAAGGGGCTCGTCAAGTGGCGCTCAGTTCCCGGATCCGCAAGCGTCGCCATAGCGCAAGGTCGCTTCGCGATCAGTCCCGGAAGCAGTAACCGCAGCCGAGGCACACGTACTCCCCATCGAAGGCCCATCCTTGCTCCTTGCGAAGGTCCCCGCAGTCACAACGCGGGCATCGCAATTCGGCCTGCTCGACGTTCATATTGTCACCTCCGGACCTAGACACCCCCGGTCATTATCGAAAGGCTCGAAAGAGTGGAGAGAAAAGAAAAAAGCAGCTGGGTGGACGGTTCTGACGGGGACCCGCTATCCCAACGCGATCCTACTCTCATCACGACTCGTGTCAAGCAGTATTTGGGCATGGGCGAACCGATGGTGTGGCACGAAAGGGTGAGGGGAGGTGCGAAAAAAGAAGTCATTGACAGCACCCCCCAAAAGATCTATTAT
>JBFHXD010000121.1:0-7237 GCA_041599135.1 Methylomirabilales bacterium (SeqCode) | reverse complement strand
CGCGAGGGGGTACAGCGAGACCTCCTCCCGATCGTGGAAGGCTCGACGGTCAGCACGAAGCATGGGATGGTCCGCACCGACCACATCCTCTTCATCGCGGCAGGGGCCTTCCACGTCTCGAAGCCGGCGGACCTGATCCCGGAAATGCAAGGTCGGTTTCCTCTGCGGGTCGAGTTAAGCAGCCTGACCAAGGAGGACTTTGTCCGGATCCTGACCGAGCCTCAGAACGCACTCATCAGACAGTACACCGCCCTCTTGGCGACCGAGGGAGTGGATCTCAACTTTACCTCGGATGCGATCGAGGAAATTGCCAGTATCGCCAGTGTGGTGAACCACGCCACCGAAAACATCGGAGCGAGACGCCTCTATACCATCATGGAGCGGTTCCTCGAAGATGTGTCCTTTGAGGCCCCGAACATGGAGGGGGTCAAGGTGGAGATCAATGCCGCCTATGTGCGGGACAAACTCCAAGAGATCGTCCGGGACCAGGATCTCAGTCGCTATATCCTGTAGCGCCTAGCAGAGAGGTCAGGGTTGAGAGTTGAGGGTCGAGAGTCCAGAGTCGAGTGCTGAGAGTTGAGTATCGAGGGCTGAGAGCTGAACGCAATGAACCCAAGAGCTAACACCTGATGCGGAGCAACACGTGACGGAGTCTCGCAGAGAGTCGGCGAGTGCGAAGGCCCAGATCCTCATCGAGGCCCTTCCCTATATCCGGAGCTTCTTCGGAAAAACCATCGTAGTCAAATACGGTGGGGCAGCGATGGTCGAGGAAAAGCTCAAAATGGAGGTCGCTCAAGACATCGTCCTGATGCGATACGTGGGGATGCGTCCGGTCATCGTTCACGGCGGCGGCCCCCAGATTGGGGATGCGATGGCCAAGGCAGGACTCACTCCCACCTTTATCGACGGACTTCGCGTGACCGATCCCGAGACGATGCGTATCGTTGAGGCGGTGATGGTCGGGAGCATCAACCAGGAGATCGTGGGTCTCATCAATCGCAGCGGGGGAACGGCGGTGGGGCTGTCTGGGAAGGATGGGAACTTCATTCGGGCCCGCAAGGCCAGACCGAGGATGGGTAAAGGGGGAGACACGGAGGTCGTAGACCTCGGACTCGTGGGGGACATCGTCGCGGTGAACCCAAAAGTGGTGCGGTCCCTCGAAGAGGAGGGTTTTATCCCGGTGATTGCCCCGACCGGCGTGGATGAGGAAGGGATCACGTATAACATTAATGCCGATCTCGCCGCAGGGGAGATCGCGGCGGCCCTTGCGGCAGAGAAACTCATCCTGCTCACCGATACGGACGGAATCTTAGACCGGGAGGGACGGCTGTGCTCCAGCCTCGGTCGCGATGACGTCGAGAGGCTCGTGGAGGAACAGGTGATCTCGAAAGGGATGATTCCCAAGGTGAAGGCCTGCCTTCGGGCCTTGGAAGCTGAAGTGCAAAAGACCCACATCATCAACGGGACGATCCCTCACGCCCTGCTCTTGGAGCTCTTCACGGCCGAGGGGGTCGGGACCGAAGTCTACGCGTAGGAGGGCAGCTAGGAGGCAAGGAGGCTAGCATCGAGCGTTCCAGCCTACTAGCGTCCCAGCATCCCAGCATGCTAGGCATCCCAGCATGCTAGCGACCGGAGATCGGATGAGCGAGACAGAAGATTTAATGGCCAGGGCGGGTCGGTGCTTGGCCGACACGTACGCCAGATTCCCGGTCGTGCTTGTCAGGGGGGAGGGGTGCCGAGTCTGGGATGTGGAAGGGAAGGAGTATCTCGACTTTGTGGCCGGGATTGCCGTCTGCGCCCTGGGTCACAGCCATCCGGCCGTGGTGCAGGCCGTCCGGACCCAGGCGGCAAGGCTCCTTCATGTCAGTAACCTTTATTATATAGAGCACCAAATCCGGCTGGCCGAGCTGTTGTGTCAGCACTCCTTTGCCGATCGGGTCTTCTTTTGTAATAGCGGTGCCGAGGCCAACGAGGCGGCCATCAAACTGGCGCGGAAGTATGCGAAAGACCATGGGGGTGCGGAGCGGATCGAGATCATCACCATGGAGGGAGGCTTCCACGGTCGGACCATCGCGGCTCTCACTGCCACCGCGCAGGCCAAGTATCAGAAGGGCTTCGAACCCCTCCTTCCTGGCTTTCACTACGTTCCCTTCGATGACCTCGGGGCGGTGGAGCGGGCAGCGGGGGACCACTCGGCGGCGATCCTGGTAGAGCCGATTCAGGGAGAAGGGGGAATTCGTGTTCCCTCAGAAGGCTATCTTCAAGGGCTTCGCAAGCTGTGCGATTCCACGGGGACCCTCCTGATCTTCGACGAGGTGCAGACCGGGGTTGGCCGGACCGGACGGCTCTTTGCGCACGAACACTGGGGGGTTGAACCCGATATCATGGTGTTGGCCAAGGGGCTCGGCGGAGGCCTCCCCATCGGGGCGATGTTGGCCAAGGAAGCGGTCGCGGCCAGCTTCACCCCCGGGACGCATGCGGCGACGTTTGGGGGCAATCCGTTAGTTACGGCTGCCGCTCTGGCGACCCTGACCACGATCTTGGACGAAGATCTGGTCCAGCACGCAGCCCAGATGGGGGGGCGACTGATGCATGAGCTTCAGCGTATTCAGCGTGCCCATCGCACGGTGACGGCGATCCGGGGTGAAGGGTTGCTCGTCGGGATGGAGCTCGATCGGGAAGTCAGACCCGTACTGGCGCGGTGTCTGGAACAGGGGCTCCTCGTAAGCAGCGCGGGGGAGACAGTGATCCGGTTTGCTCCACCGCTCATCGTTGGGCAGGAGGAGGTCAAACGAGCAGTGGACGTTTTAGATACCGTCCTGGGGGAGGTGACAGGGTGAAGCGGGACCTCATCTCTATCCGTGACTTTACCCGGGGGGAGATCGAAGGGTTGTTCTCCCTGGCCACGGATCTGAAGAGTCGACTCAAGCGAGGAAAGCCTCATCCTCGCTTGTCCGGCAAGACCTTGGCCCTCATCTTTGAAAAACCTTCGTTGAGGACGCGTGTGAGCTTCGAGGTGGCGATGACACAGCTCGGTGGGCACGCCATTTACCTGGCTCCGGGGGATATCCGTTTGGGGGCGCGAGAAACGGTGGAGGATGGCGCGAGGAATCTTTCCCGATGGGTAGACGGGATCGTCGCTCGTACCTTTGAACACGCGATGGTCGAACGGCTTGCCCAGTACGCGACGGTGCCGGTGATCAATGGCCTGACCGATCTTTTGCATCCCTGCCAGGTGCTGTGCGACCTCTTTACCTTGCACGAGAAGAGAGGGAAGCTCAAAGGACTCAAGGTTGCTTTCATTGGGGATGGCAATAACGTCTGCAATTCATGGCTGCACGGAGCGGCAAAGATGGGGATCCACCTCATCGTGGCCTGCCCCAAGGGGTACGAACCCCACCGAGAGGTGTTGAGCAAGGCGCGGGCGGATTCAGAGGCGACCTATGCGGTGCTGGAGATCACCCATGACCCGATCCAGGCGGCCAAGGATGCGGACGTGCTCTACGCGGATGTGTGGACCAGCATGGGCCACGAGGAGCAGCGCGCGAAGCGGATGCGAGACTTCCAGAACTTCCAGGTGAATCGGAAGTTGGTGGAATTGGCGCAAAAGGATGTGCTGGTGATGCACTGCCTCCCTGCCCATCGCGGGGAAGAGATCACCGATGAGGTGATGGATGGGCCGCACTCCATCATCCTGGACCAGGCGGAAAACCGGCTGCATCTGCAGAAGGCGATCTTGGTCAAGCTCTTGGAAGACAAATCCTGATGGACTGAAGCGGGTCGGACCCGTAAGGAAAGCAGGGAGCGTGGCGGCAAAGATCAAAAAGGTTGTATTGGCGTACAGTGGGGGTCTCGATACGTCAGTGATTCTGCACTGGCTCATCGAGACCTATGGGTGCGAGGTCATTGCCTACTGTGCTGATCTGGGCCAGGGGGAAGAGCTCCTTGAGGTAAAAGAGAAAGCCCTGAAGACCGGAGCCAGTCGGGTCTATATTGAAGATCGCAAAGAGGAGTTTGTCCGGGATTTTGTTTATCCCTGCCTCAAGGCGAACGCCGTGTATGAAGGGGGATACCTGCTTGGCACCTCTATGGCACGGCCCCTGATCGCGAGGCGGCAGATCGAGATCGCCCGACGGGAGAAGGCCGGCGCGGTCGCCCACGGAGCCACCGGGAAGGGCAATGACCAGGTACGCTTCGAGCTGACCTACATGGCTTTCGATCCGAGTATCTCCATCATCGCCCCGTGGCGGGAGTGGAATCTGCAGTCCCGCGCCGACCTCATTGCCTATGCCAAAAAACACGGCATTGCGATCCCGGTGACTCCAGAGAAACCCTACTCGAGTGATCGCAACCTCTTTCACATCAGCTTCGAGGGAGGGGTGCTCGAGGACCCCTGGCGAGAACCACCCGAAGCGATGTTCACACTGACTGTTTCTCCTGAAAAAGCTGCTGACCGGCCGACCTATGCGGAGATCGAGTTCAAAGAGGGTGTCCCGGTGGCGGTGAATGGCAGGAAACTCTCGCCGGCAAAGCTCCTCACCATGCTGAACGAGATCGGCGGCAAGAACGGCATCGGCCGGGTTGACATGGTCGAGAACCGGTACGTGGGGATGAAATCCCGAGGGGTGTACGAGACGCCGGGCGGGACGGTTCTGCAGATCGCCCATCGGGCGGTGGAGTCGATCACGATGGATCGCGAGGTGATGCACCTCCGGGATGGCCTCATCCCCCGCTTCGCTGAGCTGGTCTATTACGGGTACTGGTATTCGCCCGAGATGGAAGTCCTGCAACGCATGGTCGACGAATCTCAAAAGACCGTCACCGGAACTGCTCGGCTCAAACTCTACAAAGGCAACTGCACGGTGGTGGGCAGAAAATCGCCTGCCCCCCTCTACGATCCGGCGATGGCCACGTTCGAAGCGGATCGAGTCTATCAGCAGAAGGACGCCGAGGGCTTTATCCGGTTGAACGCCTTGAGATTGCGGCTGCACGCCATGCAACGGCGACGAGGGAAGAAGTAGAAATGGCAAAGGCGAAGAAGAAGAAGGCCTGGGGCGGCAGATTTGCGGAGCCAACCGAGCGAAAAGTGGAGGAGTATACCACCTCTCTCCCGTTTGACTGGCGTCTCTACCCGTATGATATCCAGGGTTCCATCGCCTACGCCCGGGCTCTGGCGAAGATCGGCATCCTCACGGACGTCGAGGCAAGCCGAATAATTCGGGGGCTGGAACAGATCCGGAAGGAGTTGCAGGAGGGGCACCTGGATCTCGATCCGGCCTACGAAGATATTCATATGTATGTCGAACATCGACTGATAGAGAAGATCGGGAAGGTGGGTGGCAAGCTCCACACGGGTCGCAGCCGAAACGAGCAGGTTGCCTTAGACCTGCGTCTGTATCTCCGCGACGAAATTGGCCAGATCGTGGATGAGATCTGGAATCTTCAAGATGCCCTCTTGGATCAGGCAGAGAGCCACCTCGACGCGGTCATGCCGGGCTATACCCATCTCCAGCGGGCCCAACCGGTGCTCTGGTCCCATCATCTAATGGCCTATGTAGAAATGCTGTCGCGCGATGCGGTCAGGTTCCAGGAGTGTCGCGCTCGAACCAACATTCTGCCGTTAGGTTCCGGCGCGGTGGCCGGGACCGCCTATCCCATTGACCGGGAGGCGTTGGCTGAGGACCTGGGTTTTACCGAGGTGTCTCGCAACAGCATCGATGCCGTGGCAGACCGGGACTTCGCCCTGGAGTTTCTCGCGCATGCCAGCATCACCATGGTTCATCTCTCTCGCCTGAGCGAAGAAATCATCCTCTGGGCTTCGGCCGAGTTTGCCTTCCTCGATCTGCCCGAGGACTTCGCCACCGGCTCCAGCCTCATGCCACAAAAGAAAAACCCGGACGTGGCCGAGCTGGCCCGGGGAAAAGCGGGCCGGGTCTTCGGCGATCTGATCGCTCTGCTCACGACCATGAAGGGGCTTCCGTTGAGTTACAACAGAGATCTTCAAGAGGACAAGGAAGCGGTCTTCGACGCGGTCGACACGCTCAGAGGTACCCTACGGGTGCTGGCGCCCATGATTCAGGGACTTCGGGTGGATGTCGAACGGATGCGCCGAGCGACGGAGGAGGGTTTCTTGAATGCCACGGATGCTTCGGATTACTTGGTCAACAAGGGTCTTCCCTTTCGCCAGGCCCACGAGGTCATCGGAAAGCTCGTGCGATATTGTCTCGAACAGAAGAAGAGGCTCGACCAGCTCTCCGTGGCCGAGCTCCGCCGGTACTCGCCGCATTTTGAGAAGGACTTCTCCGACTTTATTGCCCTCGATCCATCGCTACAGCGTCGGGGGGTCATCGGAGGGACGGCGCCGGACCAGGTCCGAAAGGCAATTCAGACGGCTCGTGCTGGCCTCAAACAGGGCGAGCGGAAAGGATGAGAAGGCTTCGCCTGAGCCTGCTGATCCTCGGTCTGTCGTTGGTGTCGGCCTGCGGCGTGAAAGGCCCCCCCCGACCTCCCAAACCTAAATCGCCTCCACAAACCTCGCAACTCAACGCGGTCCCCGTCCGAGAGGCAGTCTCAATTTTGCGTATGCGGTCGATTAAGGAGATCTCATGAGCAAGGACGTGAAGGGTCCTCTCTCAGGGCTCACATCAGTCGTTCTGGCATTCCTGCCGAACGCTTGATGAGTCCTAGAATTGGTCTTCGCTGGCGCGGGCGTGCTGAGCGGAGGCCTGGCCGCCGGTCTGGCGGCGTATCGAATTTACTTTTTGCCCCTGTCCATCTTTTTCTTGGGGCTGGGCTTCTACCTCCACTATGTCAAGCGGCGCGGCCCCCGCTGGCAGCGGTGGCCTTTATGGGGTTCGGCCTTGTTGGTCCTCCTATTCTGGCTCGTCCCCCTTCTGCGCCTCTGGTGGATCTGACCCGAGAACCTTCTATGGCATCTCGGTCCTGTCTCCGGTGATCCTCGCGACACCCCAAACCCGTCGTCATCCAGGCAGGGGGATCGACGGGGCTTCCACTTTCCATGTTGTTAACCTTTTTGATCAGCCTGGCGGCTTTCTGGCTCCTGTTTTTCTGGTTGACACGTGAGCGGGTTGTGTTGGCGCAAAGTCGGTATGAACTGGAGAGCTTACGGCATGAGATCGACAGAGACCTTGTCGAATAGGCGAGGGAAAACACGGTGAAAAACCTCTGGTATTTGTTTGCCGCCTATACGATTATTTGGACTGCCATCTTTGTGTAT
>JBFHXD010000120.1:0-7383 GCA_041599135.1 Methylomirabilales bacterium (SeqCode) | reverse complement strand
TTGCTGGATGACCACGATCGCCTTGAGGTACATCTCTGTTTTTTCCATCAGGCCAATGTCGTGTGTCATGGCTTCCTTCTCCCATCGTTTGTTGTCGACGAGTTATCGTAATGTATGCGGGAAATGGCTGTCAAGATAATCCGGTACAAGTCAGCATAATAATGTAAAAAGGTCTTGACATCAAATTATTGTTAAGGGTACCTTAACTGACAGCTTATGGGCACATATCTTCTTGAATTTGTTATAATGTATGGCTTTTGGGATCCCATTTAGTCCCTCGAGGGTAATGAAGCAGCCATGAGAAGGTTCTTATTTCGAATACTTACAAGCCTTGTCTTGGCAGCCGCTCCCTTACTGACACATTGGGTACCAGCCCTAGGAGCCGAAGCTGACGCGGTCGTGGTCTACTCGGCTCGGATCGAGAAGCTGATCAAGCCGATGTTCGACGCCTTCACGGCAAGGACCGGGATCGAGGTGCAATATCTCACCGCGAAGGAGGCCGAACTCTTCGAGCGCCTCAAGGCGGAGGGCCCTCACACTCCTGCTGACGTCTTTATCACGGTGGATGCGGGAAACCTGTGGCTGGCAGAACAGGCCGGCCTCCTGCAGGGGTTCAACTCGTCCGTCATCTCGCAAAATATCCCCGCACACCTCCGGGCCAAGGACAACGCGTGGGTGGGACTTTCGGTGCGTGCCCGGACAATCATGTACAGCACCAAGCGGGTCACGCCCTCAGATCTCTCCACCTACGAGGCACTGGGCAACCCGCAATGGAAGGGACGGTTGTGCCTTCGCACCTCGCGCAAAGTGTATACGCAGTCGATGGTCGCAACGATGATCAAGACCCTCGGCGAGCAGCGAACCGAGGAGGTCGTGCGTGGGTGGATGGCCAACACGCGCCGCATCTTCAACAGCGATACCCAGATCCTCAAGGCTATCGCCGCGGGCCAGTGTGATGTGACCATGGCCAACACGTACTACCTTGCGCGGCTCAAGGCAAAGGACCCGGGATTTCCAGTGGCCGTGTTCTGGCCGAATCAAAACGGCCGGGGTGTCCATGTGAACATCTCCGGCGCTGGCGTGACGAAGTACGCTAAACACCGGACCAACGCAATCCAATTGATCGAGTTTCTGAGCTCGGCCGAGGCGCAGAACCTGTACGCCGATACAAACTACGAGTACCCCGCTAACCCGACGGTCAAGCCGAATACCCTGATCTTTGACTGGGGAGAGTTCAAAGCGGACACAATGGACGTGGCCGCGGCCGGCGCCCTCCAGGCGGCCGCGGTGAAGCTTTTCGACCGTGTAGGCTACAAGTAAGCCAGGAGACGTCCTCGGTATGGCATCGAGTCAGGTAAAAACAGTTGCATACGGTATCCGGCATTTCAGGCTCTGGCGCCCGCGGGATCCATGGCCGGTGGCTGCCGGCGCCGTCGCGCTCCTCGTCGCGACGCCGATCCTCGTCGTCGCCTCCTCTATTATGACGCCGAGTGTGGAGATCTGGAGACATCTGTGGAAGACGCAACTGATTGAACTGACATGGAATACGCTCATCCTGATTGGCGGTGTGGGGATCGGTGTCACCGTACTCGGGACCGGTCTTGCCTGGCTGGTGACGATGTACCGCTTCCCGGGCCGCGCATCATTCGAATGGCTCCTTATTCTCCCTCTGGCCATGCCTGCGTATGTCATCGGCTTCGTCTTTCTGGCGATCTTCGACTATGCCGGGCCGGTCCAAACCTGGTTCCGCCACGTCTTTGGACCGGGCATGTGGTTCCCGGACGCCGCCTCGTATGGTGGTGTGGTGCTGGTTATGACACTTGTCCTCTATCCTTACGTGTACCTGCTCGCGCGGGCCGCGTTCCTCGAGCAGTCGGAAACGACGCTCGAGGCCGCGCACGCCCTCGGCGCGAGCCGGTTGGAGGTCTTCTGGCAGGTGGCGCTGCCCCTTGCCCGACCGTCCATCGTGGCCGGTCTCGCGCTCGCCTTGATGGAAGCCCTGGCGGATTTCGGAACGGTCGCCATCTATGGATTCGACACATTTACGGTGGCCATCTATCGCGTGTGGTTCGGCCTCTTTGACCGGGGGGCTGCGACGGAGTTGGCGAGTGTGCTGCTCTTTTTCACCCTCACCCTGTACCTGCTCGAGCGGAGGCTGCGAGGCCGGGCCCGCTTTTACCAGACCGAAGGCAAGGTCCGGCCTGCCGCTCCCAAAAGGCTCACTGGCTGGAAGGCGTGGACGGCGACCGGCATGGCCGGCCTCGTCGTCGCCGTGGCTTTTGTTTTGCCGGTTGTCCAGCTCATTCTCTGGACGGTGACCGATCTTGGCGGTTCGGACTACGACAGGTATTCGGAGTACGTGCTCAATACCCTGACCTTGGGAGTGATCACTGCCATGGTCGCAGTCGCTGCCGCGGTAGTGGTCTGTTACGGCCTCCGGCTGAGCCGGAGTCGGGTTGTGGCCATCTTTGGTCGGATCGCGAGCATGGGATACGCGCTGCCCGGATCGGTCATCGCAGTCGGCGTGCTGGTACCACTCGCCTTCGTGGACCACAGCCTGGATACCTTTCTCCACACCATCTGGGGCACCGGAAGTGGCCTGCTCCTCACCGGTTCGTTGGTCGGCCTGGTGTTCGCCTACCTGGTCCGCTTCCTGGCGGTAAGCTGTCAGACGGTCGAGGCAAGCCTCGTCAAGGTCACGCCCAGCATGGACATGGCGGGGCGCTCGCTGGGAGTGAGTAAAGGCGGAGTGTTGCGGCGCATCCACCTTCCGCTGATCCGCGGAGGCCTGTGTGCCGCAGCGATCCTCGTGTTCGTCGACGTGATCAAGGAAATGCCGGCCACCCTGCTGCTGAGACCCTTTGGGTACGAAACGCTTGCGCTCAGAGTCTGGGAACTCACTTCTGAATCGCTCTGGGAAGCTGCGGCCCTGCCGGCACTGACCATTGTCGCCGTCGGGATCCTCCCCGTCCTGATCCTGGCGCGGACCGGCATCCGTCCATTGAACGGCAAAGCGGTTGACCCGACCGACGTGCGAGGGAATGAAAGGTCGCATCCGAACACGCCATGAGACTACTCGGTCTTGAAGGACTCACGAAGCGGTTTTCTCCGCAGGATCTGCCTGCGCTGGACAATCTCTCCTTGAACGCGGAGCCTGGCGAAATCATCGCTCTCCTGGGGCCGAGCGGCAGTGGGAAAACGACGGCGCTTCGCCTCATCGCCGGCTTTGAAAGGCCGGATACCGGGCTGGTGCAGATTGGTGGGAAAGTGATGACTGATACACAGACCTTTGTCCCTCCCGAAGAGCGGGGGGTGGGCATGGTCTTTCAGGAATACGCCCTCTTCCCGCATCTGTCCGTGGAAGCCAATATCGCGTTTGGGCTGAAGAAGCTCGATGCCACGAGGCGGGCCCAACGGGTCCACGGGATGCTTGAGACAGTAGGTCTCACGCCCTTCGCCCACCGCTATCCCCACGAACTCTCTGGTGGCCAGCAACAGCGAGTGGCGTTGGCTCGAGCGCTGGCCCCTCGCCCTGCCGTCCTCCTCCTTGACGAACCCTTCAGCAACCTCGATGCCGACCTCATGACCCAGATGCACCTCGAGGTGTACACGATCCTTCGCGAGCTGGGGACTACCGCAATCTTCGTGACCCATGATCAGAAGGAGGCCTTTATGATCGCAGACCGGGTCGGCATTTTGAACCAGGGGCGATTGGAGCAGATCGGTCGACCTGAGGAAATCTATCACCAGCCGGCGACTCGATTCGTGGCCCGCTTTGTGGGGAAGGCTGACTTCTTGCCCGGTCGCGTCACCGAAGAGGGGATCCTGACCGAAATCGGGACCCTGTCCAACACCCCCGGCTTCTCCGCAGGGGCCCATGTTGAGGTGATGATCCGTCCTGATCACATCGAGCTACTTCCTGATCCGGCGGGTACTGCTATGGTCCTCTCACGACAGTTTCGGGGACCGGACAATCTCGTTGTGGTCCAGCTTCCTTCGGGAGCTACGATTCACAGTCACCAGCCATCGACTCTTACCCTTCATCCTGGGAATCGGGCAAAGGTGGTGGCGAGGCCGGCCCACGTGGTAGCTTTTCGGGCAACCAAACCGTGGCTCTAAATCATCGTCTCTGCGAAATGATTGCCTGTCTCACCCAAGACGACTTCCATGCGCGTAGAGGAAAGTGCGGCATCTCGGGCAGGTTTGTCACTCCATCGGAAGGGTGAGCAAGGAGAATAGGAAGAGGTAGGACCCAGAAAAGCAAGAGCGACTTCACCGACCAGGCTGGCGGGCGAGGGCGGTGAAGCCGCCGGCTCTTCCTCAAGGACTGAGAATCACACTCGGTCCCCGGGCCGAGCTTTCTTTTTTATAGCAACAAGAAACTGCAAAAACAAGCCCCCTGCGCGTTTGCAACCCAACTGACGAGGAGATGCACCCATGAACATACATGACCAACGAAAAGGCCGGCTTCGTCAGCTCATTCGCTGTCACCGACGAGTTGAAAACAACGCTTTGTGCAACGCCTCGAAGCGGTTCGGATCGAAGAGGAAAAGATGAAACTGATCAGAAGATTACTTAACGGGTTGATGGGATTACTGATGGTCTTCTCTCTTGCTATCCTGGCAAGGGCCGAGGAGTTTCCAATCGGAAAGCCAATAAAGATGCACGGGATGGAGATTGCTGCTGTTTATGTTGATCCCGCGGTTTCCCAGGATGATTACTGGGGTGGCGTTCCAAGAGAAGAAGGAGCAGTTATCCACCTGGAGGCGGATATACATGCCACGAATGAGAATCAGCGCGGCTTTGGCCCGGGCGAGTGGATACCATATCTCACTGTTCTTTACAAGCTTCGCAATCTCAAAACAAATGATGAGCAAGAAGGCCTACTGTGGCAAATGGTGGCCAAAGATGGACCCCACTACGGGATTAACATAAAGCTCAGGCCCGGAAAGTACAAGCTGGTCTATACCATAGAAAACCCTTCTACAGGAGGCCTTGCTCGGCATACCGACACGGAAACAGGCGTTCCGGAGTGGTGGGATGCCTTTAGCCTGGAATACACGTTCGAGTACAAACGACCAAAAGAAATAGACGATGCACTGTGAGGGGCCAACCAGGACGTGCGTGCTTTATGGCACTTCAGGGGGGGGAGATCCTTCGGGGAAGAGGCGGAGGTTCCGAATCACCTGCCCCGTGTCACCGAGCCGTGGCAGCGATTGCCCGTCCAGCGTGAGCGCCACGCCGCCGGCGTTGCCCACGGTCACCACAAAGCCGCGCTGCGCATGCCATACCCAGGTCTCTCCACCTTGGAGCAGGACATCTTGGGTCTCTCCGTCGTCAATCGTGACCAGCATCCAGGTCATCTCCCGGGCTTCCACACGCAGGGTATGGCTCTCTCCCGGTAAATCAGAGGGTACAGGTCGATCGGGCAGGGCCGGGGTCGCCGTGGCGATGAGATTCTCAGCCACGGGCTCTTGCGTACCGGGCAGTGTTTCCAAAGGGGGTGCCGCTGTGACGGACTGTGATTCTGCAGGAGGCTTGGGTGCCGTGTCTTCCCGAGGCCGATCCGTGAGCAGGGAAAGTGTGACGAAGATAACGGGGATGAAGATTGCCAGCAGGATCAGTCCCAGGAATAGCCGGCGCAGGGATAGCGTAAAGGTCCGCTTGGTCGGGAACACCGCCAGCGAACTGGAACTGCGGGCGATCTGTTTCGAGAAGCGTTGCTGAACTTCTTGGGGATCAAGTTCCAGAAACGAGGCATATTCGCCAAGAAAGCGGACGAGGTAGCGCTCATCGGGAAGGAGGTGGTAGTCATCCTCTTCCATGGCACCAATGAAGACGGATTTGATGCGCGTGGCACTTGCTGCTTCCTCACGGTTAATCCCCCTCGCCTCACGGGCCGCCCGCAAGAGCTGACCAACCGTCCTTTTCTCCTCCTGCTCCGTTACCGCGTTCATAGTTCACGGCTCACAATTCGTTCACCGTTCACGGCTTACCACACTACGTCGACTTGCTTGCCTCCATCGCAACCTGGTCCAAGATCTGAGGGAACTCTTCAAGGGCTGTAATGACCCGTACCCTTTCGTCATCGGAAAATGGGGCTTTGGCCGAACTGAACAGGACTGCCCACATCCCTACCCCACGTGCCCCGAGGATATCCGTGGTAGAGTTATCTCCGACATGCAGTGCACAATCCGGGGAGACTTCGAGGCGCTCGAGGGTCAGGTGAAAGATCTGCGGATCTGGCTTGCGTACCCCAACCACGTCTGAAAAGGTCAGGACATCGAAGTGCTCCAAAATCCCCAGACGCTGGAGAATGATTTTGAGCATCGTTCCCGGAGTCCGACCGGTGTTACAGATCATTCCCACTCGGTATTTTTGCCTCAGTGTCGTGAGGACCTCAACGGCTCCCTCGGTCAACACCGGCAAGGCCTGGAGCACAGGTGACACGTACGCCCACTCGAGGTTGGCTAACGCCATCCGATCCTGGGGCATCTGCCACCCATCATCCAGGGCTTCGAGGAAGAGCTGGACCTGTTCCTCAGATCCCACATCGACATTCCGCGCCCAGATCCCCCGAAGGCGCTCTCCTACTCCTTCATATGCCGCCTCCACTTCCTCAAGACTGCCGGGATACCCCTGGCTTTGGAGCAGCATATAGAGACCCCGCGTCCTGGCCTCCCTGAGCTTCCGGCCCGACTCGGGGGTCTCCCGAATCAACGTATCCCACAAATCAAAGGTAATTGCCTGAATCACGGCACTCCTCGCCTTTCCCTCCGGTCCCTACCGTAACACACCTCTGTTTGGCGAGACAACCCTAGAGGGGCACGGCCCGCCTCCGCCCGGGCAAGGGCTAAGGGGCCAGAAAATCGATGCTGAACGCCTCATGCGGGCACGGTTGTTGCAGATCCTCGCGGACACATGTTAGGACTGCCCGCCGATGACCGGAAACGGGGTATATGTTCGCTGTCAGCCGGATCCTGGTAGAGGTCGGACCGGTTCTTACGTTTGCCTCGTCGGTGTGGACCGGAACTCGCATTTCCGCCACCCGTAACTCGATACGGGTTCAAGAAAGTTTGTTCCTGAACGCCAAAAACCGGGTTGTTATGAAATCTGTCTGTTTCTTCAGTTTCTTCAGTCTCCGGAGATAGTTATGTGCGGGATCGCAGGGTACGTCGGACCGGAAGCACCGGGACTCCTACCCGCCATGCTGTGCGTGCTCAAGCACCGGGGCCCGGACGACATGGGATCCCACGAGGAGCCGGATGTGGGGATCGGCATGACCCGTCTGGCCATCATCGATCTGGCCGGGGGGCATCAACCCATGACCAATGAGGACAGCTCCCTCTGGATTGTCTTCAACGGAGAAATCTACAATTACCG
>JBFHXD010000119.1:0-7403 GCA_041599135.1 Methylomirabilales bacterium (SeqCode) | reverse complement strand
GCCACGATCGAACGCCGGCGGGAGCTGGCGACGCTTCGCGCCCTGGGAGCCAGCCCAGGCATGCTGGTCCAGCTCCTCTTATGGGAATCTGCGATGATCTCTGTCCTAGGGACGGTCGTGGGGTTCGGCCTGGGGCGGGCAGCGGCCTATGTTGCTGGCCGGATCATCGAAGCCTCGAGTGGGATCTATGTCCCCGTCTGGCATCTCTCGCTGCTCGAACCCCTCATCCTGAGCGCCATGGCAGTCCTAGGCGTCCTGGCAGGACTTATCCCGGGCCTGACGGCCTACCGAATGGAAGTGGCGGATCACCTGGTCTCCCTTGCATAACCGCCGTTTGAATGGTATATGTCAGAGTCGCGGATTTTCGCTCGCAAGCGGGAGGATGGCGTGGGACGGCGAGCACTTATGATCGGGATACTGATCGCGGTCTGGGCGGGGACGCTAGTCTGGGGGGGACAGAATCCCACCCGGATCAAGTTCGGCGAGTATTTCACCAGTCAGAAGACGGAGTACGATCTCATCCGACCCAACTTCCGCCTGGAGTACACCGAAAAGCTCAAGAATCTCCAGGGCAAGCCAGTGGAGCTCGTGGCGTACATGGCCCCGATCATTCCCCACGATGGATCTTACTTCATGGCGATCAAGGAGCCGTTCGATGAGTGTCCTTTCTGCTCTGCATCCTTCGATTGGGCCGCATGCACGACGGTCTTTATGAAGGAGGGAAGTCGGGCCCAGTATATGGGAGGCCCCATCCGGGTTGTGGGGATCCTGGACATCGGGCAGCAGAAGGACGCCACGGGCCTCGAAAGTTGGGTCCGGATTACGGACGCGTCGGTCAGCCGGCACAAACAGTAAGAGCCTGAAAAGGCGCCTCTCCCCTGCCCTCGCCCTTTGCGATGTCTCACCCCGATCAGGGTTCCCCACGACTCAACGACATCTGCAGATGGTATCAAGACTGTCTTAGGCCCGGTTCGATCTTTTCGATCTTCGGCATGTTAACGGAAGATGAGCACAAAGGTGGCGCAGATCATTCTGCTGTTCGACATCGATGGCACGCTTCTTTCGGCTGGGGGGGCCGACCGGCGCGCGGTGCTCCGCGCATTCCGGGAGCTGTGGGACGTGGACGCCGCGGTCGAGGGGTTGCCGGTGCATGGTCGAACGGATCCAGAGATTGTAGAGGGCATATTCCGAGCACGTCTGGGCAGAGTGCCGGGTGCCACCGAACTCGAGCTGCTGCAGAAGCGCTACCTCGTCCACCTCGAAAAGGAACTGACCACACCCACGGGTTTCCAGGTCCTGCCTGGCGTCCCCCACCTGCTCGAAACCCTGAGCAGCGACTCCGATGTTGCCCTGGGCCTGGCCACGGGCAACGTTGAGGGGGCCGCCAAGTTAAAGCTCAGGCGGGCCGAGCTGCTCGAGAAATTCCGCTTCGGTGCTTTTGGGTCGGACGCGGCAGATCGGGAAACGCTTTTGCGCGTCGCCGTCGAACGAGGGAAGTCTCTGGCGAAACAGACCGCGAATATTCCCGTGGTCGTTGTCGGCGACACCGTCCTCGACATCAGTGCGGGCAAGCGGCTCAAGGCCACCACGGTTGCGGTCGCCACAGGAGGCGACTCCTGGACCACCCTCGCGGCCGCCGCCCCCGATCACCTGCTCCCCGATCTCTCTCAACTCACCTCGTTCCTGGCGATCTTGGAGAAAGCGCGAGGCGACTTGCACCACGCGAGGGCCGTCGAATGAAGAGAAGATTATCGTGAGAACCGTCATTGATGAGCCGTGAGTACGAGAACCCGACGTAAATCCAAACGAACAGCCCACCAGGGGTCCCCTGTAAACAGCCGGGAGGCGCTGGGCCGTGCCATCCTCGCAGCCCTCGGGGAGAATCCGGGCCGTGCAGGGCTTCGACGAACCCCAGACCGCTTCATCCAGAGTCTGCAGCAGCTGACCAGCGGATCCCGGCAGGATGTGCAGGCCATCCTCCGCTCGGGGACCGTGGCTGACCGGCGCGGCAAAATGGTCGTGGTCCGCGACATCCCGATCGTCAGTCTCTGTGAACATCACGTCTTGCCGTTCTTTGGTCAGTGTCACGTGGCGTACATTCCCAACCGGCGCGTCTTGCGCGCAAGCCATCTGACCAAACTGATCGACAGCTTTTGTCGCCGGCTTCAGGTACAAGAGCGGCTCACCAAACAGATCGCCACGAGCCTGTGGGAAACCATACGACCGCGCGGGGTGGCCGTCATCATTGAAGCGGCGCATCTCTGCATGATCATGCGTGGAGTTGAGAAGGCAAATACCCAGGCCGTCACGACGACGATGCTCGGCCTCTTCCGAACCAACCCCAAGACCCGTGGCCAACTGATGCAGGCGATCGGCCACGAGCGGTAACCTTACCTTCGTCTGGCACCTAGCGGACGCTCGCCCGTAATCAGCTCCTGCGACAGATAACCATAATCGACGACCGATGACCGAAAAATGCTTTTGATTCTTACCGTCGTCGGTCAACGGTGGTCGGTCATCGAGTTGCGGTCGTCGGTAGTCGGTGATCGGTCGTCCAATCTTGCGTTTCCTCGCCTCGTCCATTATAGTCACAAGTAGGTATTATCTGTCTCTGCGCCCGCAAATGCGCTGGGCGCGGCAGTATTCTAAACCGCAAGAAGGGTGTCGTTTTTCTCGGTCGCCGGTCATCGGTCACTAGCGCGTGGAGGTAGCCGTGGAGCGCTCTGAGACGCTTTCCATTTCGATCCGTGCCCCCTTTGATCAGGCGTGGGCACTCCTCACCGACGCGACCAAGTTGCACCTATGGACCGTCGATTTTGCGATTGCACCGCCCGAACCACGTGGAGACGTGTTTCGCGTTCAGACTCCTCGTGGCGAACTGGATCTGTTCATCCGCGCGGATCAGAAAACGGGAGTCATCGACTTTCATTTCGGCCGGGATGGAAAGTTCCGTTGCTCGCCCAGCAGGCTCATCCGGACGAACGACAGCGTGGTGTACATCTTTACGCAGTTCGAGCCCCCGGGGGCCGCACCTGGGCTCTTTGAAACGCTGGTCAACAACGTGCGTAAAGAGCTCGAGATTTTGAAGTCACTCTTGGAAACGCCATGACCAATCTGTCGTACGCAACATTTGTAGATCGTCCCCAGCGCATGTTGATCGGGGGCGACTGGCTCCCCGCGGCGGACGGCCGGACATTTCCGGTCGTGAATCCGGCAAGCGGCGAGCAGCTGGCTGAGGTCCCGTACGGTGGAACCGCGGAGGCCCACAGGGCGATCGAGGCGGCGCGCGAGGCCTTTCCGAGTTGGGCCGAGAAGCCGGCCGGACAGCGCGCAGAGTTCTTGCTGCGTGCCGCTGAGCGACTGCTTGCCGATCGAGAGCAGCTTGCACGGCTTCTCACGGCCGAGTCCGGCAAGCCGATTACGGAGGCGCGAGGAGAGATCGCCTACACGGCGGGGTTTCTGCAGTTCGCCGCCGAGGAGTGCAAACGGGTCGGAGGACGAACGATCCCACCTTCCATCCCGTCGCGTCGCCTGCTCACCATTCAGCAACCCATCGGCGTCGCTGCCGCCATTACCATCTGGAATTTTCCCGCCGCGGCGATCACACGACCGGTGGGCCCAGCCCTGGCCGCCGGGTGCACCGTGGTGGTCAAACCGGACGAACGCACGCCCCTCACCGCCATTGCGGTCTGCGAGGCCCTCGCGGAGGTCGGGGTGCCCCCGGGAGTGCTGAACCTCGTCACGGGAGACGCGCCGGCGATCGGCCAGGCCTTCTTGGAAAACCCCGCCGTGCGCAAGATTAACTTCACCGGGTCCACGGAAGTCGGACGTCACATCATGCGAAACGCGGCGGATCAGGTCAAGCGACTCACACTAGAGCTGGGGGGACACGCCCCCTTTATCGTCTTTGACGACGCCGACCTCGAGGCTGCCGTACCCAGTGCGGTGGCATCGAAGTTCCGGAATGCGGGGCAGACCTGCGTCTGCACCAACCGAATCTACATCCATGAACGGATCTTCGAGCCCTTTGTGGCCCGATTTACCGAGCTGACCCGCGCGCTCACTGTGGGAGATCCGCAAGACGAGACGGTCAAGATCGGACCGTTGATTGACAAGGAAGGCTACGAAAAGGTATCGCACCACGTGGAGGATGCCCGCACCAAGGGGGCCAAAATACTCTGTGGGGGGCGGCGTCTTGAGGGTAAGGCCTTTTCGGGAGGATTCTATTTCGAACCGACGGTACTCACCGCGGTGACCGACCGGATGGTAATCATGCAGGAGGAGACCTTTGGCCCGGTCGCCCCTCTTGTCTCCTTCTCGGAGGAGGCCGAGGTCATCACGGCGGCGAACGCGACCCCGTATGGACTGGCCGCCTACTGTTACACGCGCGATGTCAGCCGGGTGTTTCGCATGGCAGAGCAGCTCCAGTTCGGTGTCGTGGGGATCAACGACCCCTTCCCAGGAACGCCTCAGGCCCCGTTTGGCGGATGGAAGGCGAGCGGGATCGGCAAAGAGGGCGGACAGCTGGGGATCGAAAATTTTCTCGAGACGAAGCTCATCTCGTGGGGGTTATGAGGAACGCGTGCCCGCGATCGTCACCGAAAATTTAGTCAAACGGTTTGGGGAGCTGACCGCCGTGGACGGGCTCAACATTGAGGTCCGTCCGGGCGAGCTGTTCGCCTTCCTCGGACCAAACGGCGCCGGGAAGACCACGACGATTCACATGCTGTGCACGCTGCTCCGGCCGACGGCCGGGACCGCCCGCGTGGCAGACCACGATTGCGTCAAGGAGGCGTGGGTGGTTCGCCGGGCCATCGGCCTCGTCTTCCAGGAAAGCACCCTCGACAAGGACCTGACCGTATACGAGAATCTTTGGTTCACGTCGTGCCTCTACAATCTCAGTCCCCGGCTCGCCACGGAGCGGATCGATGAGATCCTCCAACTCCTCGAGTTATCCGACCGCAAGAATCACATGACGCGGCAACTCTCTGGGGGGATGCGGCGGCGTCTGGACATCGCCCGCGGACTGCTGCACCGACCGCGCATCCTGTTCCTGGATGAACCGACGATCGGTCTCGATCCGCAGGCGCGACGCCAGATCTGGCAATTCCTGGATACGCTGCGTCGGACGGAGGAGACAACCCTCTTTGTGACGACCCACTATATGGAAGAGGCGGAGGTGTGCGACCGAGTGGGGATCATTGACCGTGGCAGTCTCGTTGCCCTGGGCACTCCCGACGAACTCAAGCAGGTGTTCAAGGGGGATGTGGTTCAGCTGCGTAGCGATCGCATGGAGGAACTTGCCCAGGCGATCCGCGCGCAGTTTCACCTCTCCCCGCAGTTGACCGACCGAGGTCTGCTCTTGGAGGTCATGGATGGGGAGGCATTCCTCCCGCAACTCATCCGACGTTGCGGGGACCAAATCACCGGCATCAACATCCAGCGTCCATCACTGAACGAGGTTTTTCTGCAACTGACAGGGCGAGAATTCAAGCCATGATCCCGCTGCGACCTATTCGGAGTATTGTCACCCGGGAGTTGAAACGCTTCTTCCGCCAGCGCGGTCGCCTGCTCAGTTCGCTGGCGCGGCCCCTCCTCTGGCTCTTCATTGTGGGGATCGGTATCAACCGGATTGTGGAAACACCCCCAGGAATCTCGTACCTCCAGTTCCTCTTTCCGGGGGTCGTCGGGATGGTCGTGCTCTTTAGCTCCATTCATTCCGCCCTCTCGACCGTGTACGACCGGGAATTCGGCGTCATGCGGCTCATCCTTGTCGCGCCCATCTCTCGGCTCACGATCGTGGGAGGCAAGGTCGCCAGTGGCTCCTTCCTTTCTCTCCTCCAGGCGGCCATCCTGCTCTGTCTGGCCCCGTTGATCGGTATTCCCTTGGGTGTGCAGCAAATCCTGCTGTTGACCGTGTACATCCTGCTGACTGCCGTTGCTATCACAGGCGTTGGACTGCTGCTCGCCTCGCGGATTGACTCCCTAGAGAACTTTGCGGGGGTGATGAACTTTGTGGTCTTCCCGATGTTTTTCCTGAGCGGTGGGCTTTACCCGGTGAAGCTGTTGCCGGCGGGACTGCAGTGGGTCATCTACGCCAATCCCCTCGCCTACGGGATCGATCTTTTCAAACACGCCCTGCTCCCGGGGAGCCCCGGGATGGCCCTCGGACCCGACTTTGCCCTGACCTCCAACATCGGAATGCTTCTGCTCTTCTCCACCATTACCATCACTGCCGCCACCGCCCTCTTCGACAAAGAAGCTCGCCTCGTCCGCCTCGCCACCCGCTAACCCTTCTGGATTTCCATCAACACCCTAAGACTGTCCCTCGAGCATGTCCGAGGGGTCTTTTGGGAAGATCCGGCAAGGGTCATCTTGCCAGCAAATAAAAGACTCCCGACCCCTTTTTCGCGATACTTCACGGGGAGTCACAGCCCATACCCCACCTGTGGCATAACCGTTGCATCACATTTTCGAAGTCACGAGACAGTTGTCTCTAGTTGGAGTTACCTTCTTTCTATGTCGGCAGTAGTCGCAATCCTTGAAGACGATTCGCGGCGAACCTCAGCCATGCGACGTGAACTTGAGCGCCTCGTTCCGGACGGATCATTCGTCTTCTTCGACAATGCTCCAGACATGATCGCATGGCTCCGGACCAGCCTCTCGACGGTCTCCCTGCTTTCTCTGGATCATGACCTTGGGCCGAACCGCGAGCGCGACGGGGAGACGTTTGATCCGGGTGTGGGGAGGGATGTCGTCAACTTCCTAGTGGAACAGGATGCGTCATGCCACATCGTCATCCACTCAACGAACGCACCAGCAGCCGATGGCATGCAGTTCGTCCTCCGAGATGCGGGGTGGAAGGTAGAGCGCGTCTATCCGTTTAATGACCTTGAGTGGGTGGCATCCGGCTGGGCAGAAACCGTTGAAAGGTCTCTGGCCCGCGGGTCGAGCAAGCGCAAGGGATAACCACGGGATGCACCCGACGCGGCCCCGGATACCGGATTCTAAATAAAAGACTCCCGACCCCTTTTTCAACCCTTTTTTTCCGACCGCAAACGCGGGGCAAAGTCGATGCCCGGACGGCAGATTATTCACTCCTCTGTAAATAATCCAGGTTAGCAGCATGGTCGAAGTATTTGATTTTCTTGGGCTCGGTTAGGGGGGTCTGATGAGGAATTAGCGGGTCAGGCAACATGCTTCGTGGTCCCGATCTTGCACAGACCAGGGGGGCATAATCCGAAAGGATGACAGAGCCACCACGTGCGACACAAATATAACACTCAAGATGCTCGGCGGCAGATCAAGCGGGTATTTCAATACCTGAAGGAACTTCATCATATTAAGACGCCGCCCGTAGTCAATTCCGAACGTTATGAGTGGCTCTTTTGGCTCGACACGCT